>CAZBXY010000036.1:0-37352 GCA_964495365.1 uncultured Frigoriglobus sp. | reverse complement strand
TTCGTGGCTGTGAATCGAAGCAGGTGGGAGAAGAAGGTCGAGCCAATCACGCAGGACGCGCTCTTGGCGTTCGACAAACTTTGTGTCAATTGGTAGCGGCAGTTCGCGCGCGAAGCAGCCGGGCCGGGGATTGGCGCGGAAGTACCGAAGGACGTGCAGCAAGCCATCCAGATCCGGTTCCACTTCGATGAGTAGTTGCCTGTGCGACGAGATCCAACTGTCGAGTTCGGGGAACTCAGAACGAAGTCGGCCAACCGCGGCCGAGAACCCCGAGAACTCCGACTGCTTGCCAATGAACCGAAGGAAGTCCTCTTGTGTTTCAAAGACAATTCGCTCGGGGAAGGGATTGCGACCGAACGCGTGCGATCGCTTTTCTCGCCACACAACCGTGTAGCCAAAACCGCGGACCTCCTTCGAGCCATCGCGGAGCGCGGCAATGGCCGCAATGGCTCCCGCGTGGTCAGTGGGGTCAAGCTGTCGATTTGTGGGGATTGCTCGTGGAAAGAAGGGTTCGTCCGACAGCCACGAGCGAAGGAATACCGGGTACAGATTGTCCGCCTTCGTGCGCAGGGCGTCGGGATGAATCACGGCAACCTCCCGTCAGCGAGACTTACGAGGCAATACGTCGTCATTGCTCGTCTCCTCGTTAAATTCCCGCGCTGTCATCTGGAGAACCTGCGACCGATTCGATTCCTCATCCTTGAATACATGTAAATAACAGCCAACGAATTGCTCGGTTACGCGCGCCTTGGCGTCGAGCGGGGCAACAATCAAGAGCTGTAGGCCGAATTTCCGGAACAGTTCGAGCGCGTAGGCCGAATTGGCATCATCAACGCGCGAGAACATTTCATCGACGACCACGAAATGGAATCGGTTGCTCTTGGCGCTCTCGGGATCGAGGTCGTACTGGAACGCAATTGCGGCGATGAGGATGGTAAAAGCAAGTTTGGCCTTCTCGCCTCCCGACTGGCCCGCGCTGTCGTCGTAGTAGCTGCGTTCTTGTTCGGTCGCGCCGTCGATTTCGACGGCGGCGAAGTCGAACCAATTGCGGACATCGGTCACTTTCAGTCGCCAGCGCTCCTCCTCACGCAATTTGTTGATCAGCGATTCGATCTGCTTGAAGCGGGCTTCGTCGGCTGCGGGCGTACCCTCGAACTGGCCGGTTACGCAGGCATCCAGGTCTTTGCGGAACGTGTTGATTTCCAGATCGTGAACCGGTCTTGCCACGAGCTTCATGTGTGAGCCGTTCCCGAAGGGCACCTTTCGCAGTGAGTCGTTCAGAAGCTTGATGCGCGCGTCGATTTCGGAACGCTCGTTGTTGAGGTTGCCTCGCAGTACGCCGACTTCTTGGCCGACTTTCTCGTTGAGTCGAAGCTTGAAACGCTCCTCGAACCGCGGCAGGTCTTCGGCTTGGATGCGTTCCAGCAGCTTCAGGTAGTCGGCGAGGTACTCGATGGAGTCCTCCAGGTCGAACTTCTCCTCCGGGTTATCCTTAAGGAACTTGAACATGGCCTTGCGGACTGCCTCTTCCAAGGGTTTCAGGTCTTCCCTCAGTTGGCGGACTTTCAGGCCTTGCGAGCGACGAAACGTTTCTGGAAGCTGCCCGAAGTTGGTCAGGGATAGCGGATTCCCTGCAAGCATACGGTCGAGGTCGGGAAAGCACGCCTCGTGCAACGCAAACGAACCATTTGCCCTACTGGTCGCCACAACCCGGCCGTGCGATTCCATGACGCGCTGGCCGTCGGCAATGTCGCGTTTGATTGACTCTTCGTCGCGAAGCAACTGTTCACGGTTACGTTCGAGCGCCGCGACCACTTCCTGGTTCTCGGCAAGACGTTGGTTGAGGAGGCGAATCGTGTCGTTGTTTTCCTGGAAGGCTTTCAGTTCATTCCGCAATTCGGCGATCTGCTGGTCGTGGCTGAAATAGTCGATGTCAAGAAAGCTCTTGGTCCCACCCGCCTCATCGAGGTGGTGGAGGCGATTGGCGAGGCGCTTGCCGGCTTGGTCAAGCAGTTCGGCCTGTGAGTCGATATGCGCGATCTTTTGTGTCAGGGTTGCGATGGTCTCAGCCAACCGCTGCTTTTTATCTTTATTATCCCAGCCGAGCACGAAGAAGCGCGGGTCTGCAACACGATCTCGGTCGTCCTTTTCGTGCCGCGACTTGCCCTGTTTCATGTGGCGGTTGCGGGTCATGGCCCGGCCATGTGTTTGCTGCAACTCTTCGATCGTATCGCAGCAGCGGATGTTGAAATTCGCTTGCAACTCTGCCTTTACCCACGGCAGCAGTGGAGAGCCGTTGTCACGGAAGTTGAGCTTCCAATACAGCGATTGGGGTCCGGGTTGCGGAGTCCCAGTTTGCTGCGAAGCTGCAACCTCGTGGTAGACGAGTTTCTGCCCGTATCCCTGGGCGTCGCGCAGGCGTGTCGATTCGATAGCGCGGCTGACGATCTGGTAGTGCCGTTGCGGCACGAGCAGGCTGAGCGCAAAATTCCGAAGGGCCATCTCGATGGAAGCTTCCCACTCCTGTTGGTCCGGCTTGACCGCGATCAGTTCGGCAGCGAACGGCAAGTCTCGCTCGGTCAGGTTCAGTTCTTCACACAGGTGCTGCCGCATGAGAACGTAGGCAGGCGGCAGATTGCCTTGTCGCTTTTTCAATAGTTGCAGCTCTTCCTCGGCTTCACGCCTCAAGCGGAAGGGCTCGACTCGTGATTCGATGGCCTTCCCCCACTGTTCCTTGGCGAGGGCAGCCTCTTTGCTTAACTGCTCTTTCAATGGCGCAAGCCGGGTTCGCACGCTCTCGAATGCCGCAGCGCTGGCGATGGCTTCGTTGATGCCCGCCTTGGACAAGGCGTTGTGTAGCCGGGTGGACTCGGCCCGCTTGGCTTCGGCCTTTGCGGCGTGCGTGTCGATCAATCCGGGGATCTCGCGCATTCGCTCCCCGCCCGCCTGGTCGATCTCGTTCTTCAGCTTTCGGCACTGTTCCAGTCCGCTGTCGATTTCCGACTTCAGCCGTTGCTGATCGCCACGGACGCGCTTCAACTCGGCCTGGCAACGAACGACCTCCGGCTCCATCAACTCAATAATCCGCGTTGGGAAATAGCACTCTTCAGCAGCGAGGAGCCGATCTTCATTCTGGAGTTGGTCTGCCCGAAGATTGTATTCGGCACCGCGTTTCTCGATGGGCAGCAACAAGTCGCGTTGCTGCCTGACCCGTTCGAGTTCGCGGTGGGCATCGCTCAGGTCTTTGAAGTGCCTGAACAGTTCATCGACCTTCTCGCCCCAGGGCTTGGCCTCCAGCATGTGCTTGCGGATGAAATCATTTAGCCGCTGGATGTCCTTGACGGCGACGGTCTGGTTGAACATGTCCATTGCCTGGTCCTTCAGGCCGGTAAGTTTGCGGAACCACTCGAAATACTCCGAGTAGCTAGTGGTCGATTTGAAGCCGCGCCGCTTCATCTCCTGGGCCAATTTGTCGATGCCTTTCAGGCCGGACATGTCGCGAGCAATCGAACGCTCGTCGTTGGAGAAACAATACAGCCGCTCAGAAGCGCCATCCTTGAGGTAGAGGATGAGGGCCAGTGTGAATACCTTGCCGCTCCCGCGGTTGCGGAAGGAGGCGAGGAGGATCGAGTGGGTTGCGTGGTTACGGAGGTACTGCACCTCGCCCCGGTTGGTTGCTTCCTGGCTACGCCGGTCAAACGCGCCGAGAATGTAGGACTTCTCGGACCGCTCAGTCTGTTTCGCCCCGGCTGCCAAATTGTAATTGCGAGTTTTGCCGGGCTTGACCAGCAGAGTAAGCAGGGCATCGACCAGTGTCGACTTCCCGCCGCCGTTCTTCCCGACCAGAAGGCTGGTCTGGCCTTCGAGCGTCATCGTATGCACGACACCGTCAAAAGTGCCCCAGTTGAAAACCTCCAGTCGGTGCAGGCGATAGCCCGGCAACACGGGCTCGGACTCGGCACCGGCCCGGGCGAGATGCTCGGAGTCCGCGGGAGCACGGCCATTCAGCTCGTGAGTCTTTGGGCGCAGGTCAATCATGATGCTCTCCAGCCGCGCGGTGCTCGCGGGCTTTTGATTCTGTGGCCAGCTCTGAGAGGAGCCGTTCCAGTTCGGCGGTCGGCAGCCGGGCTTTGAGGATGCGGCGAATTTCCCACTCCTCCGGCACCTTGGAGAACTCACGAACGAACTTCAATTCTTCGAGCGTCGAAAGGGCGGCATTCAATGCCTTCTTCAACTTCATCTCGTCATGGACGTCGGGGAAAAACGCCTTCCATGTTTCAAAAAGCTGGTCCGTCGGGACGATGCACCGGGCGTTTTCCACTTCCTCTTCCTCGAAGCGGCGCAGTTCTTCCCGAAGCAAGGCGCAAAGGACCGTTGCGTCGTAGCTGAGACGCTTTTTGCGAAACAGCTTGGGTAGCTGGTCATAGCCCCGCACGTTCTCAAGCTCGCCGTCGTCGAGTTGGCGCAAGAAGGCAAAACCTTCCCCTTCGTCGATCACGAGGCGAAGTCCGATGCGACCGAAGTACGCGTCCAGACGCGGCCGGTGATTGAGGACGAGATCCCAGGTCCGCTCCTCGTCTTGGTAAACGACCCCTTGCAGCAGGTGAACGGCCGCGATCGACGAGTCGTCGAAGTCCGGCAGTTGAGTCTCCTGTTCAACAGGCATCAGACGACTCCCGCGACAAAGGTCACCAGGGGAATGGACAGAACCGTAAGGCCCAAGTCACCGTCCGGCAGGATCACCTCTTCGATCGCGTCAGTACACACCTGGTGCCCGTCCTCACAAGCGATCTGAATGTAGCCGAGCACATCGATCAGTCCCTCGGGCGGCTCGTCGTGCAGTAGCGCCCCGAGAGTACGATTCCCAAATAGTCCGGTGCTCTCGCGAATACGCCGCCGCATGGTGTTCCAGTCGATCGGATTGAGCTGTTGAAGCTGGGAAAACATCTTTCGCCTCAACGACTCATCCGCCACGTGCTCGGCGAGATCGATGTGTTCGAATCGGAGGGGCGGGGACCAGTCCGTGCGCGACATCGGTGCCGAGAGTTCGATGGGGCCGTCAATCTCGAAACCGACTTGGCGGGGAGGGTCGTCGGACATCTTGGCGAGGTGGATGCGGATTTGACGAAGAAGGTCGGTTACCCGGCGGCGCTCCTGCTGGGTGCGAGTATCCAGCAGGCGGCGCAGACTTGCCGAGAGGCGTCGTGTCGTCTGGAGGACTTTCTCGGCCTCGTCGAGGAGGCTGCGGACCATGTGGCGAATGGTTTCAAGACCCTCCGTTTGATCGGTGAGTTCGCGCATGCACGTCAACTGGCCGATGATGTCCCTCAGGCGATCTTGCTGTTGCGGCGACTGGATGAACTTGAGGAACTCGAAAAACGTGACGCCCTGATCCTGGTTCTTCAGCGCGTCTTCGGCACCGAGCGCATCCCCGAGGATGCCACCACGGGGGTCGAGGCCTTGCATCTGGCGTTGCTGAACCTGCCGCGTGATTTCCTTGAACTTCTCTTCGACGGCGCGGAAATCTCCTTGCAACTCCCGGAGCATGCGGACTGCGAGCGCGAATTGTTCACGGATGCGGGTCGGGGCGAGTGTTTTCACCTGCCCGTGCTGCTCGACCTCTTCGATCTCTGCCGCGATTCGCGCTTGCTGGTCGCGAAGGTATTTCAGGCGCACCTGCGGATCGTCGGACGCTTTGATCGACAGTTCTTCGAGAGCTTGCATCACGAGCCGCAGCCGAGACTCGGTGCCGACGAAGCTCAGATCCTGCTGGAGCGCCTGCGAAACGAACTCGATCGCGGCCTCGGAATGCGGCGTCAAACGGTACAGCGCCTCCTCCCGCCCGACCTCCATGTGACGCCGTAGCCAGCGCTTGTCCGAGGATGACCAAATCCGGAGGTAGTCTTCCGGCTTTGCGCTGAGGACACTGTAGCCCGAGTCGTTCAACCGCTCCTGGTATGTCGCCAAGGCGGGGAGTAAGTCTGAATGAGCGACGTCAATCACGTGGGCGCGCTTGAATCGCTCGAAGAGGAAGCAGAGGATAAAGGGAGCATACTCCGCTCGGAGCAGCCCGACGGCGGGAGAAGTCTCGAAATAGATTGACAATCGTTCTGGTGTCATGGCCAGAACCGGTAAGTCGATACGGGGTTTGTGGTCCTCACAAGCATTTTCCAGGTTTTTTGAGAGTAACGGAAGCGTTTAATGGCGGGCGATGTCGGTTGTTGACTGGTTCGGGGCTCCCAGTGGGTGACCTAAACCCGTGTTGGAAGTGCAGTTACGCTACTGGAATTCTCCGATTCCGAAAAGCGGCGATGAAAAAGGTGACCGGGCAGACGCTCATCGCGGACGGTGGCTTCGTGCTCGTGTGGGGCCGTGACGCACGGCGCTACCCGAGCAGATCGAAGGGCATTCCGTCATCGCATCGGGCGAATGGCGATTGCGCCGAAACGATAAGGCCGCATGAAGCTCGTGACAAGAGACAGGCGGGTGCTGCTCCGTCCTGAAGATCGATGGCGATGCGGGACATCGCCTGGAGCATTGCAAGAACAGACGTAGCCCTCGGCCAGGACGCCGCGCGGGACAACCGTCTGACCAGAGCTGCTTCCCGCCGTTGACCTTGATGCCCGAAACCGGAGCGTGTGGGCTTTTCATCGCCGCCACTTCATTCCCGCCGAGAGAAGGGGCGGATCGCAGAGCGTTGAACTGACGACACCGAGGATGTGGGCGCAGTTGCCGACTCCGCCGCAGTACTTCGGCTCCAGGGCGATGGTGAACCCGTCAAGGCGAGGGAGAATCCACCGCATGAGCGGTCCGTCGAGAGAGACGACTTTCTTGATCTCGCGGTCGCTCACGCGCTGCTGGTCGCCGTGTTCGCCCGAGTTGGCGTCCGAAGTAAAGTAGTCCAGATCGAGGTCGAGGATGAGCGGATGCACGGGATCGTTAGCGTGGGCTTTCAGAAAGTCTTCGGGTGTGTCGTAGTAAAAAATCCCGTGCGTCGTTCCGTTCATATCGACCTGTGTCCGATGTCGGTCCTCGGTGCTGTCCTCTTCCTTGAACTGCTTTAGGATGACGTACACGTCCCCGACCGCGTTCAAGTATTGGGCCGGAGCGATTTGGCCGTCGTTGAGCGAACGGAGTCCGGCCCAGCAAAAGAGGCTGAGTTCGTTCTCGTCTGTCGGGTTGAGTTGCTTGATCTCGTCGGGGGTGAAGTCACAATCCCCGCCCACGTCGTCGTGCCAGTCGATCGTGAGCAGGTTCGGCGGCGGGTGCGAAGGCTTCCGCTCGGCGTGCCACCTCAGCCAGTAGAAGAAAGCGAAGCGGTGTTGGAGAACGACGCCGATCTCCACGGCCTTATCGCGCCGCGTCGGGTGGTCGATGAAATCGCTCGTGCATCCGGGCGGGCTGATCGGATGACCCATCCCCTTGAGCATCGCGGCCATCAACTCGGCGTTCATAGCTCCTCCGAGCGAGTGAAAACGCTCGCGGTATCTGAAATGGTCATCCACCGCCCGATGGTCCCGAGGGTCCGGGTGCGGGATTACACGACCTTCGTCGCGAGTTCCATCGCCCCGGACTCAACGGTTACCAACTCGCCGACCGGCCCTGCCCCTTGGCTCTCGTAGACGTAAATGCCGGCTGCCGCCCGGCCCTTCTCGCGCCCGAAAATCAGCATAAGGGCACGGCGCTGGTTCTGCCCGGACCCGGCTACCATCCCCGCCATGCCGGCGATGTCCGTGCCGCTTTGAACCGGTCGCATGTCAGGGTGGGTGTGCCACATTCCCACGAAACCGCACGCGCCCCGCGATTTGGCGAGCTGCTTCCTGTGTTCCTTCGCTGTCCCCTTCACTCCGCACACGAAGTGACCGGCGTCGTGCTTGCTGTCTGGCGGTGGACCGGAAGCGTCAAAGATCCAGATCACCTCCACCGCGTCATCCCAGTGACCCCAGAGTAGGCCGCCGGTCTCGTGCTTGGAGCTGCGGACCTTGTTGTTCTCCTGGACGAAGCCGGTGGCACGGTCGAACACCTGCTCGTCGAGACGGACCCGGTAGCGACCGACGCGGACCTCGCTGAGTTTCGTGAGCGGGACGCGGTGCAGACCTGCACCCCTCGACCCGTCCAGCCTCGGCGTGTAGGCGAGGCCGCACGGCACGTCGAGGCGCGTGAACTCCCTGACCGAGAGGTTCAGCCCCGCCGAGGCGACGAGGGACACGTCGGCCGTGGAGCCGACGAAGGTCGGATCGGAACACCCCGGTTCTGGTTGGAGAAGCAGGCTGTTGGCGTCCGAGTAGAAGGCGTCGATGAGCGGGTCCGTGGGAACCGCGGGGCACAACCTCCGCTTCAACTGAAGGTAGGCGTCCCAGATGCCGCCGGCAGAGTTGGATGGCAGCGTGACGGCGAGTAACCGCTCCGCCCTTGCGTCGAGCGCGAGCGAGATGACCGGAGGCGTCTTGCCGCCGAAGCGGTTCCAGTCGCGTTCGAGTTGCATCTGGAACACGGACGACGCCGTGCAATCGATCACCGCGTCGTACTGGTTGATGCGGCTGGGGTTTTCGGCGAGGTAGGCGTGCGCTTCCCGGGAGATCGCCTCGCAGGTGACTCGCGCGATCGACTTCAACCGGACGCCGAGCGCTTTGGCCTTGTTGGAGCCGATGTCTTGCAGACGATAGTTCTGGCGGGCTAGTAGTCCCGGTTTCACCAGCCCCTTGTCAAGAGGATCGATGGCGGCGGCACCTGCTCGGGCGAGGGTCTCGCCGACCCAGGAGCCGAGGGCACCACAGCCGAGCAGGAGAATGCGCTTGCCGCGGAACCAGGACACGTCACTGTCGCGGTCGCGTCGGATGACGATTTCCGGCCGATCTTCCAGGACGCGACACCAGACGATTTCCGATTCGGCGAGTGCGTTGTAGACGATGTCACCGACCTCGGCTCGCACCTCCTGGAGCGATTCGGTGTCGGTTTCTTTGGGGAGGCTGAGCCGGAGTCCTTTGGCAAAATCGGCGGGGGTGGTCCATACGGCTATGTGGGTGCGTGCCGTTGCGTCCGCGCCCCGCCGCATCGGAAGCCCCACAATGAGGTGGATCGGCTCGCCGTCCTCGACGAGACCCGCCGCGAGCGCGAGGAGGCGGAGGATCATCCCGCGATCGACGTACTGCTTCTCCAATTCTCGAAAGAAGTCCGCCCCCTTTTTGGGGAACTCCATCGGGAGCGGGTCTGAGAGCATGACGGCGAGAGCGGGCTTCTTGCCCGCCGGCCACTCGGCCTCGGGACCACACCAGCCGACCAGTTCCGTTCGGCTCGGGTACTTCTCCAGTTGCGCGAACCCGAGCCAGAATTTGCCCGACACCTCTGGTACGTCCGCGCGGACGACGAACGGCGGTTGGGTGTAGTCGGTGACGGCGTGCGGTGGTTCGAGGGGGGCGTCGGCCGGGTCCATGTCGTTGATCGCGGCCTTCCACAGCCAGTGCCGGAGCTTGTCGAAGAAGCCGTAGAGGCCGTCGCGCGGGTTCCAATCGTTCGGGCTTCGGTACAGGCAAATCCCGTGTGTCCAGACGACGTGCGGGAAACCCCCGAACCGGTCGTGCGCAACGGTCAGGCTCGGATACCGGAACGGGAAGTCCGGCGGGATCAGCAGGACGAACTCCTCCCGGTCACGGAGTTCCAATCCGCCGGGAGCGGTTTCGACGTGGCCGATGTGCAGGCCGACCACGGCGATGACCGGCCCCACTCCGTCCGCTTCCACCGGCGGGACGACGAGTTCAAAGCCGCTCGGGTCGGCGGCTTGGAGACGATTCAACTCTCTGACGGCTCGTTCTTGGCCCGAGGTCATCCCTGGCCCCCGAACGTGGTTTGTGTCACCGGAGGCGCGGCGGAGCCGCGCGCCCCGGCCACGGCGGAGGCGAGGGTGGCCGGGCCTTTCGAGGCGATGCGTTTATCGTCGAACTCAAACCCGTTCTCGCCGATGGTGAAGACGAGCGGTACCGGGTATACCGTCGTCGGATACTCGTGCGTGCAGATGAAATGCCCCGCCTTGACGATCCGCTCGTACTGCTGGCGCGCCTTGGAGTGCGGCGGATTGTCGCCCGGCGCCGCCGTGAAGTCCGACTTGGAACTGGCGACGACGTACCCGTTCTTCGCGCGACAGTACTTCTCCATGAAGTCCATGACATCCTTCTTGAAGCACTCCTCCTTGTCGCCCACGTCCTGCCAGTACATCACGCCCTTCGAGCAGTGGTGAGGGCTGAGGAGAACGTCCCAGAAGAGGTAAGGCACGTTCGTCTTGTTGCGCTCCGTCTCCTCGAAGATCCGCTTCACGGTCGGGTACTCGCGGTCGCCGAAGAAGAAGAACTGCCCATACTTCTGGCCCTCCCACAGGACGACGTTCAGGGCCAGGCTGGTGTTGTTCTTGTTCTTGGCCTGGTCGGCCGAGAAGGGCGCGTGGATGAAGGCCGTGAAGTGACCGGTCAGGTCGTACCCGTCCACCGCGACGACCGTTTCGCCGGGCCGCGACTTGCAACTCGCGGGCAGTTTCCTGTAGTCCTCCTCGTTCAGGATGTCGTCGTGACCGATGACCCTGAGGCGGTCACCCGACCGGATGACATTCGGGTTGTCGGCGATGGCCTTGCGCCTGCGGTGGGCCTCGCGGCGGAACGCCTTGGCGTCGGAGCACAGCGACTCCTCGTCCGACTGGTCGCGGAAGATCTTGGGCGTGTGCCAGATCTCACCGATGTGGACCCGCCGGAGTAATTCCTCGAAGCCCTGGATGTGATCCTTGTCCGGGTGGGTGAGGACGAACAGGGCGAGGTAGGGCCGCCCGTTCCGCTTGGGCAGCAGACGGACCAGGTGATCGATGATCGGCCACTCGGTGTTGTCGTCATCGTCGGCCAGTTCCAAGTGGTGCAGGTCGATCTGCATCACCAGTTGGTCCGGCCTCAAGATGAGCGTGGTCGAGTCGCCGGTGCCGACCGGCCAGTAGACGGCGGCTTTCTTCTTGGGGAAGGTGAACGTGTTGCTCATGTGGGCTCCGTGTGCTGAGTTCGGCGGTCCGCGCGGCTTCGTGACCGCTCGAACGACGCGGGGAACGAGTTCGCTCAGCCGGGTTCTTTACCCGGCTTCGGCTCTTTGCTTTCGATGGTCTGCGCGGACAGGATGAGGCGGGCGGCGTAGGTGTCGGCTTGCCGCCGGACCCAGGCCGCGCGAACGACAAGAAGCCAGAAGAGGCTGAGGAGAAGGCCCGCGGCCGCGGTGGCGACGGAAAAGGCGTCGGGTTCTCCGCTGTGGTAAGCCCGATAGCCGCCGGCCGCGGCCCCCGCGACCATGCCCGCGACGGCGAGGCCGAGGGCGACCCAGCGCACGCCGTACATGTTGCGCCGCGCACCGTAACGGATGTTCTCTTCGTGCAGCAGACAGAACTTGGCTTTGTCGCGGGTTCGCTCCAGAAGTAGCTCGTTACAACTGCGGTAGGCGTCGGCGGCTTTGCCCGGGTCGGCCTGCTCTTCCTCGCGAGTTTGGGGAAGGGCCAGGCGCGGGTCGAGTTCGCGCAGCTTGTTGTGGCACCGGACGAGGGTGTCCGGTGCGATCACGTTCTGGAAGTGACTAAGAAGGAGGACTGACGGCTTGCCACCCCACTGCCGGTAAAGTTCGTTTTGGGCGGCCAGACCCCGCTCCCGGACCCAATCCGAGAGCTGGTAGAGCACGATGAACGCGAGGATGCCGGCCGCAATTCCGACCGGCCCCTGGTAGGCGGCAGGGAACACGGCGACGACGCCGAGGGTGACCGGGAGAACCAGCAAGAAGGCGGGCAGGACGCGCGCACGCAGGTTGTACTGATCGCACATTTCTTCGATGAGCTTCATTCAGTCCTCACTCTGGGAACCCCGGACCGGCATCGGGGACATTTACGCAGCACGGGGTTGGCGGATAAAATCACACCTCAACGTAGACTTGTCTGACCGAAAGCGGAATGTCGGTAGGCGACGTGTGGCTCGGCGAAGTCGATGCGCTTTGCGTGGTCGCTTGCGGCGATCCCGTCGAAGCCTCGTGTCCGATCACCCTCCTTGCGCCAACAACTAGGGCGTGTTGACGTTCGCTGACTTCCTCAGCCGGATGAACCCGAGGGCCAGGTGGACGACCCCGAGGAAGGTCTCCCTGAGCTTGTCGTACCGGGTGGCGACCCGGCGGAACCCCTTGAGCTTGGCGAACAGCCGCTCCACCTTGTTCCGCTCCTGGTACGCCACCTCGTCGAACGGCCACGGGTCGGTCCGGTTCCGCTTGTTCGGGATCACCGGGCAGATGCCCCGGTCGATCAGGTCGGCCCGCTGGGCGTCCCCGTCGAACGCCCGGTCGGCGGCCAGCTCATCGATCACCGGCACCCGGCCGCGGGTGGCGTCCGCCATCCGGCGCAGCAGCGGGGCGTCGTTCGCCTGGCCGGGCGCGACATCGACGGCGATGGCCGTGTCCTCGTCGGCGGCCGTCAGGACGATCTTGGTCGTCCGCCCGCCCCGGCTGCGGCCGATCGCCTGCGCCCGCATCGACCGCCCGGCCCCGACCTTTTTTTCTTCCGCGGTGCCCCGGCCGCGTGCTGGTGGGCGCGGACGATGGTACTGTCGAGCAGCACCCGCCGGACCTCGCCGAGGTCCGGGTCGGCGGTCAGCAGCTCGAAGAGGGCCTTGAGGCTACCGGAGCGGACCCACCGGCGGAACCGGTTGTACACCGCGTCCCACGCCCCGAACTCGGCCGGCAGGTCCCGCCACGGGACGCCGGTCCGGGCCCAGTACAGGACGGCCTCGAAGAACATCCGGTCGGGCAGAGCCGGCCGCTGGCCGGACGTGTGCCGCTTGGCCCGCCCAACGAGCGGCCCCATGACCGCCCAGAGGTCGTCCGTGAGCATGTACCGCATGGCGATCCCGCACCGCTCAGGCCGCGAAAACAACCCAAGTCGTTGTGCGGTCGGGGCCGCGAACGTCAACACGCCCTAGCTGCTCTTCTTCTTCGCCTTCGCTTGGCAGGCTTCGTCGCATGCGTCAAGCGCGCCGAAGAAGCTGTCCGCGTAGTGCCGGGCGGTGACGCGAACGTAGTCCTCGATCACCAACGCTGTGAGTACGCACCCACCGAACAGGACCGCGGCGACGATGGGGAGGGCGATGTGCTCTTGCCTGGCGGCGTAAACGATCCAGCAGCCGACGCAACTGGCGAAGGATGTCATCAGCCACACGGGCCGCAACCCGACGAAGTTTCTCATCATGCCGTAGTCGGCGTTGTGCATGTCCATCCGCTCGGCGAGCTGGTTGCCCTCGAACACCTTCGTCCGCAGCGCGACCACCGCGTCGTTGATGATGCGAGGCACTTCGTCGGCGTCGTCGGCGACGGCAGCGACGTCCAGTCCCGTGAGCCGTTGGATCGCCTCGTACCAGCGGGTCTTCTGTTGCTTCGACGCCGTGGGGTCGTTCGGGTGCAACCGCAGGTTTGTGGGTGAGTCGTGCGGCCACTTCGGGTAGAGCTTCGCCTGCACGCGATTGCCCGCCGCCGACGCGAAGTGGGAGAGGTGAGCGACCGCCGCGGCTCCGACGGCCAGCCCGCCGCCGGCGGACATCGCGATGAGCCACCCGCTCAGCGGGATGCCCAGCATGATCGCCACCGGCAGCAGCAGCGCGACGGTGACAAGCGCGGGGTAGAACCGGGCGACCCTGCGGTACCTGCTCTCAAGGCTGAAGTACGCAAGCGCCCGCTGTCCCGCGCCCCGCTTCGTCGCAGTAGTTCCCATACGCCAACCGCCTCGAATCCGGGTGAAGGCGGGCCACTTCGCCCGCCGGTCTCGCACCTCCGTCCGCTACTTCAGGCGGCCGATGAACCAGCCGCGGTTCCGCTCGTCGTAATAGGTGTCGTAGTCGCGCTCCTCGACGAACGACCGCGCGAACGGCTCATGCCGGACGTAGACGTCGAGGTGGTCGTCCACCACTTCCATGATGACCGTGCCCGCCTGGTTGTTGGTCACGAAGAGCAGGTCGCGGCTGTTCCACTCGTCGTAAGCCAAATGCTCGGACGGTGCGTTGCCGAAGAGCGTCAACCGCGGCTTCACCACGTCCAAGAAGCTGTGATCGCGGTCTGAGTCGCGGCCGTGGTGCGGCGCGATCAGCACATCCACCCCGGCAACGTCGGCGTTGTGGTTGTCAAGGATGTGTTTCCAAGTGGCGTCGTGCGAGTCGCCACTGAACAGGATGCGCTTGTTGCCAGTCCGGTAGAGGATCACGTAGGACGCGTCGTTCCAGTCCCCGGCCTCGTTCGCGTCCGCGACCAGTTCCGACGTCGGGGCCAGGATGTGCAGCCCGTCCCCGCCGCCTTGGCCTCCCTCGCCTTGGTTGAAGTACGGTCCGGTCGCCCCGGAGTAGAGCACCAGTCGCTTCGGGTTGGTCTGCGGGTTGCCGTCGCGCAGCGATGTGTAGAAGTCCCAGTCGTCCGGGTCGTAGCGCCCGTCGTCGAAGTCGTCCAGTTCCTTGCTGTTCGCGGTGTCCCAAAAGTTCTGCGGGTTGAATTCCGCGAAGAACGGCTTGAGGCCGTCGAGATGGTCCATGTCCGGATGGGTCGAGATGAACCGGAAGACCGAGTTGAGACTGCGGTCCTTCATGTAGGCGATCGGGTCGTCCGGGTACTCGCTCTGGCCGAAATTCCCATACACCCCCGCGGACTTCGACCACTCCCGCATCGCCTTGAAGATGGATTCCTGCATCCTGTACCGGGCGGCCGCATTTGCCACAGCCTCGGCCGGAGCTTTCGCCGCGCTAACGTCGATGACCGTCACCCGCCCGGAAATGTGCTCGATAATCGAACAGTCGCCGTCGTTCACGTTCAGGAAGTGGACCCTGGGCATTCGCTGGACCTCGGAGGAAGCAAGGCGCGTCCGTCGCCACGTCGGCGCGGATCACGGAAGAACCGAATCGGGGATTGTCGCGGCGGAAGTGGCGGGCGGGGTCGCTGAAGATGGGCGGCCGGGTCCGTCGATTCCTGACGATTGTCGCTGCGGCCTCTCCGTCGTGTGGCGAGTCAATGTCGGTACAGGATTTTTTTCCAAAAAACCTTTCCAACTCGACCGCGTTCTATATCTCAACATCCTGCTGCACTAACGGTGCGCGCAGAGTTTGGCATGATTTGGCGATTATCAACTCTCGTGCCAATCCTTGGCGCGTCTGTAGTTTTTTTCTAAGTCCTTATCTCTCCACAACTTCCGGCACACTACTTTTCTTCTTCACAGTCCCCTGACGCTTTGCGACTGCCGTTTTGACGCTGACATGACTTTCGATTCTGCCCTGATTGGCAGGTGGTCGTCGCTCGCAGAGCAGCCGGTATCCGGAACTAACCTCGGCCCCGGTGCGCCGAAGCACACCGGGGCCGTCGTCCTGATTGCTGACTCGCCCAGGTTCCAACCTCTATCGGGTTACGTCGTGTGCGCTCACTCGGCGAAACTTCTCAGCACAAACCGGCGGTCGAGAGCGTGTACCTTCCGGGGTTCGTGGAACGTCTGCGTGGCGAGGTAGCGCACGTCACTGGAGCGAACTTCGGCAACCACCGGCAGGACGAACCAGCTCACGCTCTCGCTGAACGGCTCCGTCGTCAGCGACCCTTCGTAGTGGTACCACCTCTTCCAGTCCTCTTCGCGCTTCGGGAGGAAGTCCCTCGGCTTGATCCGAATCGACGAGGTCATCGATTCCGGCAGCCAGAGCGCTTTGGCAGGCTTCGGAGCATCGACCCCTTGGTCCTCCTTGAGTTTCCGCTCGATCGCCCGGTCGATCTCCTTGAACGATTCGTTTTCGTCGGCCCCCGGATCGGACTTGAAGAACACGCCGATCACCAGCGCCTCTCCCCGCTCGCACGGGTCGTTCTGGCGGACGTGAACGAGGTGGACCTCAAAGTCTGCGACGGGGCCGGCGTCGATCTTGTGTTCCGGCGGGCGGTGGATGTGGATGCGCTCCAGTACCCACTTTTCCTTACGGAACGTGACCGGAGCCGAAGGCGAGGTGAACCAGAAGTTGTGCTCCTCGAAGTGCCCGGGCAGCTTTCCCGCCTTGTACCCGATGTCGAAGTAGTGGGGCGGGAAGGTGGTGTGGAGCGTCTTGTCGTGGACGATCTTGATCGGCGATTGTTGGGTACCGATGACGGGCATTGGCAATCCCGGATTGGAGAACGGGCCTGATGATCCAAAAGGGTATCGGTCGGACTCGGACGGAGCTATCGAAAAGCGAACAGGTCAGCACATGCACCTGGTGCTCCTCGACCTTCACCGCTCCCGCCTTCAGACCGCGACCGCCTTGGCGACGGCTCCGAAACCGCGGTCAGCAAGCCTGGTCCGTTCTGGCAGCGAGTGACTACCGCTCCGTGACACGGCAGCGGCAAGAGTGCTTCGTAGTCGCCCAGCGCGACGAGCCGGTGTCGAAGTCGGGCGTGATCGTGTGGCGGAGTTTCTCGGGTTTCCGATGGCGGCGCATCGGCCGTTTTCCATTCACCCACCGAGGAGATGCGTCTCACAGCAACTCGGCGAACTGGCGGAGCCGGTTGACTGCCTGGACCAACCCCTGGTTCTCCAAAGTGGCGAGCAGCTCTTCGGCTGTCTTTGGCGGGTTTCGCAACCCCTCCCGCTGCCGCTTGACCGCCGCGCAGACGGGGCCGGGCGCGGCATCGAACAGGGCCACTAAGAAATCGTCCGGGTGCTGCGCCTCGATGTTGTAGCTGGCCAGTACGCCGGCCGGAAAGTCCTTCAAATTGAAGGTGACGATGACTTCGGCGTCGGCACGGACGGCGGCCGCGAGGACATGGCGGTCGTCGGGATCGGGAAGGGTCAGGGATTCGATCAGGTTTTCGTACCCGGTCACCAGGCAGTCGCGGACGGCCTCGTTCATCAAGGACCGGGTTCGTGCCAGGCGATCAGGAGACAATGCCGTGTTGTCCGCCAGGACGTTCCGCACCCACTCGTCGTGGATCGCCTCCGTCCACCGCGCCCGCACCAGCCCCGCGTGAGCGAGCCGGATGAACAGGTCGCGAAGTGGAGCCGGGTACAGGACGTTCGCGTCGTATACGGCAGTGACGGGATGGTCCATCACCATCAATAGCCCATCCCCAGCTCCTGGGCCTCGGCCGTGAGCTGGTCGAGCACCTTGGCCCGGGCCTCGTCGTCCTTCCGTTTGTACGCCATCAGGTCGTCAAACCGCACCCGGCGGTACTTCCCCACCGTGCGCGATGGGATCTTCCCCTCGTCGAGCAGCTTGACGACGTAGGGCCGGGACACGTTGAGCAGATCGGCCGCCTGCTGGGTGGTGAGTTCCGCGTGCGTCGGGATCAGGGTGACGGCGTTGCCCTGGGACATCTCGGTGAGCAGGTGCAAGAACAGGCGCACCGCGGACGCCGGTACGACAACCGGCTCCGCCTCGTCGCCATCGTCGAGGCGGATGCGGACGCTGGATCGCTTGCCGAGTTTGCGGGTCGCCAGCAGGCGGCTCGACTCCCGCGCCAGGCGGGCGTCGGCCTCGCTCGGGGCAACCGTCTCAAAGTTCTCGGGAATCAGCGTGGGCATCGGGGCACTCCTCTCGTTTATGAGAGAAGTATACCACGATGTCGAATTGGACGCAATACTCGAAACACTCGAAACGACCACTTCAGCCGGTTGACCGAGGCAACTCGGCGTCACCCTGTCCAATCGGTCAGGCCGGGAAGGCACGAGGCGACAGACGATCGCTGCTTTCAAATTTAGTCCGCGGGCTGGAACCCGGTGCCAAGCCCGGCAGCTTTTGGGGCGTTCTCGATGGGCTTTCTCGCAACAGCGTTCAGAACTGTGCCTCGGCCGCCTTCCGGTCTACCCGCTCCACCTGGATTGTCGTGTGGCCCAGGCCGAACTTTTCCTCCACCACCGCGGCCACCCGTTCGGCGACCGCCTCCGCGACCGACGGCCCGACGGATTCGGTCAGAACGACGTGCGCACTCAGGGCGTCGATTCCCGAGGTGATGGTCCAGACGTGCAGGTCGTGGACCGACGCCACCCCCTCGACGTCGAGCATCGCCTTCTCGACCTCCGCCAGGTTGATGTGGGCCGGGGTCGCCTCCAGCAAGATGTTCACCGCCTGCTTCATGAGTCCCCACGTCCGCGGCAGGATGAACAGTCCGATCCCGACCCCGAACAGTGGGTCCGCGTAGTACCAGCCCGTCGTCAGCATGACGACGCCCGCGACCAGGACGCCGACCGATCCGAGCAGGTCACCGACCACCTCCAGGTACGCCCCTTTCATGTTCAGGCTCTCGCCGGACGCCTTCCGGAGCATCGCGATGCCGACGAGGTTGACGCCCAGCCCGACCGCCGCCACCGCCAACATCGGCACGCTGGCCACCTCGGGCGGCTCGCGGAACCGGCGATAGGCCTCGTAGAGGATGAAGAATGACATGAGGAACAGGACGACGGCGTTGCTCAGGGCGGCGAGGATCTCGACGCGGTAGTACCCGTAAGTCCGCTGTGGAGTGGCCGGCTTGGCGGACATCCACGCCGCGAACAGCGCAAGCCCCAGACCGCCCACGTCGGTCAGCATGTGAGCCGCGTCGGCCAGTAGCGCCAAACTGTTCGTGAGGAGCCCGCCGGCCACTTCGACGAGGAAATAGATGAACGTCAGCCCGAAGACGATCCAGAGCGCCCGGCGATTCTTGGCCGTGACGGATAACTGTTCCATTGTTCCGCCCCTACTGGGCGAGCCCAGACGAGTCCATTGCCGCAGAGTGGTAGCCCCGGAGGCTTCAGTTGGTGAGCGGGGTAGGACGGGTTCGCCCCACGGAGGTGGCACGGAACTCGCGGGTGCGAACCGCCGGTGGGGTTTCTGCACCTTTTTGGCACGGTGTCCCGCCACCCCCCTCGATGAACTGAGCGAAAGTCGGGCCGAAAAACGCACGGGGCCGGCCACCGTCAAGTTCTTCCCAAACCGGAACAGGCCCGCAAAGGGAGGCAGGGCAGAGCCGGCTAGCGGAGGCTGGGGCTGAACGCCGCGCCCCGGCCGCCCAGGACGTCCTGAGCCTGAATGGGGGCCACGGTCAGGACGGCCAGCGTGTACTCCCGCAGGTAGCGGAGGTTCTCCGGCGTGACCCAGACGTAGCAGTCCCGGCCGCAGTTGCGGTAGTGGCCGACGTAGCAGGCGCACTTGGGCACGTCCTTCTTGCAGCCGACGTTCAGCCACTGCACCTGGAAGCGGTCCTCGGTCAGGAGGTCCTCGAACTTGCGAATCTTGTCTTCCGCCTGGTCAATCAACCCGGGGTTCCGCTCGGTGTCCCAGATCACGTCGGTCGAAGGCAAATACCCGGCCGGACAGGCGGCGTGGATTGCCGTAAGGATCAGCGGCATGGTCTCGGACGTGTCGTCGAGCGGGCGGGCGTCGGGCCGTTGCGGCCGCGCCGAAACTTTCGGGAGCGAACGCGACCTCTCGGGCCTCTTCTCCTTCACGCTTTTCTTCCACATCTCGACCTTGGCTTCGTCTGTCTCACCGAGCAGGCCCTTGAGGACTGCGATCTGATGGTGCCGGAAAGCCTGCTTTTTCTCGTCCTTCTCCTCCTCAAGCGCGTTGATGATCTCGACAACTCGGAAGGCACCGGGGTAGCCCTCGATGCCGGCAGGGAGTGGCTGGTTGGCCCGCGGGTAATCGCCGCCCTCGTGCTTCCAGATGATTCGGCGGATCGTTTCGACTCGTGGCAGGAGGCTGAACCGGACGCTCAGGCCGCAAATGGCGTCGTGCATCTGGTTCCACAGTTCCGGGTCGGCCGGGTTGACTGCCTTCCGGTACACGAGGCCGAGGTGTTCGAGTTCGTCCGAATCCACCGCCGGCTCCACGTCCCACTGGTTGAGGACGCCGCGCTGCGCGGCGGCCGTGGGCAGCAGTCGTGTGTCGCCTCCCGCGACGGTGGTGATGTCGGCGGCGAAGCCGCCCGAACCCTGGTCGGCGATCTGCACGACCCCGCCCTTGAGCTTGACGTGCCACGCGAGCGCGTCGGCGTTGCACGCGAACATCGCCAGGTTGTCCATCACCTGTCGGTACTGGAGGTCCGTGAGCGTGCTCGCCTGCTTGACGGTGCGCCGCTCCAGCGCGGCGTGCGTGCAACCGGTGGAGAGGACGCCGACGGCGACCAGGAGCGTCAACGGACGCATGGCGACCTCCTCGTGCCATTCGGCAACCGCTCTTCCCCAAGCGGGGCACGCCGCGACGGGCGAACGCGGAACTGTGACCCACATCGAGCGAGTCGCCACATCTGGGGGTGGATCGAACAGACAATGAGCGTGTCACTTCATCGACGGGAGAAGACGAGGGGCTGTAGCGATTTTTCCGGCGGCGTCGCCGATTCGGGTTACGGAGACACCGGGATACCGAAGAGCGCCCCGGTGGGGCGCTCCGCGCCACGAGCGGACGCGACCCTGATCACCCGAGCCGCACGGCCATCAGGGTGTAGTCGTCGGAGGCGGGGCGTCCGCCCAGGTGCCGCTGGACGGCCTCATCGACGGCCCGGACTACAGAATCCGGGGCCGCCCGACCCGTGCCGCGGATCACCCCGCCCAGTCGATCCCGCCCGAACTGGTTCCCGCCCCCGTCCATCGCCTCCGTCACACCGTCCGACAGGGCGACCAGGACGGACCCCTTCGGGGCGGCGGCGGCCTCGGTGTCCCAGGTGCCGTCGGGCATCACCCCGAGCAGTGTGCCGGTCGGCTCCAGCAACCGGGGCGCGGAGTCGGTCAGCAGTAGACCGGGTTCGTGCCCGGCGTTCGCGTGCCACAGCGTCTCCCGCGCCGGGCACCACCGGGCGACCAGGAGCGAGGCGAAGCACTCGGGCGGGGCGACCGAGGCGAATCGGGCATTCACCCGGCGGACGACCGCCCCCGGGTCGGGGGCCACCTCGACGGCGTCGAGGATGAGGACCTTCAGGATGGCCGCCACCATCGCGGCGGGGACGCCGTGCCCGACCACGTCGGCCACGCAACACACTACCGTCCCGTCCGGCAGCGGGAGCACGTCGTGGTAGTCCCCGGCCACGGCCTCGGCCGGGCGGTGGACCGCCGCCACCCACACCCCTGGGGCAATCTCGCCCGACCGCGGCAGCAAGTTCTCCTGCACCCGGCGGGCCTGGGCAAGGGCCAACCGCCGCCGCTCGGCGTCGTCGGCCAGGGTCCGGCTCATGTCGTTCACCGCCGCCGCGAGCCGGTCGAGTTCGTCCGCTTTGAACGGCCCGGACTGTGCCCCCAGCTTGCCGGCGCGGATGGCTTCGATGGTCCGCACCAGCCGTCGCAAGGGCCGCGACACCAACCGGTGGAGCAGCAGGTGAACGGCCGCGGCCAGCACGACGCCGACGGCGAACATGCCAGCGGATCGGGTGATGACTCGTCCCCGCACTTCCCGGCGGATGTCGTCCAATTGTTTGGCCACGTAAACAGTGGCCCCGCCCTCGGAGTAGACACCGGTGACGATGCCCGCCTCTCCGAACGCCGCTTGCCGCCCGGGTGCGGACGACGCCGCCCGGATCGCCAGGACGATCTCGTCCGACTCCCGCCCGTGTGGCCGTGACTGGAACAGCCGCCCCCCGGCCTCCACGACGATGTGGTGACCGGGTGAGGTGGAATCGCTCATCCGCAGGCACACCGCGTCAATGAACTGCTGCACTGCGGCGGGATCGGCCGCCGGCCGGGCGACCAAACCGTGGATCGTCATCGCCTGTTCGTCCAGGGCCGCGGTTCGCTCCCGGACGTGCTCACGTGTCTCGCGAACGGCGTCGAAGGCGATGAACCCGGCCACGGCCAACAGGACGACCGCGTTCACGGCGACGGAGGTGCGGAACCCGAGCCCACGCAGGCGGGACGGGCGGCGCGGCGTGTCACTCGGCATGGGTGGTCGGCTCCTCGGGTTCGGTCGGCCGCGCGGGGGCGTTTCTCAGCCGCCCCCACCCCGGTAGGTGGTGCGCCGCCAGGAGCCCGAACACGATGAGCGAGACGAGCGTCGCCAGCAGGTACATCCCGTAGCCGGCCGCCATCCCCACGGAGGCGGTCGCCCATAGGGTGGCGGCGGTCGTCAGCCCGGCAATGTTCGCTTGCTCCCGGACGATCACGCCGGCCCCGAGGAAGCCGATGCCGGTCACGACCCCGGCTGCGATGACGTGGGGGTTATTCCCGCCCGTCACGTGGGTCGAGATGAGGGCGAACACACACGCCCCCAGGGCGACGGCCGCGTAGGTTCGGATTCCGGCCTCGCGCCCGTGCCACTGCCGCTCCCACCCGACGAAACCGCCGAGCGCGGCCGCGACGACGACCCGAACTGCCATTTGCAATTCCACATCCCAATCCATCCTCGCAGCCCTCGTGACGGTATGACGCCGCGACCGCGGCCTGACAGGCCGACAACACGACCGCCGTATTGGCGGGGGCGTGGCAGATCCCGATCATCGTACCACCGGGCTTACCCTACTCTCTTGACGCACAACGCGAACGAGCCGGGGGCGTGCCCCGGCTCTGCGTGGCCTGTGACTCGGAACCGATCAGTGGTGGATTCTGTGGTGGCCGTGGTGACCGTGCGGGTAACCGGGTACGACCGGGTACACGGGGTAGTAAGCCGGGGCGGGGTAGACGCCGATGGCGGGACCGTAGCTCGGGCCGGAATAAACCCCGAATCCCACGCCGGGCGGGACGTGGTGTCCGCCGTGGATTCGGTGCGCGGGAGCGACGTGGGCGGGGGCGTGATGGCCGTGACCGACCGGCCCGTAGGACGGGTGGGCGGGGGAGTGGCCGCGCGGGTGCTGGGCCGAGGCCGTTCCGGCGGCGAGAGCCAGGGCCGCTGCGACCGCGGCTCCCGTAACGATGTATCGCATGGTGTACTCCGGGTGGGCGAAGGATTGGGGGTCGATGCGGGTGACGAACGGGCTCGCGGCTCCGGACGGCGCATCGCAACTCGCCCGAAGGGGAACGCGAGGCTGTGGAAGAATTGCGCCTCCGGGCGGAGCGGAACCGTTATTCCGTAACCCGGAACGTGAGTTGCAGGGTTGTCGGTCTCCACCCACTCGCCCGCGTTTCGGACGGATGAGGAACTCACGATGTCCCACCAACAATACCAGTCGTGCCTCGACGCCTGTGTACGGTGTGCCCAGGCGTGCGAGCACTGTGCCACCGCCTGTCTCGCCGAGCCGGACGTGCAGGCGATGGCGAAGTGCGTCCGGCTGGACAAGGACTGTGCCGCCCTCTGCTGGCTCGCGGCGGCGTTCATGAGCCGGCGGTCCGAGTTCGACACGGAGGTCTGCCGGCTCTGTGCCTCCGTCTGCGACGCCTGCGCCGCCGAGTGCGGGACGCACGCGCACGACCACTGCCGGCGGTGCGCCGAGGCGTGCCGGGCGTGTGCCGAGGCGTGCCGCACGGTGGCGGATATCGCCTGACTTCCGCCCCCCGCGCTGGCGGTCACCCGTGTGAGTTTGGCACCAGAGGTGTTCATCGCCCCTCCGGTATCGGGTTGCCGGTCCGCCCGTCAGGTCCAGGGTTGGTCCGCGGCCGCGGGCGGGCGGTGTGGAACCTGGCCCGGAGCGTGTCCCAGTCCAGCACCAACTTGCCGCCCGTCGCCTCGTGCTGCTTCTCCCAGTTCATGAGCAGCGTCAGGCAGGCGTGGTCGATGTAGCTCAGCCCCCGGATGTCGAGGTGCAGGGTTGCCCCGGGCGGCACCGTCTCCAGTGCCGCCGCCAGCTTCGGCAGCCGGATGAACGTCGCGGCCCCTTCCAAAACGAAGGTCACGCGCCCGGACGCCGGGTCGCCCCGCCGACGGACGCGGAGCCGGGAGAAGGTGTGGATCAACTTCACCACAGACAGCCCGACTCCGAGCAGCACGCCGGTCAGCAAATCCACCGCCACCACGGTCACCGCGGTCAGCAGACAGATTAGCCCCTCGGACCGGCTCTCCCGCCAGAGCGCCCGGATGGCGTGGGTCTCGACCAGCCTTACACCGGTCAGCACCAGGATCGCTGCCAGGGCCGCGGTCGGGATCAGTCGGAGAACCCCGGGCACGAGCAGGACGAAGGCGAGTAACCAGAACCCGTGGAACACCGACGAGTAGCGGCTCCTGGCCCCGGCCTGGACGTTCGTCGCGCTGCGGACGATCACGCCGGTCATCGGGAGCGCCCCGAGAACCCCGCAGACGGCGTTCCCGACCCCCTGGGCGGCGAGTTCCCGGTCGTACCGGGTGCGGGGGCCGTGGTGCATCCGGTCCACCGCCGCCGCACACAGCAGCGTCTCGGCGCTCGCCACCAGGGCGACGACCGCCGCCGTCAGCCACACCGAGCCGTCCCCGAGCATCCCGGGGAGAGCGGGAAGGTCCGGCCACCGCACTGCGGACGCGAGCCCGGCGAACTCGACCCGCTGGACCGGCCAGGCCAGGGCGGAGCCGACCGCGGTGGTCACCACGACGGCGGCCAGGACGGCGGGAACGGGACGCAGCCGGCGTGGGGCGATCCGCGCCCAGAGCAGGAGGACGAGCAGGGTGAGCAGTCCGAGGATGGCCGCCTGCTGGTGTTCGGGGTGCCCCTCGTGCGAGTCGGCGACGCCGTGCCACACCGCCGCCGGAATGGTCACGAAGTTCCGCCACGGCTCCCGCGCCGGCGGGTCGTCCACCATGACGTGAAACTGCTGGGCGAACAGGACTGCCCCGATCCCGGCCAGCATCCCGAGGACGACGGCCGGGGAGGCCGCCCGGAACCACTGCCCGAGACGCAGCACCCCGGCTGCCAGTTGAATGAACCCGGCCAGGCCGACGACGACGCCGAGCCGCTCCAGCCCGTACCGCTGCACCACGTCGAGCAAGATCACCACCAGCCCGGCCGCCGGCCCGCTCACCTGTAACGGGCTTCCGGCGAGGAGGCCCACCAACACGCCCCCGACGATGCCGGTGACGAGACCCGCCTCCGGGGGAGCGCCGACCGCCCGGGCGATCGCCAGGCACAGCGGCAGGGCGACCAGGAAAACCACCAGTGAGGCAGGCAGGTCGCGCCTGAGTACGTCTCCCCACCCCCCGACGGCGGAGACCGGCGGGGCCGGTGCGGGCGACGGCCCGGTCCCGCTCGGCGGTCCCGGATCGCAGCAGCCCGGCGCGACCGGCATCGCGGGGTGGACGGTTGGCATCTCCAAGAGCGGTGTGAACCGACGGGAGTGCGGGTCGTAAGCCAGCACCTCCCCCGACTCGAAGCGGAGCACCCAGGCGTGCAGCCGCAGCGTGCCGGCCGCCAGCCCGGCGGCGACGACCGGATGCCTGGTCAAATTCTCCAACTGGACCAGGACGTTCACCTCGACCGCCCGGTCCCACCGGGCCTCACCGCCGAGGTCCGGGTGGTCCCGGTCCATCGCCGCCTTCGTCCCGGAGGCGTGGGCCAGCCACCCGGCGACCTCGGGCATCCCGCCGGCCGCGCCCGGGTTGAGGAGGGCGTTCACCGCCCCGCACCGGTAGTGCCCGCAGACGATGATGTCGGTGACGCCGAGGGCGGTGATGGCGTACTCGACGGTGGCCGCCTCGCCGGTCGGGCTGCCGGGCGGGGGGATGAGGTTCCCGGCGTTTCGGTGGACGAACAGGTCACCGGGGTCGGCCTGCGTGAGCTGGTCGGGCAGCACCCGGGAGTCCGAACAGGTGACGAGCATGGCCAGCGGCCGCTGGCCCCGCGTGCTTCGCTCGAACGCCTCCTTGCGCTCCCAGAAAATGTGCTCCCGGAAGTGCCGCAGCCCGTCGATCAGCTTCTCCATTGGCAGGCCTCCTCGGTCGAGGTTCCCGACCCGGCAGCGGGCGTCGAAGCGTGTCCCCGCAGCGCCTCGCACAGGCCGGCCAGTGACGCAAAGGGTTTGTCGAAGACCGCCAGCGCCCCGCGAGCCAGCAGTGTGTCTTGAGTCGAGGCCCGTAAGTCGGCGGTCATGAAACAGCACCGGACGCCCGGATCGGCGATCCGAAGGGCGTCGAGCGTTTCCACACCGCTCATCCCCGGCATGTTCACGTCCAGCAGGACAAGGTCGATTCGTCGGGACGAGCGGCAGTACATCTCGACCGCCTCACCCCCGGAGTCGGTCGAATACACGTCGAACCCCCGCTTGCGGAGTTCTCGCGTCAGGATCATGCAGAGAGTGTTGTCGTCGTCCACGACCAGGACGCGGGGCGACCCGGTGCCCGGTCCCCCACTCTGCGCATCAGCTCTCGGCATCGTGGTGTGCATTTCGGAGTCCTCGTTTCTGACCGCTCCGCGAAGAGCGGCTTGTTTCCGTGCCTCGCACAGAGCGCCGGTATCGGTCGGCCGCCCGCGGCCGCGGGCACCGGGCACGCCGGCAGACGTAACGCGGCCGTCGGCACCCCGGTCGGGCCGGACGCCGACCAGAGCGGAGCGTCCGAGGCGAGGGACGGACGGGTTCCCGCGGGGTGTACAGGGTGGCATGGGCGGCGTGCCACGCCCCCACCAGCAGCCCGATCAACAGGGCAAGCAGCCACCGCTCGACGGCGTCCATCGTTGGCCTCGACGTGTTCGGGTGAAGTCGCCGCACGCGCCCGTCGAATGGCGGCTGGGTGAGGCGTTCGGGTCAGCGGGGTCGGATTGCAGTCGGACCCGACGGGTGTGGCCGCGCACGCGCGGCGGGTCAGCCCGGGTCGTCCCGGAGAACAGTCCGGAATGGGACGAGACGGGCTAGCAGCGCAGGAAGTGGAAGGCGTGAAGGAGATCGTCGGTCGTGTAGAACGGGAGGTTGCGGCCGGGGCCGGAGGTACTGGCGATGGAGCAGACGTGCGGGGCGAAGTCCGCGAGGGGCGTGCCGTAGGCCGGACCGGTGTTCGGGTCGTCGGTCGGGGCGTGTGCCCGCCATGCCGCCCGCGCATTGGCCACGGAATCCGGTTTGCCGCACTGACACGGGCACGGGGCCGACGGCTGATCCGGATTCTGGTGACCGAAGGTTTGCGCGGTCGGAGTAGGGGTAGCGGGCTTCGTCGGACAGCACGCGCACGATCGAGGAGCCCGGTCGGCCGGCGACGGACTCTTTGGCTCGGAAACGGGCGTCGGCAGTGGCATCGAACACGGGCAGAGCCGCGGCCCCGCCGTGGTCGCGATGGTCAGATAACTGACCAACAGAACTCGGAGTACCGCCCGACTCACCTGTCCCGTTCTCCGCGAGTCTTCCGTGTTGAGTTCGCCAACCATATCGCCGTCCTCCTTCGGGTTCAAGCCCGCGCCGAACCGCCCCGCTCACCCCAACTGCGATGGAGGGGCGACCGGTCGGATTTACTTCTTCGACTCGCCCGGCAGTGGATTGGGACGCAGTCCGCCGGGCGAGTCCGGTTCCGTGTACCACCCACGGGCTCCGACCCCGAACTTGTACCGGCCTTCCGTCAGTTCGGTGCGCGCCGCGCCAAAGTCTCCGCCGCGGTCGAACTCGACGAGGCAGGAGCCCTTGTCCTTCAGCACCACCTCGGTCCCCGGCTTGAGTTCGATGTCACGGCCGTCGATCCGCACGTACAAGGGGTTCGGGAACTCGGCCGGCAGGCGGAGCGACACGCCGGGGCCGGCGTAGGGTGGGAGCACGTTCGGCTTAAGAGACGTGGAACTCGCCGGGACGACCGCGGGGGCCGAGTAGGTGACTACCGGCGGACTGGTCGCGACCGCCGGGTAGGAGTACGTCGGAGGGGACCAGACGGACCCGTAGGTGTACGGATACGCGTACCCCGACCCGTAAGAGCCGTAGCTGGGGTAGTGCCAGTGGCCGTGGTAATGGGCGTGACCGTGGTGGTAGTGGGCGTGACCGTGAAAGTGCTGGGCCTGGGCCGTCCCGCCGGCCAACACGACCAGCCCCGCCGCTGCGAAACTGAGTAGGCTCTTCATACGTCACCCCTGTTTGTGAAGTGCTGTCCCTCGATTCCGCCCCGACACCAACTGCATCGGCACCGGGGTTCCACTTTGCTTTCACCCGGCATGTCTCCTCCGTGCGATCACGCTGCCGCTCGGATCGTGGTTCGCAAATCCTGTTCCGGGTCCGACTCGTCGGTCGTCCGACGCGGGAGGTTCATTCCTTCTTCGGCGCGACCTTGCCCTCGATCTTCTTGACCGCCTCGGCCGCGTTCTTCCGCACGTCCTTGTTCTTGTCCTTCATCAAGGCCGTCAGGGCGGGCAGCGCGTCCTTGGCGTCCGGGCCGATCTTGCCCAGCGCTTCGGCCGCTTCCGCCCGCAGGGCCTTGTCCTCGCTCTTCAGCCCGTCGAGCAGGACCGGCAGCGTGTCCCTCACCGCACCCTTGTCGATCTTGACCAGCGCCTCGGCGGCGTGGACCCGAATGCCTGCGTTCTCGTCCTTCAGCAGCTTTTTCAAGGCGGGAACCGCGTCTTTCGCGGGCGGGCCGATCTCGCCGAGCGTGTGGGCCGCGTCCCCGCGGACGAACGGGTCGTCGTGCTTCAGGCCCTCGGTCAGCACCGGCAGCACCGGCTTGACGTTCCCGTCGATCTCGTAGACCGCCTCGGCGGCGTGGACCCGCACCCCGTGGTCGGGGTCGTTGAACAGCTTTGTCAGGGCCTGGAGGACGGGCTTGGCCTTGTCCTTAAACTTCGCCAGCGCGTGGCACACGTCCCCGCGTACGCCGGGGTGCTTGTCCGCCAGCGCGGCGGTGAGCGCCGGGACGGCCAGCTTCGGATCGGCCCCGATCCGGCCGAGCGATTCGGCGGCCTGACCCCGGACGCCTTCGTCCTCGTCCTTGAGTCGCTCGATCAGCGGCTTCTCGGCGGTCTTCGCGTCCGGCCCGATGGACCCAAGAGACGCCGTCGCGTTCAGCCGCACCTCCGAGTCCTTGTCCTTGAGAACCGCGACGAGCGCGGGAACGGCCGCCTTCGCCGGCGGACCGATCTCACCCAAGCCCGCCGCGGCCGCCGACCGAACCCTCTCGTCCTTGTCCTTGAGGAGCGGGACCAGATCCGGTACGGCCGCCTTGGCGTCTTCCCCAAACCCGCCGAGGGCGAATGCGGCTTTCGCCCGGACCTCCGGGATCGGGTCTTTCAGTAGCCCCCGGATCGCCGGGAGCGCGGCCTTGGCGTCCGGCCCCATGAACCCCAGCGCCTCGGCGATCTCGCCGCGGACGATCGGGTCCTTGTCCTTGAGCGCCTCGACGAGGGCCGGGACCGCATCGGCGAAGTCGCCGTCACCGTCCTTGCACAACTCGCAGACGGCCTCGGCCGCCTTCCGACGGCTCTCCACGTCCGGCTTCTTCAACCCGGCCAGTAACTGCTTCGGGTCGGGGTGACCGTCCCGACTCGGTCGGCTCTCGGCGACGGGCACCGCAAGCCCCACGAACACGATCACCGCGGCGGTTCTTATCATGAGCTGTCTCCTTGTATCGGGCGTGGAAGCATCCATCGGAGGCGCGAAGCGAACCCGTCATATCACTTAGCGGCCTTGGCCTTCTCCAGCCCGATCCGGGCGTCGAGCAGTTGGGCCTCGGCCTTGAGGGCGTCGAGCGCGGTCGCGTTTGTTGCCTCCACCAATTTCCGGACGGCCTGGACCATCTGCTCGGCCACCTTGACCATCTCCTCGTGAACTTTGACCCGGTCGGCGTTTGTCTCGCACAGGTCGAGCTTGCCGTTGAGCAGGGCGAGTTGGGCGGATAGCACCTGATCGAGGGGGAGTTGGCCGCCCTTGAAGGCTTGCAGTGAGGTGTCGTAAATCTTCTGGAGGAGCACCAGTCGCTCTTTCTGGAGCGTCTTGACCGGGTCGTCGCCCTTCGGTTGGTTGGCCCTGCTCGGCGTGGCTGGCCCGGTCGTGAGGAACAGCGCGGTGGCGGCCACGGCCACGAGACACAGGCTTCGGGCAGCAAGAGGTCGCATCGTCGGTCTCCGAAACAGGAAAGGTTGCATCCGAGTCGGCCGTCTCAGGGCCGTGATGTGACAGGTGACCGGGCGGCGACGGAATCGCCCGGTCGGACGGCACGGCTCACGCTCACCGCCGTCGGCCGTTGTGGTGGTGCGTCATCGCCCCGCGGTAGCCGCCCCGGACATTGGGCGAGTAGACCCCGTATCGGAGGAGGTTGGCGTAGGCCGCTCGCTGCTGCTGGTAAGCCCGCTGCTGATACCGGAGTTGGTTCAGGTACGGGCTCGCCCCGGCCGCGCCGCGAGAGTAGCCGGAGTGCCGGTGCGGAGTCCGGTATCCCGGCCGTGCGACGCGGGAGTAGTTCACGGTCCGGTTCCTCGCGGCCTTGGCCGCGGCGAGTTGTTGCTGCTCGTACTTCTCGAACTCGGCCGTGCTGATCTTCCCGTCCTTGTTCGCGTCCCAGGCGTCCAGGAACTGGTGGTCGGGGTGCGCCTCCCTGGCCCCGGCCCTGTCTTGAATCGGTTTGGCCTTTGCGCCGCGGAACGCCTTCGCCAACTCCTCGGCGTCGAGGAACCCGTCCTTGTTCGTGTCCCACTTCGCGAACCCCGCGTCGAGCGGGTGATTCCCGCCCGGCTGGGCACTCGCCACCGAAGTCGTCAGCAACAGGGCCAGGACCCCGCCGCAGGACAGTACGCAGTTTCGCATCGTCATGCTCCTACCCCCGTACCCGAAGACCGGACCGGGCTGGGGTACTCGCCCGGCGGTTCCCGCCCGGCCCGCCGCGGTTCACGGACGGGAGGCGGTAATGTGGTTCCCGGCGTTCCACGATGGAACACGGGCAAGTGCGTTGGCTGATTGAAAGCGTGGGAAAGCAGGTGGCGAGAAGGAAGAAGTCAGCGCGGGGCCGACATCCACCACCGGCCGAAAGATGCGATCAAATGAGCAGGGCGCAGTGGGTAAGGAACAGCGGAGGAGTGGACCAGTGAACATCGACCAAAGGGACCAAGCGCAAGACTGGCACCGTCGCGAACACGAAGACGATCGGCTCAGCGAGCAACTCGGGGGCGGCAGTCGAGACGCTACCACCCGGTGTGATGTGCCGAACTGTCGTCGAAACAGCTTGGCAGAAGGGCTGGTGCGGGAGTGGGTCGGGGCACCGGTGTGACTCGCCGACAGCGGGTGCCGACCCGTGCGGCAGGTCGTCCGAATCTGTCGGAAGTTGGGAATGAGTCTCAGCCGGGTGATTCGTGCAAACCTGCGCGCCTCCGTCACAAGTGCAAACGCCGGGAGGCATCAGCACCAAGACGCAGAGAACGACGCTGAGGATCGAACGAACCATTGTAAAGACAGCGAGGAGATGCCCTGGAGGGACCAACCCAATATTCACCTAATGTGAGAGTGTATCGTCGGTTTCGCGCCGCCGCAAGGACAATAAATGCGAGGGGCGGGAACGGCAACTCCGACCCGGCAGTAGGGACTTCCGCCGTACCGGGCGTCGGGGACCAGCAGAACACTAACCGGACGTTACGCTCCGATGCCGTTTCGTCGGTCGTTCATCGCGAGGTGATCGGCAACGCGGCGAGCGCTATCCTAGTGCCGACGGGGCGATTCTGTTCGATTGCATCGAGTTTTCCTCATCTCCGGGTTCTTTGGTGTCGATGGAGACGACGAGGACCGGATATCGGATCAGCACGAGTGAGTGGCGATGCGAATGGTGGCGGCGATGATCGCGGCGGTGATGTCGGTTGCGACCGGCGGGCCGCTTCGTTGCCCGTGCCATTTCGCGGCGCTCCTTCGCGACACCCCTTGCACGGCCAAATCCGCCCCCGCAGTCCGGGCTCTCCCGACGGCTCCGACCACCGCCCGCCACTTGGGTTGTGGTTGTAAGTCCCACAAAACGGCCGACGAACCGCCGACGGAGGGACAGCCTGTCCGGCCCGCACAGCCCGAGCCGTGTAAGCACGGTCCTGGGATCGACCTCGTGGTTCCCACGGCCGTGGATCGCCAGTCGGGTGACCTCGGGGCCGACGACTGCACTTTCGGCGCTACGAGCGAAGGATTCCCGTCGTGCCCGGCGCTCGTCCGGCACGGCCTCACCGGGCGACCGGTCGGATCAGACTCCTCTCTGCCCGCACTTCTGCGCTATTCCCACGCATTCCGCTGTTAGCCAACTCCTCCGCGCCCAACCTCGTCACCACCCGTCCGAACAGGTTCTCCGCATCACACCGCTCCTACGGGCGGTTGGAGGAGTGTCATGCTCGATCCGGTCATCCCAGGCGGCCGCCGCGCGCTCAAACGCACAGCAGGTTGTTTTCTTCTGCTCGGCCTGGCTGGCTGCGCGACCGCGCCACAACCGGGGATCGACACCCGCCCGGCCGTCTCGGCGCGGACGAACGCGCGCCTCCCCGGCTCCCCCGTCCGGCAGGCGGCCCACCAGGAGCCGGGCGGGCAACCACACGCGGACGAGAAGGGGCCGACCGCGACGGCAAGCCCCGTGCAGGTGGACGAGTGGGTGCAGCTCGCCGTCAGCCGGAACCCGCGGCTCGGCAAGGCGACGTTCGCCATCGACGCCGCCCAGGGGAAGTACACCCAGGCCGGGCTCTACCCGAACCCGGTCCTGGCGGTGACCGCCGACGAACTCGGGGACCGGACCGGGCCGGGCGGGATCATCACCGCCCCGATGGTCACCCAGGAGATCGTGACCGGGCGGAAGCTCTCGCTCTCCCAGGCTGTGGCGGCCAAGGAGGTGGACCAGGCGACGCTGGCGCTTCTCCGCGAGAGGTACGGGGTGGTCGGGTCGGTCCGGTCCGCGTTCTACGACCTTTACGCCCTGGAGCGGCGGATCGCCGTCCTCGACGAGTTGACCAAGCTCGCCGGCGAGGCGGTGAAGACCGGGCAGACCTTGCAGGACGCCAAGCAGATCGCCCGGCTCGATGTCGTGCAGCTAGAGGTCGAACTCTCCCGGTTCAAGGCCCAGGCCGAGGCCGCCCGGCGCGAACTCCCCGGTACACGGAAGCGGCTCGCGGCCCTCGTCGGTGACCCGCGGCTCCCGGTCGGGGCGGTCGCCGGCCCGTTCGAGGAGGTGCCGCTCTACGACCCGGAGCGGACCCTCGACGTGGTCCTCGCCGCGCACCCGGAGGTCCGGTCGGCGCGGGTCGGGGTGGAACGGGCTCAGGCCGCCGTCCGGCGGGCGGAGGTCGAGCCGATCCCGAACCTGTCCCTTTCGAGCGGGTACACCTACCAGGGGCAGAACAAGTCGAACGACTGGCTCGTCGGCGTGAGCGCCCCTATTCCCGTCTGGAACCGCAACCAGGGGAACATCCGCTCGGCGAAGGCCGAGTTGGGTATGGCGATCCAGGAGGTGGGGCGGGTCGAGAACGAGCTGGCCGACCGCGTGGCCACTGCGCTCCGGGCCTACTCGGCGGCGATGAAGCTCGCCGAGCAGTACAAGACGGACATCCTGCCGAAGGCGGAGGAGACCTACAAGCTCTCGCTCGAAGCGTTCAAGGGCGGGCAGTTCGAGTACCTGCGGGTCATCCAGGCCCAGCGGGCGGTCGCCGAAGCGAGGCTCGAATACAACCGCGCCCTCGGCGACGCCTGGCGTGCGGCCGCCGACCTCTCGGCCCTGCTGCTCGAAGAATGGTGGCCGGGTGCGCCGCCGAAGGCTCCCATGCCGGCTCCGAAAGCGCCGCCGAAGTAGGACCGCGCAAACCGAGTTCGTATTGACCCTTGGGCGATTCGAAGCATAATGTCCTTTGGTTCGCGGAGTGGCTGATGCTGTTGCGGTTGCTACTCGTGGTGCTGATGGCGGCGGGGCCGGTGCCCGTCAAACTATGCAATTGCGCCGCGTCCGCAACGCCGCCCGCATCTTCCGACCCGTCCACTTCTTCGTCGGCTCCCGTCGTAAAGACGTGCTCGTGCGGTCACCGCGAGAAGTCGAACGAGACGCCCGCGGCCGACTCCCGAACGGGACACCACCAGGGCTGTGAGCTCCACACGGCGGACCAGCCACCGTCGGGCGGGCACGACAGCGAGTGCCCGGCCGTGAAGCCGCGCGTGACGATGTCGGACGCGCTGGTCACTCCGGTCACCGACGTTCCGGCCGATGATGCCGTCGCTCTCCCTCTTGAGACCGGGTTCCCGGGCGTCGGCGAGCGCCGTCGCAACCTCGTTCAGTCCCCGCCCGCGCCGCCGTCCGTTCCGCTCTTCATTGCGTTCCTGAACCTCCGGAACTAGCCTCCACCACTTCGCTGTGACCCGCGGATTCTCCGCGTGGGTTCCTCCGTCATTATTTCCCGCACGCTCCGCACCGCGGCCGCGCGTCCCCGTTCCCGAGGGCGTCATGAGACTTCGTAGATTCGTCGCGCCGGTCATAACCGTTGCCGTGCTCGGCGCGGCGGCCTACGCCGCCTACCGCACCCAGGATCGTTGGATACCCCACGTCTTCCCGGCGAAGGCGGCGAAACCCGCCGGCGAAGAGAAAGCCGCGCCAGAGGGGCACGCCGAACACGGCCCGCGCGACGACCGCGTCAAGCTCTCGGCCCAGGCGCAGAAGAACCTTGCGCTCGACGTGGACACGCTCACGCCGCAGGAGTACTGGCGGACCATGCTCATCCCGGGTGTCGTGGTGGACCGGCCGGGGGAGAGCGACCGCGGCGTCACCTCGAAGGTGGCGGGCGTCGTCCTCGCCATCAAGGCCCGGCCCGGGGACACCGTGAAGGCCGGCGAGCCGCTCTTCACCATCCAGCTCGCGAGCGAGTTCCTCCAGAGCGCGCAGACCGACCTGGTCAAGACGGGGAAGGAACTGGAGTTCGCGGTCCTCGAACGGGACCGGATCGAGGGCCTGGTCAAGAAGGGCACCACCGCCGGGGCGGAGCTACTCAAGCAGCAGAGCGTGGTGGACCGCCTGACCACCCAACTGAACGGGTTCCGCCGCCAGCTCCAGGTTTTCGGCCTGACGCCCGAGCAAGTGAACCGGGTCGAGAAGGGCGAACTTATCACCGAGGTGACGGTTGTCGCGCCGGGGGCCGCCCCCGGCATCGAGCCCTCACTTGCGAGCGCGGGAAAAGCCGAACAGCCGGTCGCCCCGCTCCTCTACGAGGTGCAGGAGCTGAAGGTGACGCTCGGCGAACAGGTCACCGCCGGGCAGACGCTATGCCTGCTCGCGAACCACCAGCGACTCTTCGTGGAAGGGCGGGCGTTCAAGTCCGAGGCCGACGCGCTCGCCGCGGCCACCGAGAAGAAGACGCCGGTCCGAACTGAGTTCGCCGACGAGACGCCGGGAGCGTGGCCGGCCCAGGGGCCGCTCACCATCCACCACCTGTCGAACCAGGTGGACCCGGCGACGCGCACGTTCGCCTTCTACCTCCCGCTCGACAACCTGCCGCGGCAGTTCGAGCGGGACGGGAAGACCCACTTTGTCTGGCGGTACCGGCCCGGTCAGCGGGTCCGGATCAAGTTGCCCGTCGAGAAGCTCGTCACCCTTGCCCCGGACGGGAAAACCGAACTCCTCCCCTTCGTCCTCCCCGCCGCGGCCGTCGCCCGCGAGGGCGGCGAGGCGTTCGTGTTCATCCAGAGTGGGGACGTGTTCATCCGCAAGCCCGTCCGGGTGCTCTACGCGGACCGCTCCGAGGTCGTCGTCGCGAACGACGGGAGCATCACCGAGGCCGAGTTCGTGGTGAAGAACCAGGCGGCCGCCCTCAACCGCGCCGTGAAGGCGCAGGCGGCCGGGGCCGGGGGCGGCGACCCCCACGCCGGCCACTCCCACGACTAACCCGAGCGGAGCTTCGATCCCATGCTGAACGCCTTAATCAAGTTCTCGCTCCGGCACCGGCCGCTCATCGTCGTCGCGTGCCTGGTCGCGCTCGGCTACGGCACGTACCTCGCGGCCAAGATGCCGATCGACGTGTTCCCCGACCTCGACCGGCCGCGCGTCGTGGTGATGACCGAGTGCCCCGGCCTCGCTCCCGAGGAGGTCGAGACGCTCGTCAGCTACCCGCTGGAGTCTTCGCTCCTCGGGGCCACCGGGGTCCAGGACGTCCGAAGCCAATCCGGCTTCGGGCTCTCGGTCGTCTACGTCGAGTTCGGGTGGAACGTGGACATCCGGACCGCGCGGCAGACCGTCCAGGAGCGGCTCACGACGGTCGCGGGCGACCTGCCCGAGGGCGTGCGGCCCCAGATGGCCCCGATCAGTTCGATCATGGGCCAGATCATGATCACCGGGATGCGGCGGCAGCCCGGCCCGAACGGCGGCGACCTGGCCACGGTTCCCGGGACCGAGTTCTACGCCGAGCGCGTGCCGCCGAAGGACGACGGAAACCCGATGCTCTTCGCGTGGAAGCCGACGGACCGCCGGAACCCCGCGGCGTGGTCGGCCGTGCCGGTCGAGAACGCGACCTGGCAGCCCGAGGCCCCCGACGGCTCGCGCAAGGTGGGGGCGTCGGTCGGCGGCCAGTACCGCGAGGTCGTCTTTCCGTCCGAAGCCCAGCGCCAACTTTCGCTCCGCACCCTGGCCGACTGGGTCGTCCGGCCGCGGCTCCTCAAGATCACCGGCATCGCCCAGGTCATCACGATGGGCGGCGGGCGGAAGCAGTACCAGGTGCTGGTGGACCCGGTGAAGCTCGCCGAGTACGGCGTCACCCTCCAGGACGTCGAGGAGGCGCTGCGGGCGAACAACGTGAACCACACCGGCGGCTACTCGGTGGCCGGCGGGAGCGAAACGCCGATTCGGGTGATCGGCCGGCTCGGGCCGGACCCGGAGCAGGTGGTCTCCGACCTGCGGATGATTACCGTGAAGCCCCCCGAGAAGTACGAGCCCGGGAAGGTGCCCGGTCGCCCGGTTCTGCTCAAGGACGTGGCCCGGGTCGTCGAGGGGGCACAGATCAAGCGCGGCGACTCCAGCATCAACGGCTACCCGGCCGTGGCGCTGACCATCTCGAAGCAGCCGCACGTGGACACCCGGGCGCTCACCGACGCGGTGAAGGAGGCGCTCCGCGACGTCGAGGGGTCGCTCCCGCCCGATGTCATCGTCGAGACCGACCTTTACCAGACCCGCGACTTCATCGACCGCGGCGTTTACAACGTCGGCGAGGCACTCGTCATCGGGGCCGGCCTCGTCCTCGTCATCCTCTTCCTTTTCCTGCTCAACGTCCGCACCACGTTCATCTCGCTCACCGCCATCCCGCTCTCACTCGCACTCACCGTGCTCGTCTTCAAGCTCGTCGGCCTCCTCACCGGGGTCGAGCTGTCGATCAACGTCATGACCCTCGGCGGGATCGCGGTCGCGATGGGGGAACTCGTCGATGACGCGATCGTGGACGTGGAGAACATCTACCGCCGGCTCGGCGAGAACAGCCAACTCCCGCGCCCGCGGCCGACGCTGCGGGTCATCTACGACGCGAGCGTCGAGATCCGCTCGGCCATCGTCTTCGGCACCGCGCTCGTCATCCTCGTGTTCCTCCCGCTCTTCGCCCTCTCGGGCATCGAGGGGCGGCTCTTCGCGCCGCTCGGCGTCGCCTACATC
>CAZBXY010000035.1:0-37353 GCA_964495365.1 uncultured Frigoriglobus sp. | reverse complement strand
TGCTGTGGCGTCGTCGGGCCTGGCCCCTCAGCCACTCTGGATAAGATGCTCACCAGCGTAAGTTGTCAGCCCGCCGGGCGCACGGCGCAGCGGGTTAGGAGAGAAGTTACGGTGTGATCGCGTTGGCGGCAACTGGAATCGGATGAAAAATCGCCAACGCAGGTCACTGGTCACTTCTTGCGGGTGAAGACCACATCACCATTCTCAGCAACGTCGAGACGCGGCTGGGAAATCCCGTCGTCCTGAAACGTCACCCCAACCTCCCGGTCCGGCTTGTCCGCGACCGTCACCTTCGCGACCAGTTTCTTGTCGTTTCCGGACGCGGCAGTCCAACGCCCGGTCACGCTCCGAACGGGCTTCGACTCCGCAGTAACGGTGTAGCTGAAGGTGCCGTCGGCCCGATACTCGACCGCGTGGATTTCGCTGACCCCGGCGTTGATGATCGGCTCGGCGCGCTGCCACGTGCCCACGAGCTTGATTCTAGCCGCCGCCAGCGCCGGGCTGGCGACATCCTTCGCTTTGCCACCGCCCTTCGCTTTGGGATTGGCGCCCGGCACTCCGGCTGCCACAGGATCGCCCGGTAGCGGCAACAACTCGAGCGGCTGGAGAGTGCCCTTGTCGTCAGACGGCGTGTTCGTTTGGGCCGCGGTCTCCTCCTTCTTGCCGAACTTGTCGTAATAGATGATGCCGGCCGCACCGGTCAGTACCAGCAGCAGCACACCGCCGAGGATGTTCCGCGTCGTCGAAACGCCGCGTCGTTCTCCTTCCACACTGGGAGTTGGCTTCTTCGGTTCCTCGACTTCGGCAGGCGCCATCGGCACGGAAATGGCCCCCTGGCACCGGGGGCAACTCATATTCGTCCCAGCGGCTGTGTCGGGCGCGTCCAACGTCATCGAACAACCGGGACACACGACGGAGATCGACATGGCAACACCTCAAGGAGGCAAACGCAAAGGGCGTGCGAGTGGCTCATGATACCCGATCCGCGTCACGTTCCCATGACGTTGTACCCGCAGTCCACGTAGAGGATCTGGCCGGTGACCGCGCTGGCGAGCGGGCTGCACAGGTACAGCGTCGCGTTGGCAACCTCCTCCGGCTCGATCGCACGCCGCAGGGGGGAGTGGTCCGCGGCGTGCTGGATCAGCTTGTCGAAGTCCTTGTTGATGGCCCGGGCCGCGCGGCTCGCGTACGGGCCGGCCGAGATCAGGTTCACGCGGATGTTCTTGTCGCCCACGAACCACGACAGTTGCTTCGCGTCGATCTGCAGCGCGGCCTTACAGGTGCCCATCCCGCCGCCGTAGTGCGGGACCACCCGCTCGCCGGCGACATACGTCAAGCCCACCACGCTCGCCCCGCCGGGCCGGTTCGCCATGTGCGGCGCCGCGTACCGTACCAGACTCGCCAACGAGTACGCCGAAATGCCCATCGCCTCCAGATACGCCTTGCGACTGGTGTCGATCAGCGGCTTGGTCACTTCGCGGCTGAACGCGACCGAGTGAATCAGGATGTCGATCCCGCCGAACTCCTTCGCCACCGCCTCCACCGTCCCGCTGACGCTGTAGTCCTCGGTGTACTTCGAGTAGTGCCGCCGCTGGGCGTCCGGCAGGTCCTCCAGTTTCACGTCGGCCATCGTGTCGTAGCTGACGTCGCACCGGAACAGCTTCGCGGGGGCGAAGTCCGACCCGTCCGGCAGTTTCCGCTTCTCCGCGTCCTCGGCGTGCGCCGACTTCAGCAGGTTCTCGACGATGTCCAGCATCCGCGGATGAACCGCGAGCACCACCTTGGCCCCGGCGTGCTGCAGTGCCTTGCCGATGTACCAGGCGAAGCTCATGTTGTCGCCGACGCCCGTTACGAGCGCCACCTTGCCGGAGAAGTCGATGGGGATCATGGACGGAGGCTCCTGAAATGAGACGGCCCGCGGACGGCTTGTCCGCGGGCCGTTGTATCAACCTCTGGGGTCTTCTCCAACACCGATCGGAGCTACGGCTTGCGCTCCCACACCACCACCTCGCCCACCAGTTTCTCGGTTTGCGCAACCGGTCGGCCCAGGTACGAGCCGCACCCGGTCACGAGGTACTTCCCGTCCTTCGACCACGCCACCGACGTGACCGCGAGCGACCACGGGCGCATGATGTGCTCCACGTCCGCACCGGTCTTGCCGTCGAGCAGCACCACGCGCTCCGGCCCCTTGCCCGAACCGAGCGACATCGCGGCGGCGACCGTGTTGTCCGCCGGCGAAATGGCCAGCGCGTTGATGTGGCCGTCGGTATCGTCGCGCCCGCGGAACTGCCGGCGCCACAGTTCCTTGCCGGTGTCTGCGTTCCACGCGATCACCGTCCCTTTTTCGTCACCGGTGACGAGCAACTTGCCGTCCGCGGACCACGCGAGCGCGGTCACGGGGTCGGTGTGGGCGCCCAGGAACTCCAGCGGGCCGCCGGGGCCGGTGCCCCACAGCGCGAGCACCCATTTCTCCTTCACCTTCTCGGGGTAGATGGTCGCGAGCGTCTTCCCGTCCTTCGACCACGCGACCGCGCCCGGGCGCGCCGGGGCCGGTTCGGTCGGCTTCGGCGGGGCGCCGAGGGTCACGTCGCGCCGGGCGCCGGACGTGTACTGCACCCGAGTCTGATAGCCGTCGCCGCCGGCGAGCCGTGTTCCGTCCGGGTTGTAGGCCAGCGCCCGCATCGGCCCGAACTGAATCAGGATTTCCTTGGGGTCTTGATCCACCTTGCCCGTCTTCGCGTCGAGCCGGATCACCTCCTTCGCGCCCGCGACCGCGAGGTGCGTGCCGTCCGGGCTGTACGCCAGCGCGAGCGCCTTCCCGTCCAGCTTGTACTCCCACAGCTTCTTCCGCGTCGCCGCGTCCCAACAAGTCACGTTCCGATCGGTCGCGGCGGCGAACGACGACCCGTCGGGGTTGACCGCGACCCCGTTCACGAGGTCTTTGTGTTCGGTCAAGATCGCCGCGTCGGTCCACTGGCGCCCGGCGGCGGGTTTGGGCGGTTCTGGCGCGGTCAGGTCGAACATCTTCACCTCGCCCGATTTCGCGGCGCCTGTCGGAATCTCTCCCGGGGCGAGAAGCCCGGTCCCGGCGAGCAACTTCCGCCCGTCCGGGTCGAACGCGAGCGCGACGACCGGTAGCCCCGACTCGAAATCGTCAAACACCTTGATTACTTGCTTTGTGCCGAGATCGATCACTTTGACCTGCGTCTTTTGTCCGCCGGTGCCGTCCGGTCGGGCTGGCACTCGCACCCCGGCCGCGAGTTGCTTCCCGTCGGGGCTGAATGCGAGCGCCGTGACCGATGCGTCTGCGCTACAACTCGTCAGCGGCCCCGAGTTATTGTCCGCGCCACTGATCGAGATATGGCCCTTGTTCTGGGCGAGCGCGACCCGTTTGCCGTCGAACGCGATCACCCACTCCTTGGCTGGCAGGCCCGGCACAATGTGTCGAATTCCCTCACCGGTCTCCGCGTCCCACCAGGACACTCCGACCCGCTCGCCCCGGTTCACCAACACGCCGTTGGCGAGGAACAGTTTGCCGTCCGGCGACCAGAGGAGTTGCTGAACCGCGTTACCGATGAGGCGCTCGGCCGTTGCCGACTCGAATTGGTAGGCCAGTTTCACCGCATCTTTCCCGGTGGCGACGTCGTAGACGCCGATGTGCGTTCCGAAGTGAACGGCGAACCGCTTCCCGTCCGGTGCGAAGGCGACCTGTTGCCACGCGAACTTCGTCTTCGGCCGGTCATGGCTCTTGAGTGTCTTGCCGGTGTCCGGGTCGCACTCCATCACCTTGTCGGCCATCACGAGGAGCTTCTTCCCGTCGTCGGTGAAGCGGGCCGCTTCTCCGGTCACGAAGTAGAGTCGCTTGCCGGTCGCGGAGTCGAAAACCTCGACGCGCCCGCCGTTCACGGCAACGTACTTCCTGCCGTTGGGGCTGAACTCGACGTGCGAGACGAACTTCGCGGCAGGTGCCGGCTTCTCTTGCGGGGCGGCAAACACCCGCACGAGGCCCACGAGTTCGCCACCACGGGCGAGGTGCGCGAAGTTGGCGAAGCCGGAGACGAGCGATCGGCCGTCGGGGCTGAACGCGACCGACGCGACGCCGGTGAAGCTCCCGCTGGCGAGTTGGCGCGAGATCGGCTCCGGCTTCGCCGGCGGTGCGGCCGTCGGCCACACGAACACGTCCTCCTGGTAGGCCGGCTTGTCGAGTTCCGCCGGGAGCGACACCACCGCCGCAGCGGCCGACTTGCCGTCCGGCGTCAGCGTCAGCCCGACCACACGCCCGCCCAGGTTCAGCCGCGACTTCTCCTTGAACGGCGCCGCGTCCCAGACGATGACCAACCCGTCGGCGCCGCCGGTGACGATCACCTGGCCGTTCTTCGACCATGCGGCCGAGACGACGGGCGCCGTGTGCCCGTCGAGCACCTTGTTCGCCGCGCCGGACCCGACCGACCACGCCCACAGCACGTTCTTGCCGGTGTCGCGGTCGATCGGCCCGGTCACGACCACGCGCTTCCCATCGGGCGACACCGCGATGGGCACCGCGTAGTCGTCCGCGGGTTCCTTCCCGTCGGCGACGGTACTCGCCGTAACGGCCGAGAGCTTCGGCCACTCCAACCACGTCTTCACGAAGTACCCGCGCGCGTTACCGAAAATCACCCGGCGGCTGATGAGCGGAACGCCCCCGTCCACCTTCACCTGTGCGTCCTCGAACCAATCGACCGCCAGCGGCGCGCTGCCTTTCTCTTCCAGCACGGCGCCCGACTTTCCGGTCGCCGCGTCGAGGAACTGCACACCGTCCTTCACCGTCCGCGCGATCCGCTCCCGGTCCGGCGCGACCGCGACGGCCGCGAAGTGGCCTTCCCCCTTCGCCTCCCAGAGTTGCTTCCAGGTCGCCGCGTCGTAGGCCCACACGTTTCCACCGGTGCCGCCGGCGAACAGCACCTTTCCGTCCGCGGAGTACGCGACCGAGCCGCCGAGCCAGCCGGGCAGTTCGAGTACCTTCGTCTCCTTCCACACGACCGGTTCCGGTGCATTCGGCTTCGGGTCGGCCGGGGCCGCCAGGGGAATCGGCGGCGCGTCCGGCCGCGGTTCGCCGAATTGCCACGCGCCGGCGGTCGCGACCGCGACCAGGAGCGCGCCGACGGCGAACACCGCCGCGGCCAGCTTCGTCGTACCGGATGTGAGGGTGCGCATGACGCTCTCCGCGAGGGCGAGGGCCGCTGGCGATACGGTTCGGCCGACGAGCGCGGCGAACGCGGTCGAACGCAGTTTGGCCGATACGACCGCCGGCGTGGCAACGGCGACCAGCCCCGCGGTCGGCAGCGCCACGCCGCGCTTCGCCAGTCGGGCCGCAAGGGCCTTGCGCCCGCGGGCCAGCCACGCCGCGACCGTACCTTCGGGCCGGGCGAGTTCGGCCGCGGCCTCGGCGCGGGTCTTGCCGTGCAAGTCGCACAGCACCACCGCGGCGCGGTGTGTTTCCGGCAGCGCCGCGAGTTCGGCGTCGATCAGCGCGCGCAGTTCGGCTCGTTGAAGCTCACCCCCGACCTCTTCGCCACCCCCGGCCTTGTGGCCGGGGTTCGCCGTGGTCGTAGTCATCTCGCGCCTCCGCCGCCGGGCAGCGGCCGTTTTCGCCTTCCGGGCCGTTCGCACTGCGACACCGTACAGCCACCCGCCGACCGCTCCGGGCGGGTGAATCGTGTTCGCCTTGCGCGCCAGAACGAGAAACGCGGCCTGGAAGGCGTCCTCGGCGTCGTGGGCGTCGGCGAGTACCCGGCGGCACACGCCCAGCACCATCGGCCCGTAGCGCTCGACCAGGGTTTCAAAAGCCGCTTCGCGGGCGGTGCCGTTGGGCGCGATCGCGGTGATGAGTTCGGCGTCGGTGGGCGGGCGGTCCGGCGCGAGCCGACAAACCACCCGGCGGACGGCAGCGACGGACATCCGGCCTCCTCGCTGAGACCCCAGCGCCCGCGCGAGCCTGTCCCGCGCGGGCCGTTCTCCATTGCTTGCCCACCGCGGGCAAAAGTGATGCACGAAATCCGACTCCGGGCGAACGGCCGGTGGTTTTTGGGTCCGATCTCGCCCAGTCTCCTCTACTTGCCACGTGGCAACTTTACCTATCTTAACATCCGTATAGCTGATCGCGAACCCGCCGTTCGCCATTTTTCTTGGAGGAACCGCAAAAAGCCCGGGGAAAGCGTAAGATTGTCCGCGGCAGGCTCAAATTCGCCTGAAACGTCCTTCCCCGACCGGCGTTACACTCACTGGAGCGGCCGTGAAGCAGCGCTTCGCTGCGACAGGTCGCGAGGTCAGCCGAGCGGCCGTGAAGCAGCGCTTCGCTGCGACAGGTCGCGAGGGACTATGGGACCGGAGCAGCTAGCGGAGCTGGTGGACCGGTACGCGTCGGCACTGGTGCTGTACGCGCGGCAGTGGTGCGCCTGCCCCGAGGACGTGGTGCAGTCCGCGTTTTTGAAGCTCGTGAGTATCCGCACCCTGCCGGACAACCTGCTCCCCTGGCTCTACCGCGTGGTGCGGAACGGGGCCATCGACGCCAGCCGGGCCGCCCGCCGGCGGTCCCACTACGAGGCTGCCGCCGCGGATAGCGCCCCGAAGTGGTTCGCGCCCTCCTACGACCCCACCGGACTCGACGCCCGGTCGGCCGCCGCCGCGCTGGCCGACCTGCCCCCGGAAACGCGTGAGATCATTGTCGCTCACATTTGGGGCGGCCTGACGTTCGAGCAAATTGCCGAGGCCGTCGGCAGCTCGGCCGCGACCTGCTACCGCCGGTACGCGGCGGGCCTCGACGTTCTTCGCCAGAAACTCGGGGCCGAAACCCCCGTTCGCACAAAATGAGCACCTTACCCAACAACCCGAACCCGCCCAACGCCCCCGACCCGCTGGCGGTCGCGCTGGCGAAGCTCGACCCGGCCCCGCACGGGTTCGACTGGAACGCGCTGATGTTCGCCGCCGGGTGCGCGTCGAAGGCCCGCGCACTGGTGTTCTGGCGCGCCGTGGCGGGCGCCTGCGCGCTGGCCGCACTCGGGTTCGCGCTGGCGTACTTCAGCCGGTAGCAGGCAGTGGGCAGTGGGCAGTGGGCAGAGGACAGAAAGCCGGAGCCAATTGCGGTTCTGGTCTTCTGTCCTTTCTGCTTTCACTGTCTTCTCTGCCCTCTGCCCACTGCCCACTGCCCACCGGGCGGCTGTCGGCCGCGTACGGTGCGATCTTGACACAAAATCCCTTCGGGTCTATGGCCCCGCGCTCACGCACGAGATGCCGCCGCGCCGAGACCGGGACTCCAAGGGAACCCCCGATGACCGCTTGCCGTCACCGCTACTGGCTCGTTGCCGCGCTCGCCGGGCTGGCCCTGTTGGGCGCCGGGCGGAACTGGCTGGGGGCGGCCGACAACCCCCAGGGCAAACAGATCGCCGAGGTCGTTCCGATCGGCAACAAGCTGCACACCGCGCAGCAGATCACCAACATCATGCACACCCGGGCCGGCAAGACCTACGACGAGGCGACGGTTCAGGAGGACGTGCGAAGGCTCTACAACACCCGCTGGTTCACCCCCAGCGGCGTCCGCATCCTCACCACCAACGAGAGCGACGGCCGCGTCACCGTCACGGTGTACGTCACCGAACTGACCAGCACCGCGCAGGACATCATCTACGACGGCGCACAACACCTGTCGCGGAGCGAACTCCAGACGCTCACCGGGCTGCGCAAGGGCGACGCGATGAACCCGCTCGCCAACGAACTCGGCCGCCAGTCAATCCTCAAGAAGTACCAGGAGGACGGGCGCTACTTCGCGAGCGTCGAGTTGATCGAGGGGACCAAGCCGACCGACTCGCGGGTGGTGTACCGCATCGTGGAGGGGCCGGTGGTGAAGGTGAAGGGCATCGAGTTCGTCGGCAACCAGGGGGCGATGAGCGGGCGACTGAAGACGCAACTCGTGACCAAGAAATCGTTCCTGTCGATCGGCGGCAAGTTCAACCCGGTCAGCCTGGAACTCGACCGCAAGGCGCTGATCGAGTACTACCACTCGCTCGGGTTCCTCGGCGCGACGATCACGCCGGAGGTGAAGCGGTCGGCCGACATGAGCCAGGTCACCATCGTGTACCACGTCGTCGAGGGGACGCAGTACCACGTGGGCGGGCTTCAGATCGAGGGGAACGTGTCGATCCCCACGGAGAAGTTGCAGAAGCTCGCGGAACTGAAGGCCGGCGACCGGTACGACCGGCGGGTCGCCGAAGGCGACATCACCCGCATCCGCGACCGGTTCGGCATCGGCGGGCGCGCGGTCGGCGTGGCCCAGGAGTGGTACGAGACCGGGCCGGGCGTCGTGCAGGTGCATTACAACGTGCTCAACGACCGCGGCGAACCGGACCGCGTCGGCCGAATCCTCATCGAGGGCAACGACATCACCCGCGACCGCGTCATCCTCAACCAGCTCGACCTGCGCCCCGGACAGATTTTGCAGTACCCGAAGCTCGAAGACGCGCGGATGCGACTGAACCGGCTGGGCATCTTCGACCCCGAAGACCCGCCGCAGGTCGAGGTGCTGCCGAACGAACTCGACCAGACGTTCAAGGACATTCGCGTCCGGGTGCGCGAGACCCGCACCGGGCAGTTTGTGATCGGCGGCAGCGTGAACTCCGACGCCGGCCTGACGGGCAACATCGCGCTCAACGAGAGCAACTTCGACATCACGCGGATCCCGACCAGTTGGGACGACTTCCGGTACGGCCGGGCGTTCCGCGGTGGTGGCCAGTCGCTGCGGATCGAGGCCGCGCCCGGTACGAACTTCCAGCGGTACTCGGTCACGTGGCGCGAGCCGTACCTGTTCGACACGCCCTTCGGTCTGACGAACTCGGCGTACTACTACAACCGGGCGTTCGCGGAGTACAACGAGGACCGCTACGGCGGGCGCATCACCGTGGACCGGCGGCTCGACCCGATCTGGACCGCGTCGCTCTCGACCCGGATCGAGGGCGTGAACATCAAGGACGTGCCGTGGTACGCCCCGGACTCGATCATGCGGGACGCCGGGAACCACTTCCTGCTCGGCCTGCGCGCCGGGATCAACCGCGATACCCGCGACTCGTACATCTACCCGACGAAGGGCAACGTGTTCGACGCGGGCTACGAGCAGGTGCTGGGCGACTACACGTTCCCGATCGGCACGGCCGAATACACACAGTTCTTCTCGACCCGCTACTTGGCCCGCGAGGACGGCAGCGGGCGCCACGTGCTCGGCATCCGCACACAGGTCGCGGTGGCCGGGACGAACGCCCCGGTGTTCGAGCGGTTCTACGCCGGCGGCATCCGGAGCTTCCGCGGGTTCAGCTTCCGCGGCATGGGGCCGGCGGAGAACAATCTGTCGGTCGGCGGCACGTTCTCGTTCCTGAACACGATCGAGTACCAGATCCCGGTGCTGCCGAGCGACAAGATGTTCCTGGTGGCGTTCGTGGACCACGGTACGGTGGAGCGGCGGTTCGAGATCAAGGACTACCGGGTGTCGGTGGGTGCGGGCGTGCGGATCGCGATCCCGGCTTTGGGTCCGCTGCCGCTGGCGTTCGACATCGCGTTCCCGCTGAACCGCACCGGCGGCGACAACCGGCAGGTGTTCAACTTCTCGGTGGGCGTCTTCGGCAGCCAGGGCCGGTAAACGCGACCTCCAAATATCAGACCGCGGACAGCGTATCATGGGATAGACCGCGGAGGTGTCCCATGATCCTGTTCGGTCTCGATGGCGATCAGGTGCAGGCCGAGTATACGAAGCGCATCGTGGTCACCGTTTTGGTGGCCGCAAGCACGTCGGGCGTCACGTTCCTGGCGACGTGGTGGTGGGCGCGGCGCCAGGCCCGGCGGCAGTGGTTCGCGAAGGAGTTCCTGGACCGCATCATCATCAGCCTGAACATCTTCGCCGACGGGCACCTCAAGATCCGCACCGTTCTGGAGCGGTCGCTCGACGAAATCTTCCTGAACCGGCTGGCGGTGTCGAAGGTGTGGGCCGCGGCGCGGGCCACGACCGTCGAGAACCCGGTGATGCCGATCGCGAAGGAGGACCGTTGGTTCCTCTTGAACTTCGTGCTCAACGCGGTGGCCGAGCAGTTCGTCGCGGGGCACATTAAACGCGACGCCGGGCTGCCGGTGACGGTCGTGACGTACGCGCTCTTTCTGACGTGTGAGCTGGTCGGCGACGAGCGCATCCGCAAGGTGCGGGCGATGCTGATCCGCAAAGACCTGCTGGAGAACTTCCCGTACCCGGACACGATGCCGGCGCTGGAGAACCCGTGGCACGCGGACCGCATCAAGACGCTGCGTGCCGCGGCGGAGTTGTACAAGAAGGAGCCGGACAACTTCCTGATGCTGGAAGTATGCGTGTGACGCTCGCTCCGCTCGCAAGTGTCAGTGGTTAGTGGTTAGTGGATAGTGAAAGGCAGAAGACCAGAAGCGTGGGTGCCTCTGGTCTTCTGCCTTTCACTATCCACTAACCACTAACCACTGACACTCCTCAACTGATCTTCCAGTCCCCGCGGCGCGGGCGGGACAGGTGCTTGTTCGCCTCCGAGTTGTCGAACGTGTATTTCTTCGGATCCCACTTGAGCTTCAGCCCGCTCCGCAGCGCGACGGTGCCCAGGTGGCAGACGATCACCGACCCGGCCCCGACCTCCACGCCGCAGATCGGCGTCTCGCGGCTCTTCACGCAGTCCAGGAAGTCGCCCATGTGGTTCGTCGGCCGGCGCGAGAAGATCTTCGGGTCGTCCTTGATCGGCTCGAAGATCGCCTTGTCGCTCGCCAACAAGAGCCCGCGGCTGACGAAGAGCGTCCCCTTGTCGCCGACCACCAGAACGCCGTTCTCGCCGCCGCTGATGTCGCCCTTCCGCGGCTCGCCCTTGGCGTCCACCAGCCCCTTGGCGACCGACCCGGCGCCGTGGCTCACCTCCACCGTCACGCCGTTGGCGTAGGTGTGCTGAACGGTAAAGGTCTCGTGGCAGTTGTACCCGTCGCCCTTGTCGTAGGGCTTCGCGGCCTTGAGCACCTCCGTCGCGGTCGGCCCGCTGCCGTCCATGTTGAGCATCCACTGCGCGATGTCGATGTGATGCGCGCCCCAGTCGGTCATCTTGCCACCGCTGTACTCGTACCACCAGCGGAACTCGTAGTGGCAGTTCGTCTTGTTGCCGTCGAGCCGGAACGGCACCTTCGGCGCCGGCCCGAGCCACATGTCCCAGTCCAGTTCCTTCGGCGGATCGACCTCTTTGATCGGCCCGCTCTGCGGGTTGCCGCCGATGCGGCACTCGATCTTCTCGATCTTGCCGACGCGCCCGGCGCGGACCAGTTCGGTCGCCAGCCGGAAGCGGCCGGCCATCTCGGTCCGCTGCTGGCTGCCCGTTTGAAGTACGCGCTTGGTCTCGGCTGTGACCTTCTTCATCGCCAGCGCTTCTTCGATCGTCAGCGTCAGCGGTTTCTCGCAGTACACGTCCTTGCCGGCCTTCATGGCGGCAATGGCGATGACCGCGTGCCAGTGGTCCGGAGTCGCGACGATGACCGCGTCCACGTCCTTCGCGGTGACCAGTTCGCGGAAGTCCTTGTACCCCTTCACCTCGTAGCCGTCGCCCTTGTACTGCTTGACCGCGTGCTCCACGTGCCGCGCGTCCACGTCGCACACGGCCGTGAAGTTCACCTTGTCCTTGTACTTCTTGGCCTCGCCGTACAGGTCGTTCGAGCGCCGCGGGCGCGGGCCGACGCCGATGACCCCGATGTTGATCTTGCCGTTGGCGCCGGTCTTCGCCTCCTGGGCGTGCGCGGCGGCCCCGAAGTGCTCCCTGGCGTACCACGCCGGCAGCCCGGCGGCGGTGAGCGCCGCGACCGAGCGGGTCATGAACCCGCGCCGGGAGAGGTTTCCGCGATCCAACATGGTGAGTCCCTTTCTTGAAGGTGGCCGAGAGGTACGGAGAACGAAGGAGTATGATAAACAACGAACGACGCGCGGGCGAAAGGAATCCCGGGGTTGAAACCTCGAGTTCGCGGACCCGGGTCCGTTAACCCCGGTCCGCCCGGATCGACACATGACAGACGACCTGCTCGATCGGTTCTTCGGCAAAGGCACCCCGCGCCTCGGCGGGCCGGCGGTCGCCAACCCGCGGCTCACCGACCCCGTCGGCCTGCAATTGTTGTTCGACGACGTATTCAGCCTCGACGCCGGCGAGGTGACCAAAGCTCTCCGCGACTATCACTCCGAAATGGCCGAAGCGACCGCCGAGCTGTTCGAGGTGCCGCCGAAGGCCGGGGCGAAGCCGGGCGACGAGCCGGCGGTGATGGGCCTGCTCGCGTGGGAGCGGCACGTCGTCAAACTCGTTGGGTTCGCCGCGCCGATGCCCGCGGACGCCGTGAAGGCGTGCGTACAGCCGGCGCACTTCGACCCGCAGTTCAAGAAACTCGCTTACGAACACAAATCGCACATCATGCTGTACTACGCGGGTTACGAACGCGACCCGCTGGAGCAGTACGTCGCCCTCGCGGCCTGTGCGGGCGCACTGGCGTACTTCGGCGCGTCGTTCGTGCTGAACGAGACGGCGCGCACCGCGATCCCATCGGCCGTACTGCACCCGCACGAGGAGGACGCCGGCGACATGCTCGGCGCGCTCCGTTCCTTCCCGCTCCCACTCCTGTATTGTGGGCTGGTGAAAATGGAGGTGGAAGGTCAGTCGGGCGTGTGGATGCGCCTCTACGGGGCGCACCGGTTCGGCCTCCCGGACCTCGCGCTGTGCGCGGGGGGCCACGAGGAGACGCCGTTCGCGTTCGAGCTGTTCGGCAACCTGCTGTCATACCTGCGGACGAGCGGCAAGTCGTTCGCGCCAGGCGACACGATCCGCATTTCCGACGACACCGCTCTGCGGCTCCGCGCCCGCGCGCCGGACGAGTGGTATCTGGAGAGCGAGGGCGAAATGCTCGTCGCCGAGCGCGTTGGGGCGAACGAGGTGAACCGATGAGCGCGACGAATGGCGGCGCGACGCCTTCTGTTTTGACCTTCCCCCTGGAGGGAGAGGTCGCCGCCAAAGGCGAGGCGCTCTTGTCTCTGACCTCCCCCCTGGAGGGGGAGGTCGGCGAGGCTTTGCGAGCCGGGTGGGGGGGAAGGGCGAACTCCTCACGCTCGGACGAAGCCCCATGCGTGGGGCCACTTATCGGGGTTCCGTGTATCGCTCCCCCCCCACCCGCCGCGTGCCGAGCCACGCGGCGACCTCCCCCTCCAGGGGGGAGGTCAATGACAGGACGCGCTCTCCTTGTCGCCTTCACTCTCTTGGTGTCGCCCTCGGTCGCCTCCGCCGGGCTGCACTATTCGGGCGAGCAGTTCGCGGAGTTGCCGAGCCGGCCCGCGGGGTTCCTGATCGACCACCGCGCGCTCCGCGCCGCCGGGTACGAGCGCCCGGACGGCCTCCCCTCCCCTCTCCGTGGCGACTATGTGGCTGCGGCCGAGCGCCTTCAGAAGCTCGCGAAGACCCGTGCACTGACCGCGGACGAAGCCGCCGACCTCGGCGCGGTCCTTATCCGCACTGGCAAGCCGGACCCGGCGCTCAACGTACTGGCCCCGGCCGCGCGGAAGTGGCCGGAGCATTTCCGCATCGCCGCGAACCTCGGCGCCGCGTTCCAGTTCGCTGGCGACCTCGAACGCGCGGCCACTCAGCTTGAAGAGGCCGTCCGGCTCGCGCCGGCCAAGTTGAAGCCGTTTGAACAGGCTCACCTGAAGTTGTTGCGGCTCCGGTTGAAGGAGGGTAAGGGCGCGAACCAGCCGACCGCGGTGGACGACCTGTTCGGGGTGAAGTTCGTCGGCGCGTCCGGTGCGCCCGAAGCCGGGACACTCGCCGAAGCGGAACTCAAGAAGCTGCCGAACGACGCGGTCGCGATCGTCCAGCAACTGGCACTGTGGCTGCCGGCCGACGGGCGGCTCCTGTGGCAGTTCGGCGAGCTGTGTAACGCCTTCGGCGACGTGCGCTCGGCCGCGGCGTGCCTCGACGGGTGCGTGACCGAGTTCGCGCTCGCCGCCCCGGACCTCCGCAAGCGCCGGCTACTCTACCGCGCCGCGGCGGACGAACTGGCGAAGAAGCCCGACCACGAGCGGCACCAGAGCGCGCTCAAGGTGAAGTCGTCGCGCCCACTGGTGAAAGCGTTCGACGAGTCGCTCTTGCCGCCGGTCCAGTCCGACAAGCCGAACGCGCTGCCGTGGCGGGTGCTGGCCGCGACCGCGATCGGCGCGAAGGGCCGCCCGACGTTCGTCAAATACCTGGAGCAACTCGACGGCAAAACCGTCACGCTCACCGGCTTCATGCAGCCGACGAAGGACGCCGCGGAGCAATCCGAGTTCCTGCTGCTGGAGTACCCGGTGGGGTGCTGGTTCTGCGAGGTTCCCGACCCGACCGGGCTGATGAGTGTGGAACTGAAGGCCGACACGACGGCGGAATACCGCCGCGGGCTGGTGAAGGTGACCGGGACGCTGGTTCTCAACCGCGACAACCCGGAGGGGTATCTGTTCGCGCTGAAGGACGCCCGCGTCGGGGAGGCGGATTGACCGCCTCATTCCGCGGTCGCGAGCGCCAGCGCGACCCGGCACCCGCTCTCGAACTCGGTCAGATCGACGTACTCTTTTACGGTGTGGATCTCGTTCTGCCCGGCGCCGAAGGTCACGGTCGGGATGCCGTGCTTCACCATCCAGTTCGCGTCCAGCCCGCCGTTGGTAACGCGCAGGTTCGGCTCGCGGCCGATCGCCTTCACCGCGGCCTCCGCACGGCGGATCACCGGGGCGTCGGGCTTCAGCCGGAACGGAACGTAATCGAGCCGCGACGTGAACTTGATCTTCGCGGTGCGGCCCTCGTGGTCCTTCACTTTCGCTGCCGCGTTCGTGAACGCGGTTTTGAACGCCGCGGTGATCTCGCGGACGAATTTCGCGTCGTGACTGCGGCTTTCGCCCTTGACGTGAACGAAATCGGTCACGACGTTGGTCGCGTCGCCGGCGCACCGGCCGTCGAGCGTTCCGACCGGCCCGACGTTGCTCGTCCCCTCGCGCCCGTCCTTCGTCACCTTGCCGAACCAGCCGGTCTCGTGAACCTCGGCCATCGCCAGCGCCAGCACCATTGTGGCCGAGATGCCGCGCTCGGGCGCGACGCCAGCGTGCGCGGCCTTGCCGCGAATGTCCACGGTCCAGCGGTCCGCGCCGATCGCGCCGACGATCACGTCCGCGGCACTGCGCCCGTCGAAGTTGAACCCGACGGCCGGGCCGCCGAGGTCGGCCGGGTTGAGGTGTTTGGCCCCGAACAGCCCGCTCTCTTCGCGGACCGTGAACAGCATCGTGATCGGCGGGTGCGGGAGGTTCTGCTTGATGAGTTCGGCCGCGAGCGTGACGAGTACCGCGCACCCGGAGCGGTTGTCACCGCCGAGGGCCGTCGTGCCCTCCAGCTCGTTCACGATCCGCTTGCCCGCGAGCTTCGGCCTGGCCCCGGCGCACAGCGGGACGGTGTCCATGTGCGTCATGAACAGGACCGGCTTTGCGCCCTTCTTTCCGGTGCCGGGCAACTTGACGATCAGGTTCCCGATCGGTGTGGGTTCGGGAATGCGGGTGTGGGCGTCGTCGAAGCTGATGACGCTCGCGGGCACGCCCACTTCCTTGAGCGCCGCGACGAGTTCCTTGCCGATGGCGGTCTCGTGCCCGGTGATGGCATTGACACCAAGGAACCGCAGGAGCCGCTCGACGGCGGCAGCGGTATCGAGTTCGAACGCGGGCGCGGCGGGTGCGGTGGGCATGGCAGCTCCGAGGGCAGAAGACAGCGGACAGAGAACAGAGTACAGAAGCCGAAGCAGAAAGAGCCGCACGATAAACGCAGATAAGACACGATTCAGACAGAAGACCGAGTTAAACTCGAACTGACTTCTGCCTTTGATCGTGCATTTTTCTGCGTTTATCGTGCGGCTCTTTCTGCTTCGGTTTATCGCAGCCGTAGCAGCTTCGTCATGCGCTTGTCGAGCCGCTCCCACTCCTCGCCGGCGGGCACGTGGACCGCGGGCAGCCGGTCCGGGAAGTGCGCGAGCTTGCCCTCCGCGTCCACCTGCGCGAACCCGAACAGCGCCTCCGCCCACGGCCCCTCGTCGTCCCACGGCATCCCGACCAGCCCGCACACCAGGTACGCCGCCGTGCGCCGAAGGACGGCGCCCTGGATCTCCACCACCACGCCCACCGGCACCGGGCGCAGGCACTCCATGTTCAGCACCCGGCGCAGCACGAGGTTCGCCTGCGGGCCGATGTGCTTCCACGCGGTCGCGTAGCCCGCTTCCAGCACGAGCCGCAACATCGCACCCGCGTACAGCGTGCCGTGGTGGTTCGCGTCCGACGGCAGGACCAATTTGTGACTGTGAGTGATGGACATGGGTTAACTAGGGAGAGGGCGCCGAAGCCGGCCGGCGGCTGACGTGGCAATCGTACCGCTTCCGGCCGAACTGGAACACCTCGGTGAAGGTGCGCTCGGGCGCCCAGCCCGGCGCGGGCGCCGCGGACCCGCTCACGCGGAACAGCGGCTCCCCCGCGGCCGGGGCGAGTTCGACGCGGGCCAGCGGTTGTTCGTTCGCGTCGTGTAGCGCGATTCGGATATCGGGGCGCCCGCGGCGCGCGAGGTGCCACTGCACGTGAATCCCCTCCTCGGCGTTCAGCGCGCCGCGGGTCGAATCGCCGCTCACCCACATCACCCCGGCGTCCGGCGGGGCGGTCGTTTCGAGGTGGTGAACGACCTGCCAGAGCACCTTCGCGCGGGCCGCGATCTTTTCCTGCCGGAGGACGTTCGCGGTCAGGAGCGCGACCAATCCGGCCACGAGCGCGACCATTGCGAGTACGCGGGGCCGGCTCGCGGGGGCGTTCAACAGGGCCGCGAGCAGCACCGCGAAGAGGACATCCAGCCCCCACGCGGCCGGCATCGTGTAGCGACCGGACATGTCGTCCATCGGCAGATAGACGACCGCGCCGCACACCGCGATCAGCGCCCCGCACCCGACCGCGGCGCGGTACCTGCGCGTCGCGAAGCCACGAATGGCGACGGCCAGCGCCAGCGCAATACCGGCGCCGAGGAAGTCGAGACCCGCGCCGCCCTTCAGCCCGGAGAGGACACGGGCGAACTGCGCGACCGACGGCCCCGGCGGCTTGTACTGCCCCGGGTGCCAGTTCAGCTTGAAGTAGACGAAGTGCGCGACCGGCAGCGCCAGCGTGACCGCGAGCGCTAATGCACGGAACCCGTTTTTGCGCCACGCTTCGCGCACGGAGAGGTCATCGGAAAGCATCCGCAACGCGACCTGCGCGGGGATGATCGCGACAAATGTGTTCTTGCAGCCCAGCGCGACGAGCGTTGCGGCCAACCCGGCGAGATCCCACCACACGGGGCGCGCCGCGGTCGCCCCGTGTCGCGCCGCGACGAGCGCGAACAGCGCGTAGGGCATCGCCACGGCTTCCGAGAGCGTCAGGCTGGTCCAGATTTCGCTGCGGTACGGGTTTCCCATCGCCGCGGCGGCGGCAAAAAGGGCCGCGGGCGCGGGAATCCGCAGTTCGCGGAGCAGCCACAGCAACATCCCGCCGGCGAGCGCGCACCACGCGAGGCGGTACACGCGCCACGCGAGCGGGTCGGCCCCGAACAGGTTCGCTTGCAGGTGCCAGTGCGCCCAGAGCGTCGGGCGGAACGGGCCGAGGTGCTCGACGTTGGCCCGGACGTTCTCCCACCAGATGCGGCCGTGCCCGGAGAGCGAGGTGCCCTCGGGAGCGGGGTAAACGAGGTTCCCGTCATCGATGAAGTCGAACGGGCTGGCGAGCGTGGGCAAGTAAACCAGCGCCAGCGCGACCGCGCCGACCGGGATCCACCACCGGAAGCGGGAGGGAGTAGCGGGCATCACCTCTACTATCGGCACAACCGGCAGAGGTTCTTCAGTCCCTCGGGTGGTCCGCTCTCTCCGAGAGCGGATCGCGAGCGACCGGCGACCGGCGTTGACCGAACACGCGCCGCTGTGCGGCGACCGCTCACGGAGTGAGCGGACCACCCGAAAGACCTCCGGCAGTAGACGAACCCGCGGCGGTTCCGCACCATGACCGTAAGGCGCGAACCTTCCCCTTCACTGAGCACTCCCATGCAGCGGACACTCATCCTGTTGAAGCCGGACGCGGTGCAGCGGCGGCTGGTCGGCGAAATCACGAGCCGATTCGAGCGGAAGGGACTGCGGCTCGTCGGGCTGAAATTGGTGTCGGTGTCGCGCGAGCTGGCCGAGAAGCACTACGCCGTTCACAAGGGCAAGCCGTTCTACGAGAGCCTGCTGACGTTCCTGACGAGCGGGCCGACGGTCGCGCTGGTGTGGGAGGGCCGCGAAGCGGTCACCGTGGGCCGCAACCTGATGGGCGTGACCGACGGGGCGAAGTCGCCCCCGGGCACGATCCGTGGGGACTTCGCGCTCTCGGTGCAGAACAACCTCGTTCACGGCAGCGACAGCCCGGAGAACGCCGCAACCGAGATCGCGCTGTGGTTCAAGCCGGAGGAGCTGGTGAGCTTCACCCCGACCGACGCGAACTGGATCGGGTGAGGTGTTGTGGGCGGCGGAGGTTCGCGCCGCTAGAATGCCGGTCTTCTATTGTCCGAACCAGGAGACCCGACGATGGGCATTCAGCACGCGCCGAAGAGTCAGCGGAATGCGTCCAAGAAGCGCCGCAAGGCTCGCAAGCACAAGCTCCGCAGCACCAAGAAGTACAAGGGCGGCGTGCGCTGACAGACGAACCCCGCCCGCAAGGGCGGGGGTGTTGGTAGCGGGGTGTTGGTGATTGGATGCGCCACCCCCGCCCTTGCGGGCGGGGTTCGCCTGGCTCACGCGGCCTTCCGCATTGGCACCGCGGCCGGTTCCGGCTTGCGGGCCAGCAGGCACAGGTCGTCGCCGCGGTCGCGCCACTCGGTCCACGTCGTCAGCGCGCTGCGGATCAGGCGGATGCGCGTCGCGGCGGCCCACCACCGCGGGCGGAACCGCTTCGCCCGGTCCGCGGAATAGCCTATCCACTTCCCGTGCCCGCGCGTCCGCACCGCTTCGACCACAAGCCCGCTGTCGCTCACGACGCGCCGCAGCGTGTCCGGGGTGAAGTGCGACAGGTGCCGCGGCAGGTCGAGCGGGAACCACGCGGCGCCGAACGCGCCGAACCCCCAGCCGCCCAGGTTCGGCACCGACACGAACAGGTGGCCGCCGGGCTTCAGCGCGGCGCACGCCAGCCGCAACAACCGGCCGGGGTCGTGGACGTGTTCCAGCACCGCCCGCAGGGTGATGGCGTCGAGCGAGCCGTCGGGCACGTCCGGGTGCGGCAGGTCGCCGTGGATCACCGTCAGTCCGAAGTTGCGCCGCGCGGATTCTGCCGCGTGCGCGCTGAAGTCCATACCGAAGGCGTTCCACCCGCGATCGCGCATCTTCGCCGCGAACCGGCCCGACCCGCAGCCGTAATCGAGCAACCGCCCGCCCGGCGGAACCGGGATGCGGTCGGCGAGCGTGCGCTCGGCGCGGCCGATCAGGCGCTCCCGCAGCCCGCGCAGCTTCCCGCTCTTGTGCCGCTCGCGGGCGTGGTACGGGGAGTAATCGGCCGGGTACAACAGCCCGATACTGGCCACGTCGGGCCGCGGGTTGGTGAAGACCAGTTGGCACCGGCGGCACTTCGCGAGCCGGTACTCGATTCCATCGTCGCCGGGGGCGCGCAGGAACTCGTCCTCGTCGGCCGAACCGCACGACGGGCACGCGGTCTGTTCCCACCGGATCTCGTCCGCCATGCGCCACCCGGGCGAATTCTCGTTGCGGTCGGAGCGACAAAAAGGCTTAATGCGGACATCGACCGACGGCCCGTCAGAATTTACCCTGAATTCTGATCGAAACGATTTTGGCGCGGAGATGGGCAAATGGCAGAACCCGCGACGCGATTTGTGGTGAAACGGCTGAACTGGGCGGAACAGTACGGCGGGAAGCTGCTCCGGCGCCCCGGCGAGGTCGCGGTGGTGTCGTTTGCCACACGCGACGAGGCCGACGCCGAGTGCGCCACGCGCGAGGCCGACTGCCGCAAGCGGGTGAACCCGTTCGTGTGCGGGAGCGCGGTTCACTGCTGGACGCACCTCGACGAACCGCGGCTCCGCGACTGGCTCATGGACCACGGCATCAACCCGCCGAAGGCCAGGAAGGCCGGCACCGCCAACTGGGCCGCGTGGTGGAAGAAGAATCAGAAGGTGCTCGACGACGAGAAGCGCGCCGCGGTGTGGGAGGTGCTCGACAAGGTGCGGTTCTTCACGGTGCGCGAGGAGCCGGCGCACCCGGTGGGCTACGCGGTGGTCATGGTCAACTGGCAGTACAACGACGAGTATTACAACGCCAACGCGGACGAGGGCGAGGTGATCCAGGTGTTCCGCACCCGCGAGCGGGCCGAAGCGGAGTGCGACGACCAGAACGACATCGCCCGCGACCTCTGGGGCGACGCGCTCGCCGAGACGATCGCCGAAATCGACGAGCAACTCGACGGTGACGGCGACTTCGCGATGTTCGACATGCAGGACCGACTCCGTCAGCGCCGCGGGCTGCTGCCGGGCGAGAAGCTGAAAAAGGGCGAGGGGCTGTTCAAGACGACCGCCGGCGTGCCGTTCTACGAGGTGATCGAGGTCTCTTTGGAGGGCCTGGAATGACCCGCAAGGCGACTCCGAAGAAGGGCAAAAAGGCCAAGCCGGCCAAGAAACCCGCGAAGCCCGTGACCGTGTACATCGCGGTGCGCACGATGATCGCAGCGAACGAGAGTTTCACGGAGCCGGACCGCGTGTTCGCCTCGAAGGCCGCGGCCCAGAAGTACGCGGACCAGCTCAACCGCGAACTGCGGGCCGTCACCAACCCGTTCGCCGACGATAACGACCCGGACATGCTGATGAGCGGCGGCGAGGACGCGCTCCTCGCGCTGCTCAAGAAGCTCGGCCTCACCGCTCCGACGAGGGCATCGGCGACCGACTCCTACATCGACTGGGAAAAGTGGTGGGACGCCTCGTACTACGACATCACCGACGCCCAGCGCGACGCGATCTGGGCCGCGTTCGACGACTTCGAGTGGTACAAGGTGAAGACAACGACGGTGGAGTGAGCCTCGTTCGTAGTGACCCGCTTCAGCGGGTCACTACGAACACCAATGGGCACGCCATGCGCATGATTCTTTCCGCCACCGCGGCCCTTCTCGTTGCCGCGAGCGCGGGCGCACAGCCGCGCCCGGACCCGGCCGACCTCCCCGCGATGCGGTACGAACTCGGCCAGCGCCTCAAGCGATTCGAGGCCGCGTGGGAGAAACACGAGGGCGCCGAGGGCCGCGCGCGGGCACTGGGGCACGTTCAGAAACTCACGCAACAGTTCTTCGCGTTCCAGTTCGGCGAGGCCGGGCGGGCGCTCGACCGCGCCGGGTTCGCGCTCGCTACCGAGGACGACCCGTCGGCGAGCCGGCAGTGGGTCTGGAGCCTCCACGCGGTGCCGGAGGCGCGCGTCCTCGACGGCACCGCAAAGGAAGTCACCGTCACCGTCAAGCAACTCTACGCGGTGAAAGGCGACCTGCCGAAGGGACTGGAGGTGCAACTCTGGTTCACCGACAAGCAGGTGACCGCGTTCAAGCCCACGAAATTCCCGCACACGGTCCAGGTGCCGCTGCCGCCGCTCGGCGAGTTCAAGGGGCTTGACCGCAAACTCTACGTGCTGGTGGAAGCCGGGAAGGAGGTGCGGCAGACTGCGGTCGGTATCGCGCAAGTCGCCGATCTGAAACCGCGTGTCGAAGCGCTGAAGAAGGCCGTCGCGGAGTTCGGAGCGGTCGATTCGATCGAAAAGGCCACGGCCCGCGACCGCGCCGAGTTGCTCGCCGACCTCGCCGGCGGCACCGTACCGGAGACCGACCTCCCCGCGGCCGACTTGCTCACCAACGCGGAGACGATGCTCGACGGCAAGCCGTTCTTTTCCGCCGCAAAGTCGGGCGAGTTCTGGCTGTCCGTTCCGACCAGCGCGAAGTCCGCGACCGCGGCGCGGCTGTTCGTGCCCCGGGGGTTGAATGAGAAGACGCCGGTGCCGATCGTGGTCGCGCTGCACGGCGCCGGCGGGTCGGAGAACCTGTTCTTCGAGGGCTACGGCGCCGGGCACATCGTTACCGAGTGCCGCAAGCGCGGCTGGCTGCTGGTCGCGCCGCGCAGCGGGCTGTCGTTCGGTGGCGGCGGTGGGCCGCCGATCCCGGCACTCGTGGACGAACTGGCGAAGCGCTACCCGCTCGATCCGAAGCGCGTGTTCGTGGTCGGGCACTCGATGGGCGCGATGCAGACCATCGCCCTCGTTCAGAATCACCCGGGGAAGTTCGCCGCCGCGGCGGCGCTGGGCGGTGGGGGCGCGGTGCGCGACCTCAAGCCGTTCGCGGAACTGCCGGTGTTCGTCGGCGTGGGCGAAAAGGACACCCTGGCGCTGGCCGGCGCCCGCGGGCTGAACAAATCGCTCGCGGGCGCGAAGAAATTGACGTACAAGGAATACCCGCACATCGAGCACATGGTCATCGTCCGCGCGGCGCTACCGGACGTGTTCGCGGTGTTCGACACCGCCGCGGGCCGCTGACCTCTTCGCCCTGGAGCCACCATGACCCCCCGGTTCGGCGGCATCTGGCCGGCGATGCTCACCCCGACGACCGCCGACGGGCACCCGGCGCTCGCGGTGTGCGAGCAACTCGTCGATCTGTTCGCCGAGCAGCGGCTCGGCGGAATTTACCTCGTCGGGTCTACCGGGCAGTGGCCGCTGTTCAGCGTCGAGGAGCGGAAGGCGATCGCGGCGTGTGTCGTGAGTGCCGCTGCGGGGCGCCTGCCGGTCATGGTGCACGTCGGCGCGGCCAACACCGCCGACGCGGTCGCGCTGGCCGAACACGCCGCCCGCGTCGGGGCCGCTGCGGTCTCGGCCGTCGGTCCGATCTACTACTCGCATTCGGCCAATGCGGTGTTCGACTATTACCGCCGGATCGGGGCCGCCACCGACCGGCCGCTGTTCGCCTACCACCTCAGCGGGGTCAGCCGAATGGACCTCGGCCCGCGCGAGTTCGCCGAGCGCCTGCTCGCCATTCCCACTGTCGCCGGGATGAAGATCACCGACCACGACCTGTACCCGTTCGGGCTGATTCACGCCTTCGCCGGCGACCGGCTGCAACTGTTCAGCGGGGCCGACGAGGTGATGTGTCACGCGGTGCTGAGTGGCGCGGTCGGGGCGATCGGCACGTTCTACAACGTGTGGGGGCCGGCGTGCGCGACCGCTCGCGCGGCGACCGCGGCCGGGAACGTCGCGACCGGGCGGGATTTCATGCTCCGCTTCCAGACCGCGATCGCCGACGTACTCGGGTCCGGCGGCATCTGGTCGTTCCTGCGCGCCGCGATGCGGCTGAAGTACGGGATCGAGGTCGGGATGCCGCGGCCCCCGCTCGGGACCACGGATAAGCCGTGGGCCGACGGCGATGTGACGCGAATCCTGGAGCGTGTGGACGGCACCACTCGATTGGAGACGTAATGCGCCCGAGCAAGATCAAGGCGAAGCTGCGACGGAACGAGCCGGCGCTTGTGACCACGGTTCACTTCACCGACCCGTCGGCCTACGAACTCGTCAGCCTGATGGGGTTCGACGGGCTGTGGATGGACCTCGAGCACCACGCGGTGAGCGTCGAGACCGCGGGGAACCTCATGCGGGCCGCGCGGGTCGGCACCGCGGACATCCTCGCGCGTCCGGCGAAGGGCGAGTTCATGCGACTCGGGCGGATCCTCGAAGCTGGGGCACAGGGGATCATGTACCCGCGGTGCGACAGCGCTGACGAGGCCCGCGAGGTGGTGAAGTGGGCAAAGTTCGCCCCGCTCGGCCGCCGCGGGTGCGACGGCGGCAACCCCGACATGCCGTACTGCCTGATGCCGGTCGCGGAGTACGTGAAGCAGGCGAACGACGAGACGTTCCTCGTCGTTCAGCTCGAAGACCGCGACGCGGTCGCCAACGCCCGCGCGATCGCGGAGGTCGAGGGCGTGGACGTGCTGTTCTTCGGCCCGGGCGACTTCACCGTACTCTCGGGCATTCCGGGGCAGTTCAACCACCCGATGGTGGAGGAGGCGATCCGCGCGGTGGCCGATGCGGCGAAGGCTGCCGGCAAGCACTGGGGGATGCCGGTGGGTACGCCGGAGCGCGCGAAGCAACTTCTGGACATGGGCGCCCGGCTGCTCGCGCACGGGGCGGATATCGTCTGGCTGAAAGCCGCACTGGAAGAAACACGCCGGCGGTTCGGCCCGCTCGGGTTCACCTTCGACGGGCGCTTCTGATGCCGGAACCGACCATCCAGCAACTGTTCGACCTGACCGGGCGGGTCGCGCTCGTCACCGGCGGTACTGGCCACCTCGGCTCCGCGATGAGCCGCGCGCTCGCCGAAGCGGGCGCGTCGGTCGTGATCGCCAGCCGCGCCGCCGACCGCGCCAAACAGGCGGCGAGCGCGCTACCCGGCGGGCCACATTACGGGGTCGCGCTCGACCACATGGACCCGGACGCGCTCGACCGCGGCTTTGCCGAAGCAGTGGCTCTTGCGGGCAAGATCGACGTACTGGTGAACAACGGCCACGAGGCGCAACCCGCGGACTGGACCACGGTCACGGTCGAACAGTTCACGCGCCAGCTCGCGAACGCCACCGGGTATTTCCTCCTCGCCCGGCTTTTGCGGAACCACACGGTCTCGCGCGGCGCATCGGCCAGTATCATCCTGCTCGGGTCGATGTACGGGCTGGTGGGGTCGTATCCCGATGCATACGCGGGCGTCTGCGCGGCCAGCCCGGTCGCGTACCACGCGCTCAAGGGCGGGATCGTCCACATGACGCGCCACCTCGCGGCGTACTGGGCCGCCGACGGCGTGCGCGTCAACTGCCTCAGCCCCGGGCCGTTCCCGAGCGACAAGGCGCCGCCGGCGATGGTCGAGCGGCTGACGACCAAGCTCCCGATGAAGCGGATGGGCCGCCCGCACGAACTGAAGGGCGCGATCGTGTTCCTCGCGAGCGACGCGAGTTCCTTCATGACCGGCCAGAACCTCGTGATTGATGGCGGCTGGACCGCGTGGTAACTGTCTTCTCCTGGGACCGCGGGCGTCTCGCCCGCAGAAGCGAATCGGGTCGGTTCGCTTCGAGTCGTTCCCACAAGCAACAGGAGAGGAGCAACCAGCGGCCGAGACGGCCGCGATCCCAGGAGAAGCTCATGCCCCCCCGACTCATCGCCGCGTTCACCCTTCTCGGTCTGTGTTCGCTCCTCCGCGCCGACGATCCGGCGAAGCCGATCGACATCGGGTCGCGCCGCGAGTTGTTCGTCGATAAGCACCTCATCGACAAGTTCGACGGAGTTTCGCTCCGGCTCGAACAGCCGCGCGACGAGGGCATCGCGCTGAAGTTCGACAAGCCGTGGGAGGGCGCGTTCGCGGGGTACTGCACCATCATCCGCGACGGCGCCGAATACCGCGCCTACTACCGCGGCAACCCCACCGCCGGCAAGGACGGCTCGAACACCGAAGTGACCTGCGTTGCGACCTCCAAGGACGGGATCACCTGGACCAAACCCGAACTCGGCCTCTTCGAGGTACACGGGACGAAGCAGAACAACGTTGTCCTCGCGGGGATGGCCCCGTTCGCGCACAACTTCTGCCCGATGCTCGACCCGCGGCCCGACGTGCCGAAGGCCGAGCGGTACAAGGCGCTCGCCGGCATCGGCAAGACCGGCCTGTTCGCCTTTGTCTCCGAAGACGGGTTCCGCTGGAAGAAGGTTCGAGACGAGGCCGTGATCCCGAAGGGGGCGTTCGACTCGCAGAACGTGCCGTTCTGGTCCGAGAGCGAGAAGTGCTACGTCTGCTACTTCCGCGTGTTCGTCGATCGCGTGCGCCGCATCTCGCGCACCACGTCGAAGGACTTCCTCACCTGGACCGAGCCGGTGTTGATGAGCTACGCCGACGGCACCGGGCCTCGCGACCTGTCGCCCGCAAAGCCGGGCTTCACGGCCGCTCCAATTGAACACCTCTACACGAATCAAACTCATCCGTACTTCCGCGCGCCGCACATCTACGTCGGGGTCGCGGCGCGGTTCATGCCCGGGCGGCAGGTGCTCACGACCGAGCAGGCGAAGGAGATCGGCGTCAACCCGGCGTACTTCAAGGACTGCTCCGACGGCGTGCTCATCACCACGCGCGGCGGCGATCGCTACGATCGCACCTTCATGGAAGGGTTCCTCGCGCCGGGCATCGGGCACGAGAACTGGGTGTCGCGGACCAACTACCCGGCGCTGAACATCGTGCCGACCGGGCCGAACGAGATGTCGCTGTACGCGAACCAGAACTACGGCCAGCCGACGAGCCACTTGCGCCGCTACTCGCTGCGGCTCGACGGGTTCTCCGCCGCGGTCGCCCCTTTCGCCGGCGGCGAGCTGCTCACCAGACCGCTCACCTTCACCGGCAAAGAACTCGCCCTGAACTTCGCCACCTCCGCGGCCGGCGGGATTCGGGTCGAGCTTCAGGACGCCGCCGGCAAGCCGCTCCCGGGGTTCGCGCTCGCGGATGCGGTCGAGACGATCGGCAACGAGACCGACCGCGTCGTCCGGTGGAAGGGTGGGAGCGATGTGAGTGCCCTCGCGGGCAAGACGGTCCGCCTCCGGTTCGTGATGAAGGACGCGAAGTTGTTCGCGTTCCGGTTCTCAAAGTAGTAAGCACACGGCGTGTGCCTACTACTCTGGAGGAGCTTCCGTGCCCCTCGCGCTGGAACGATTCGCCGGCCGCGAACCCGGGTCGCGCGTGCTCGTCACCGGCGGCGTCCACGGCGACGAGTTCGAGCCGATGGCCGCCGTGCGCCGACTGATCGCCCTGTTCCGCACGCACCCGTTGCTCCGCGGGTCGGTCACGCTCGTGCCGGTGGTGAACGAGCCGGCGTTCCGGCGCGGCAGTCGTGTCGCGGAGGACGGACTCGACCTCGCCCGCACGTGTCCCGGTCGGGCCGACGGTTCCGTTACCGAACGGATCGCGCACGAACTTTCCGCGCTCATTCGCGCGGCCGATTACTACATCGATCTCCACACCGGCGGCACGCGACTGCGGGTGCTGCCGCTCGTCGGCTACACCCTCCACCCGGACGCCGCCATCCTCGACGCGCAGCGCCGGATGGCCCGCGCGTTCGGGCTGCCGGTCGTCTGGGGCACCGACCCGAACCTGGAGGGCCGGTCGCTGTCGGTCGCGCGCGACGCGAAGGTGCCGGCGATCTACGCGGAGTACCACGGCGGCGGGAGCTGCGACCCGGCCGGCGTCGAAGCGTATGTCGGTGGCTGCCTTCGCGTGTTCGCTGGCGTGGGAATGATCGACGGCGCGCCGCCCGTACCGGCAGTGTCGCAACTGGTGGTCGAAGACCCGCGACCCGGCAGCGGGCACATGCAGGTGAACCACCCGGCGCCATGCGAGGGGTTCTTCGAGCCGCTCGTCACGCTCGGGCAGGGCGTGCGCGAAGGTGACGCACTCGGCACGGTCACGAACCCACTCGGCGATCGCGCGGAAACGATTCGCGCCGCTTACGCCGGCGTCGTGATCGTGTTGCACACCTTCGCCCGGATCGACGCGGGCACAAGCGTGGCCGTGGTTCTGCCGACCGGCGACACGGTGTCGAGTTTTGGCTAATATTGCCACCAAAGATTGCCAAAGATTGCCAAAGATTGCCAGTTGGCAAACTTTGACCAAACACTGGAAATCCTGGGCTTTCGTTCAAAGGTTGCCAAAGATTGCCAACGGGTCACCCCCGCGAACCCAATTACTATACAAAAGTATAAATTAAGTGCCATTCCCGCGCGGCGTTTTTGCGCACTTCGCGTGACCAAGCCGCCGGTCGGGAGCCCTCATGACCGCCCTCGATTACGCCGTCATCGCGCTCTACGCCCTGGGGATGCTCGCCATCGGGCGGTACTACGCCCGGCGCGTGCGGACCGCCGACGATTATCTGCTCGGTGGACGCTCCATGTCGCCCTTGATGATCGGGCTGTCGCTGTTCGCCACTCTCACCAGCACGCTGTCGTACCTCGCGCTGCCCGGGGAGATGGCGAAGAACGGCCCGGTCGTGTTCGCCGAGCTGCTCGCGCTGCCGTTCACGTTCGTCATCGTCGGGTGGGTGCTCATCCCGCGAATCATGCGCGAGCGCGTCACCAGTGGGTATGAACTCCTGGAAGCCCGGCTCGGCCTCACCGGGCGGCTGCTCGGGGCGTTCATGTTCGTCCTGCTCCGCGTGTTCTGGATGGCGTCCATTCTGTACGCGACCGCGAGCGTCGTGCTGATTCCCCTGCTGAACCTCGATCCGCAGTGGATGCCGATTCTGAGCCTCACGATGGCCGCAATCACATTGGTTTACACCGCAGAGGGCGGGTTCAAGGCGGTGGTGGTGACCGACGCGGTGCAAGCGGTGCTGATGTTCTTCGGGGCCGCGGTCACGATCGCCGTGGTTTCGATCGCGCTGGGCGGGGTCGGGGCGTGGTGGCCGACCGCGTGGCCGAACCACTGGCCCGAACCGAAGGTGCTGCCGGCCCCCGGCGCGTCGCGCACGATCGTCGGGGCGTTCTGCGCGATGCTCGTGTGGATGACCTGCACCGCCGGGTCGGACCAGATGTCGATCCAGCGCTATCTGGCCACGCGCGACGCGGCCGCGGCGCGCCGGTCGTTCGGCATCCAGCTCCTCTCGACGGTCCTCAGCGTGAGCCTGCTGGGGATCGCCGGGCTGGCGGTGCTGGGTTACTTCCAGGCGCGCCCGGAGGAACTGAAGGCCGGGTGGACGGTCGCGACGGACGCCGACAAGCTGATGCCGCACTTCATCGTGATCGCGCTGCCGCCGGGGCTGACGGGGCTGGTGATCGCGGCGATTCTGGCCGCGGCGATGTCGAGCCTGTCGAGCGGGCTGAACTCGTCGTCGGCGGTCGTCGTACGGGACTTCATCGGGCGCGCCGGCGGGCGCGAAATGACCTCGGCCGACGAGGTGCGATTGGCCCGCTACGTGTCGGTCGGCGCCGCGGTGCTCGCGGTCGGATTGAGTCTGGTCGTGGGCAACCTGGCGAGCAACCTTTTGGAGCTTTGCTTCAAGGTGGTGAACCTGCTCACGGCGCCGATCTTCGTGTTGTTCTTTTTGGCGCTGTTCGTGCCGCGGGCAACGCCGCTTGCCGCCGTGGTGGCGACGGTGGCGAGTGTGGCGGCGGCGGTCGTGGTCGCGTTCGGGTGGGAGGCGAAGTGGTTCCTGTGGTCGCCGCCCGCGGCGCTGGTGGCGGGCGCGGCGGTCGGCGTGCTGGTGAGCGTACTCACCGGCCGGCGCCCCCCACGATAAGCTCTGCATCAGCGCGCACGCGCCTCGAACAACCCGCCGGCACACGGGCGCAGGCGCACGCCGTCGGCTTCGAGCGTTGGGCGGAGCCAACCGGCGTCGCCGTAAACCCAAAAGCGGTCGCGGGCGGTGCGGAAGCCGTGGTAGTCCTGCACGGGCACGGCCGCCCACCGCCGGAGCTGGCCCAGGTGCCAGTCGCGAGGGTCGGTTGGGTTGTGGCGCCGGGCCGCTTCGAGATTCTGCAAGTACACCAGTTCCGCGCGGACCGCCGGCGGGGCGTAATACACCAGTTGCAAAAACGCGAACGGGTCGGCAACCGCGATCGGCTCCCCGCTGTGGTGGTCGAGGGTCTTTAGCGTTCGCGCGATCTCGGCCCGGGCGCGAGTTTGCTGGCCGTACTCGCGCCAGGAATGGCCCGCGAAGCGGACCAGGAACACCGCCGCGAGCGCGAGCGCGACGAGCCGGCGGTCGCCGAACCGGCGGTCGGCGAGCAGCGCCAGCCCGATCGCCCACCCGATCACCGCCGGCGCCGCGTACCGGGCGGTGAAGATTCCCGTCACCCACTGCCCCAGACACACGCCGACGACCGGGAGCGCCGCGAACACCAGCACCGCGGCCCACTCGTGACCCGGCGGCCCTTCGGTGTTGAGCGCGGGTTGGCGGTTCACCAGCAGGCCGAGCATCGCGATCGCCACAACGCCCACGAGCGGCCACCGCGCGGACTTCAGCAGGTAGTGGTAGCTCGCGGGGATCGCCGCCCAGCCCGGCGCGAACGTGTACGCGGTCATGCTCTCCTGCGCGCCGAGCGCCAGCGGCAACAGAGCTGCCAGCGTGAGCGGGCCGGCCGCGAGTGCCAGCCACATCGGTACATCGAGCCGCCGGCGGGCGACCGTGCGAACGACTTCCCCCACACACAGCGGCGCGAGCGCGAGAAACGCGTAGTAATGGCTCGCGAACGCCAGCGCGCCGCCGACCGCCAGCCCCGCGAGGGCGAGACGCCGGCGAGCGCCCTCCGCGGCCGACTGCCAGCACACCAGCGCGAACCCGCAGCACCCCAGCAGCCACCCGTAGGCGCGGGCGCTGTAGGCCATCGGGTAGACCGCGGTCGCCAGCGGCAGGAGCATCGCGGCGAGCGCGTATTCGCGCCGGCAGCGCCGCGCGACGAACGCATACACGCTCACGCACAGCACCCAGAAGCCGAACACCGCGGGTATTCGCGTGGCGAGTTCCGATTCGCCGAAGCCGAGCCGGGCGAATCGTGTCAGCACGAGATAGAGCGGCGGGTTGGTGTCGGTGCCCTCGGCGAGCGCCTGCCACAGGTCCGCCGGCCCGGCGAGCTGCGACACGTAAACGGTGAACAGTTCGTCGTACCAGAGCGGCGCCCGGTCCGCGAGCAAGCCGGTAACCGGCAGGTAAACGGCGGTGAACGCCAGAAGGGTCCACAACCCCCGGCGGGAGCGCGGGTCGGGCGGCGCGGGCGGGGGGTGTGGCATGATCGACCAGATTGTGAGCGGGAATGCACCGCATCGAACAAATTCCAAAACCCAAATCTCAAATCCCCAACCGAAGCAGTCTGCCTTGTTTGGGATTTGTTATTTGGGTTTTGAGATTTACCCTTATCGGTCGAACGCGGGGCAGGTGCAAGCCGAGTTCGGCCTCTCTGCGCCTGCGGCAATCTGGGCAACTCTTCTCATTCTCCCGATTGGCACTTCTCGCCGTTCTCCTCAACTCCCGCAGCTTGCGCCGCCGATACCGAACCGACTGGATGCTCTGATTTCCGGGTTCTGCTCGGGTGCGCCATGCGTGGAACAGCTCGCTACCTCCCCCCTCTCGCCGCAATCGCCCTCCTCGCGCTCGTCGCGGGGCCGGGTTGCACGCGCAAACACTTCCGCGAGCGCGCGGACAAGGACGTCGAGGGTGTCATCACCCAGAAGAACGTCTTCCCGGACTGGCAGGTGAGGGGCTGGCACGTGTACCCGGACCCGCGCGCGCGGTTCGCGGACCACACGAACCCGGACCGGCCGCCGTACCCGCCCGACGACTACGCGGCGCGGGTGCTCTCGCCCAACCCGCAGAAGCCGAGCAAGAAGGCCGGGGTCGGGCGCGTGGACGGCACCGGGTACATCGCGCTGCTCGAGCAGTGGGACGCGCAGAACCGGGCCGAAGACCCGGCCCCGCCGGCCCGCGGGGCGGCCCCGCAAACGACACAGGTCGCGCCGGCCCAGACGGCCCCCTTTGCCCCCCCGAAGTGGAGCCAGAACCCCGCGGGCGCTTCTGCGGAGCGCCCGGCCGTGCGGCACGCGCCGCCCGCCGGCTTCCCGGCGGCGCTGCGCCCCGGGGACAGTGCCAGTTCCGGCGCGGCGGTGGCCCAGGAGCCCGAGCAACCCGCCCCCGTCGCGCGGTCCGCGGGCGAAGAGTTCGGCCCGTGGATCTCGTCCCGGCCCGGCGCCCCGCGTCCAACCGGCCCGGCCGTCACCGGCCTGCGCCCGCCAGTCGTGATGGTCGCGGTCGGCGACACGGAGCTGAACGGCAAGACGGTGCCGGCCATCGCGGTCGTTCCGGTCGGCGGCCAGCCGCCCGCGCCGCAGCCGCCGGAGAAGATCGCCGAACCCAAGGCCCAGCCGGGGCCGATGCCGCTCGACCCGAAGCAACCCGCCCCGAAGGCCGGCGGCCCGGTCGGGTACGGCGCCGGCGGGCCGGCGATGGTCGCGGCCGGCGACCCGGCGGCCGACTACCTCCGCGCGCTCGAATCCGGGGAGGTGGGCTACCGGATCAAGCTCGAACAGGCGATCGAGCTCGGGCTGGTCAACGCCCGCGAGTTCCAGGACCGGCGTGAGGACCTGTACCTCGCCGCGCTGGACGTGACGCTCAACCGGTTCAACTTCGCCGCGCAGGCGTTTTTCACCGAACAGGCGGTCCGCCAATCGACCGGCGACGCGCTGAACCGGAACTTCCGCGGCTCGGAGGGCGAGAACTTCGGCACCACCCTCGGGTTCACCAAGCGGTTCCCGACCGCGGCGCTGTTGACCCTGCGGGTCGCCAACCAGGTGGTCGTCGATCTGTCCGGCGACGCGCCGACGACCTCGGTCAGCAACCTGGCGCTCTCCCTGTCGCAGCCGTTTCTGCGCGGCGGCGGGCGGACGGTGGCGCTGGAGCCGCTGACCCAGAGCGAGCGGACGATGGTGTACGCGATGCGGTCGTACGCGCGGTTCCGCAAGTTGTTCTTCGTGGTGATCGCGGCCGGCGGCACCGGCGGGGTCGGGTACACGAACAACCCCTACGGCCTCCAGGGGCTGTCCGCCAACCTCGGGCGCGGGGTCGGCAACAACCTGACCGCCCCGAACGTCGGCTACCTGCCGCTGCTGCTCCAACAGGCAACCATCAACAACCAGCGGAAGAACGTCGCGGAGCTGGAGCGGCTCTTGCGGATCTACCAGGCGTACCGCGAGGGCGGGCAGTTGGCCCCGCTCCAGGTCGATCAGGTCGAGGTGCAACTGCTCAACAGCCGCGGGCAGTTGCTCGGCACCGCCGGCGGCGGGGGCGGGATCCGCGGATACCTGGACGCGCTGGACAACTACAAGCTCCAGCTCGGACTGCCGGTCACGGTGCCGCTGGAACTCGACGACACCCCGCTGCGCCCAATCCGGTTGCAGCTCGGCCGGCTGGAAGACGTGTCGGCCCAGGCCCGGGCGCTGGAACTGGAGGCGGAACGGTTCGACGCGGCCGCGCCGGTGGGCGACTTCCGTGCCCGCTGGCGGAACCTGCTGACCAACTCGCCGCTCGTTCGCGGGACGACGTTCGCCAAGACGATCGGCCCCCGGTGGGACGAGTGGGCCCCGGCCAAGCTCCCCGCCGACCAGTTCACCGCGCGCATGGCGGGGCTGTTGGCCGAGCGGCGAAAGGTGCTCGACGCCCGGACCGACCGGCAGGTGAAGGGGATTCCCGAACCCGAAGCCGAGGTGCGCAGGCTGGCGGCCCTCAACTCCGAGATCGATCTGGGCGAGTTCGAGCGGGCGGTGCGCGAGTACGAGGCCCAGCCGTGGCTCAAGAAGGGTGCCGCGACGTTCGTCCCGCAGATCTCCGCGTTCCGGGCGGTGTTCGGGGCGTTCCAACTGCTGGTGATCGAGGCCCGCAACGAGCGACTGGCACTGGCCCGCGGGCAGTGGCCCGAACTGCCCCCGCTGCCGGTCGGCGGGGCCGACGTGCTGGACACGACCCTCGACGAGGCGTACACCGCCGGGGTGCAGACGGCGCTGACCAACCGGCTCGATCTGATGAACGCACGAGCGCAGGTGGTGGACGCGTGGCGGCAGATCGCGTTCACCGCGAATTCACTACAAGGCGTCTTCAACGTTCGGTATGATTTGGCTAGTAGCACGCCGTCCGGTGGGAACAATCCGGTGGGCTTTTCCGGCGACCGGAGCAACCACCAGTTGACGTTTAACGCGGAACTGCCGCTCGTGCGCCGGGCCGAGCGTAATATTTACCGGGCCTCCCTGATCAGTTACCAGCGGCAGCGCCGCACGCTGATGGCGTTCGAGGACAACATCGCCAACGACGTGCGGGCCGATTTGCGGGAATTGCGAACCCTCGCGCAGCTGTACCGCATCCAACAGCGCGTGGTCGAACTGGGCTACTCACAGGTGGACAACGCCCAGTTCACGCAGTTCGCCCCGCTGGCGTTCGGGGCCGCCTCCGACGCCGGCAGCGCCGCGGCCCTGACGCAACAGGTGCTCCAGGCCCAGGCCAACCTGGTTCAGGCCCAGAACCAGTTGTTCCAGGTCTGGGTGTCCTACCAGACGGCGCGCATGAATCTCTACCTGGACCTCGAGCAGATGCCGCTCGACGACCGCGGGGTGTGGTGCGATGAGTTCTTCAACCGAGCCGAGCGCCCAGAGCGACCTTCATCACCCGACGACCGGCCTGCCGGCGAGCGGATCGCCCCCCCCCGGCCCGTTGACGGCGCCCCGGGTCGGTAGCAGTCAGAAGGTGCTGCCGTCGTCCCGCGCCGCCGGGCGCAAGTTGTTCCCGCTGGTCATCGCGGGCCTGGTCCTCCTGGCCGGGGCCGCCTCCGCGGGGTGGTGGTTCTTCCTCCGCCCGGCCCCGGTCCGGGCCGACGTGCTCTTGCACAAGGTCAAGCGGGAGCCGTTGGTCGTCACCGTGGCCGAAAAGGGCACGCTCGAATCGGCCGACAACCGCGACATCGTCTGCAAGGTGCGGGCCGGGGCCAAGGGGTTCGCCAGCACCATCAACTGGGTGATCGAGGACGGCGCGCGGGTCAAGCCGGGCCAGCTCCTCATGATCCTCGACGACTCCGCCCTCAAGGACCAGGAGGAGACCCAGCAGCTCAAGGTGCAGACCGCGGTGGCCACCAAGGTGAAGGCCGAGGCGGACTACGAGATCGCGGTGCTCCAGCACCAGAAGGACTACGCCACCGCCGAGTCGGCGCTCATCACCGCGACCAACGCGCTGAACAACTACACCGGGGTCACCTACGACCCGACCCGCGCCGCCCTGGCCGCGGTCGGCGGCGGGCCGCTGTCGCTGGCCGAGGCCGGCACGTTCCGCCAGTCGGTGGACGACCTCAACGGGCAGGTGCGGCTGGCCCAGGCTGCGGTCGAGCAGAACGCCGAGCGGGCCGCCTGGGCCGACCGCATGGTCAAGCTCAACTACATGAGCGCCTCACAGGCCCAGTCCGACCGGTCCAAGCTCGACAGTTCCCGGGAGGACCTCCGCAGTAAACAGGCCAAACTCAACCAGCTCCTCAACAGCGACCGCGACCAGACCCTGACCAAGCTGATCCTCGACCGCAACATCGCCGAGATCGGCCTCAAACAGGTCGATCTCAACGGCAAGGCCGCCATCGAGAAGGCGAAGGCCGAACGGGACCGGGCATTTGAGGAACTGCGCCAGTTGCGGGAGCAACTGCTCGAACTGGCCCAGCAGCGGGCCGAGTGCAAGGTGCTCGCCCCGGACAACATCGAGCCGGACTCGATGGTGGTGTACTTCAAGCAGGAGTCGAACCGGTTCGGCGGGACCAACCAGGGGATGATCGAGCAGGGCGCGCAGGTGAAGGAGGGGCAGAAGATGCTCCGCATCCCGAACCTGCGCCGGATGCAGGTGAACACCAAGGTCCACGAGGCGATGGTGGCCCGGATCCGCGGCGACAAGCGGGAGCCGACGTTCTTCGTGGAGGGCGTCCAGAACCTGATGATGCTCAATACCGACCCGTTCGCCCGGATCGTGAGCCAGCGCCAGGAGGTCGTGGAGCGGCTCCGCGAGAAGTTCCGCAACGAGTCGTACAAGAAGACGTCCGACGGGCAGAAGGCGTCGATCCGCGTGGACGCGCTGCCGGACCGCATGTTCGAGGGGCACGTCCGCGTCAAGGCCGCGGTCGCCAGCCAGGCCGACTCGTGGATCTCCGACGTGAAGCTCTATCAGACGCTCGTCATGGTGGACTTCGAGGTGATGCCCGACGGCACCAAGAAGCGGATCGCCAACGAGGAGCTGACCCCGGACATGACCGCCGAGGTCACGATCACCGTGGACACGGCGAAGGAACCGGTGCTGACGGTGCCCGTGCAGGCGATCGTGGGCGGGGCCGAGATGGGGCTGAAGCGCGAGGTGTTCGTCAAGAACTCCGCCGGCGGCTACGACCGCCGCGAGATCAAACTGGGCATCTTCAACGAGAAGGTGGTCGAGGTCCGCGAGGGGCTTTCCGAGGGCGAGGAGGTCGTACTCAACCCGAAGGTGCTGTTGGCCCCGGACGACCGGACGAAGACCCGCGACGAGGGCGGCAAGAACGGCACCAAGGGCGGCAAGGGCGAAGAGAGCGGGATGCCCAGCGGCCCGGTCGGCCCGAAGGGTGACGCCACCGGAATGCCCGGCGGCGGAATGCCCGCCGGCGGGGGTGTCAAGGGCGCCGGAATGCCGGGTGGCGGGATGCCCGGGGCGGGTGGAATGCCCGGTGGCGGAATGCCGGGCGGCGGCAAGGGCGGGGGCGGCAAGAAGGGCGGGGGCGGGTTCCCCGGCGGCGCCCCGGGCGGGGGCGGACCGCCCCCGTAAGCAAAGGACAGAGATCAGAGGACAGAGAGTAGGATTAAGAGCAAGATTAAGAGTAGGACTAAGAGTAAGAGCCAGAGTAAGAGTAAGATGAGGACAGGGGCCGGCTCCTTCTTACTCCTCTTCTTACTCTTACTCGTAATCTTAATCCTCTTCCTACTCTTGCTCCTACTCTTAATCTTTCTCTGTTTTCTCTGCCCGCTGTTCTCTGTGGTTCTGTCCCCTGACTCCTGACTCCTGACTCCTGATGCCTGCCATCGTCAACGTCGTCGATCTGGTCAAGAACTACTACATGGGTTCGCAGACGGTTTACGTCCTCAAGGACTTGAACCTGTCGTTCGACGAGGGCGACTTCGTCGCGCTCATGGGCCCGTCCGGGTCCGGGAAGTCCACCCTGCTGAACGTCCTCGGGTGCCTCGACCGGCTCACCAGCGGGAAGTATTACCTCGGCGATGTGGACGTCTCCGAGATGTCCGACGACCAGCTCTCCGAGGTCCGCAGCACCTACCTCGGGTTCATCTTCCAGTCGTACAACCTGCTGCCGCAGTACACGGTCGTGGAGAACGTGGAACTGCCGCTCCTGTATCAGGGTGTGAAACTGGACGAGGCCACGAAGGCCCGGTGCGTGGCGCTGGCGGAACTGGTGGGACTCGGCGACCGGCTCGACCACCGGCCGCTGCAACTGTCCGGCGGGCAGCAGCAGCGCGTCGCCATCGCCCGGAGCCTCGTGAACGACCCGCAACTGATCCTCGGCGACGAGCCGACCGGCAACTTGGACACCAAGACCAGCGTCGAGATCTTGACCATGCTCCGCGAGCTGAACCGGAGCGGCAAGACGTTCATCTTGGTGACGCACGAGACCGACAGCGCCGCGTGGGCCCGCCGC
>CAZBXY010000034.1:22941-37687 GCA_964495365.1 uncultured Frigoriglobus sp. | reverse complement strand
CCCCGCCGCCGAGGAAGCACACCGCGTCCGACGCGGACTCGTTCCTGGCGAGCAACCGCGAGACGTGCGCCTGAAGCTCCATCTCCGAGAGCGCTGTGGGGATCGCGAGCGGACGCCCGAGGCGCAGCTCCGGCGGGATGTTGGCGAACAGCGCTTCGACCGACGCGACGCCGATGGCGTCGAGCATCGCCTTCTGGTCTTCGGGCGTGTTGAGGACGTAAGACACGAACCCCTCCTTCGTCGGGGAAATCACAAATCTCAACAACCAAATCCCAAACAAAGAGGACCGAACAGTTTGCCTCAACCGAATCTCTGTTTGGGATTTGGTTGTTGGGATTTGGAATTTCCGCGCAGCGGTCAGTGTCCTTCCGACGCGAGCTGGGTGTCGTACTGCGCGGCGGTGAGCAGGTGGTCGAGCGTCGCGCCGGGGGCGAGTTTGATCTTCACCATCCAACCGGCGCCGAAGGCGTCGTCGTTCACCGGCTTCGGGTCACCCTTGCGCTGGCCGTCGTCCACCAGCGGGTCGTTCCGCGCGACCACGGTGCCCGCGACCGGCGAGTACAGGTCGGACGTGGACTTGTACGACTCGATCACCCCGAACTTGTCGCCCGCTTTCAGTTCCGTGCCCACCGTGGGCAGTTCCAGGTAGGTCGGTTCGGTGAGCTGCTCGACCGCGAACGCAGTGATGCCGACCGTGACGACATCGCCTTCGAGCTTGGCCCACTCGTGCGTGGGCGCGTACCGCAGACCGGACGGGTTGGACATGGGTTCCTCCGAATGGGCGAGCGGAGGGCATCAGCCCTCCGAGTCAACGAAAATTACTTCTTCCGCTTGTAGAACGGCAGCGGGACGACGCCGGCGTCGAGCAGCGCGCCGCGCACGTCCACGGCCAGCCGCGTGCCGGGGGCCGCGAACTGCGGGGCCACGTACCCCATCGCCAGCGACTTGTCCAGGCCCGGACACAGGCTCCCGCTCGTTACGGTGCCGACCGCGTTCGCCCCGGCGTGGATCGCGCACCCCTCGCGCGCGGCCCGTTTGCCCTCGATCTCCAGGCCGATCCGCACCGGTTTCGTGGTGTCGGCGGTCGCCTTTTGAATCGCCGCGCGGCCGACGAACTCGCCCTTGTCGAGCTTCACCGCCCACGACAGCCCCGCGTGGATCGGGTCGATGGTCTCGTTCAGTTCGTGGCCGTAAAGGGGCATCGCGGCTTCCAGGCGGAGCGTGTCGCGGGCACCCAACCCGCACGGTACGGCTCCCTTCGCGATGAACTCTTCCCACAGCGTCACGCCCAGCGCGTTCGGCACCATGACCTCGAACCCGTCCTCGCCGGTGTACCCGGTGCGACTGACCACGCACCCCTTGTCCTTGTACCGCGTCGGCATCGCGTAGTAATACTTGAGGCCCCGCACGTCGTCGGCGAACATCCCGGCGACCAGTTCCACCGATTTCGGCCCCTGAACGGCGATCATCGTCGTGTCGAAGGTCTGATCTTGAATCTGCACGTCGCGCCCGGGGCGGTGCTGTTCGAGCCACGCCAGAATCTTCTCGCGGTTGCTCGCGTTCACCACCGCGGCGAACCCGTAGGGCCAGCGGTACACCAGGATGTCGTCCAGGATGCCGCCGTCGTCCTTGCACACCAGCCCGTAACGCACCTGTCCGTCCTTCATGGTGGCGACGGAGTTGGTGAAGACGTGTTCGAGGAGCGCGAGTGCGTCCTTCCCGCCGAAGCTGACGCGGGCCATGTGCGAGATGTCGAACAGTCCGGCGGCGGAGCGGACGGCCTTGTGTTCCGGCGCGATCCCCGCGTACTGAACCGGCATCTCCCACCCGCCGAACGGCACCATGCGGGCCTTGTGATCGACGTGCCACGGGAACAGCGGGGTGCGGCGGTTGGCGGACATTGGCGGCACCGGGAGTGGAAACGGACGCGGGGCGGCTCCGACGTTGGAACCGCCCCGCCGAGATTATGGTAGCCCGCGCGGGGGCAATTTCCAGACAGGTTGCGCCGCGCGGGAAAACAAGTGATTGTGTTTGGAAGGACGCCAAAGGACGCCAAAGGACGCCTAAGAGCGCCACCTGGCGCTCTTAGACCAAACCCTACGATTTCTAGTGTTTCGTGCGAAGTGCGCCTAAGAGCGCCAACTCCATGTACCCCCGTCCACTTAACTAGACAATTGTGCGCATTTAGCGCTGGACGAACTGCGCGTTTCTGCACGCCGGTCGAAAGCACCGGCTAGAAAGCCGGTGCCACAAGAACAACGGCACCGGTTGGAAAGCCGGTGCCGCGAACGCGGATTACCGCCCGCCGGCGACCTTTGCTTCCACCTCGATCTGCACGGCCTGGACGATCTCCTTCGTCTTGTCGTTCTGCACGATCGCGATCACCTTCAGGTCCTTCATGTCCATCGGCCGGTCCGGCTTCGGGAACGGCCCCCGGGGGCCCGCCGCGTAGTCGTCCAGGTACTTCGTCAGGCCCTTCCGCACGGTGCCCAGGTCCACGGTCGCGGAGTGCTTGAACGCCTTGTCGGTGACCGCCACTCCGTCGGCCCCGCCGGGCATCGCGCGGACCACGTGGTGGTGGAACCGCATCTGGTTGCCGCCGACGTACCGGATGCTCTCCTCGACGACCAGCACGCGGAGCCGCATGTCGTCGCCGGCGCCCTCGGTGACTTCGAGCCGGATGTCGATCTTGTCGCCGGTGCGGGTCGCCTTGCCGCCCATCTTCACCGCGGTCGTCTTCTCCAGGATCGGGTTAATCACGCCCGTGTACTGGTTGTACTTGTTCTCGGCCGCGGCCATGCCGCCGCCCCCGCCGGCGGCGGGCTTGCCGTTGAACACGCTCGACGGCGCGCCGCGAATGGCGTCCGGGAACTCCTTGCGGTAGTAGTCGAACCGGGCGACCGATTCGGGGATCGTCAGCGGGTCGGGACCGGGGATGTGGACGTGGTACTGGATCAGGACGACGTCGGTCGGTTTGTACGTCTTCAGGAGCGCGTCGAACGCGGCGTCGGCGGCGACGCACGGCGGGCACTGCGCGCCGGTGAACAGTTCAAACACCGCGACCTGGTTGGCGCTCCGGTCCTTGCGCCCGGCGAACGCGGTCGGCTTGAACGGCGGCACCTTCTGGAGGTACTCGGCGTCGAGCACCGATTCCAGCTTCGTCAGCTCGGCCCCGACGGTCTTCGCCGCCTCGGCCTTCCCGGACTTCGCCAGCGCCGACTGGTACGCGCCCAGCACCGCGACCCGGGCCTCGATCGGGTCGTCCTTCGTCAGCCCCTTGGCCGACGGCTCGATCGCGGCCAGTGCGACCGCCTCCAGCCCCTGTCCCGCGAGCGTTTCGGCCACCGGCGCGAGCGTCACCCCGGTGAAGACCGGGCCGTAGGGCGCGCCCTGCTTCTGAACCACCTTGACGAACTTCTCCGCGTCGGCCGCGGTCAGCGGGTTGGCGGCCTTGGCACGCGCGGCCGCGCGGAGCAGGTTCATCGCGGCGTCGAGCGCGGCCGGGCTGTCGGCGTGCCTCTCGACCACCTCGCGGTACAGCACCGGTTGCTTCTCGGTCGCTTCCTTCGCCGCCGCGTCGAACTCCCGGGTCAGGTCCTTCTTCTTCTCCGGGTCTTTCTCGTTAATCATCTTGAGCTGCGCCTGACCGGCCTTGTTGCCGAGTTGTGCGGCCTTCTGCATCGGCTCGGGCAGGGCCGTCTTGACGAGCAGTTCGTCCTTGCCGAGCGTCGTCTTGGTGGTCGCGGTCAGCTTGGCGCGGGTGCGGAAGGTGCCGGTGCCGGTGCTGCCGAAGACCGCCTTCGCGTCGGTGCCGCGGACCCCGACGAACGCGAGTTCGGACGTGAAGCTCTGCTTCCCGGCCCCGCGCACCTGCTTGAGGGTGACGAACACGCGCGACTCGGTGACGCGGAACTCGGCGAGCGTGGTCTCGACGCCTTCTGGCGAGAATGCCACCGACGCGGACGGCTTGCCGTCCTTGACCTCGACCTTCAGGATGCAGGCGGTCGATTCGCCGGCGGCGCTGATGGTGGTCAGTTGCCAGTTGCCGGACAGGTCGCCTTCGGCGGCCCGGGCCGGCACGAGCGTCGCCGCGAGGGCGACCCCGACGAGCGGGAGTAAGAGTCGGCGCAGCATGAGTGGAACCTCGCTGGGTGCCGCCGGCGGTGGGAACGGGAATTGTTTACCGGCGGAGTGATAATTAGCGTATCGGCCGCGCCGGCCGAAGCCAGCACGAATCGCCAGACGCAAGAAGTGCGGTCGCGCGAGGGTGTGTCGGTTCTCCGCGCCAGCACCGTTCGCGGCTTCGTGCAAAAACCCCTGGGAATACGAAAGGTTGCCAAAGATTGCCAAAGGTTGCCAAAGATTGCCAAAGATTGCCACTTGGCAACCTTTGGTTTTCCCAGGGCTTTTGGGCCTTTTTTTCAAAGATTGCCAAAGATTGCCAACTCGTCACTTCTCACGAGGTGTTCGGCGCCGCGACCGACCTCCTACGCTGAGGGCATGAAACTCTGCCCGCTCGGCGATCAGGCGGTTCTGGCCTACCTCACCGACGAACCGACGGCGGTGCGGTTCGCGGCGGCCGTGCGGGCCGCGAATCCGCCGTGGTTGTTCGACGTGGTGCCGGCCTACGCCAGTATCGGGGTGTTCTTCGACGCGCAACAGATTACTACGGCGGAAGTGATGGCGTGGCTCTCGGAACGAGCCGCGCCCGCAAGGGAGCGGGAACCCTTAACCGCTCCCTTGCGGGCGCGGCTCGCCGTGGTGCCGGTCTGTTACGAAATGCAACTCGACCTGCCGCGCGTGTGCGAGGCGACGCACCTTGGTGCCGACGAGGTCATCCGCCTGCACACCGCGACCACTTACACCGTGTATGCGATCGGGTTCGTGCCGGGGTTCCCGTATTTGGGCTACCTGCCGCCGGCGTTGTGCGGGGTGGGCCGGTTGCCGAGTCCGCGGGTGCGGGTCGAGCCGGGGAGCGTGGGCCTCACCGGTCGGCAAACGGGAATCTACCCGCTGGCGCGCCCCGGGGGCTGGAACCTGATCGGCCGCACGCCCCTGACGATCGTGGACGTGGCGGCCGGGTTCTTCCCGTTGCGAGTGGGCGCCCGCGTGCGGTTCGAGCGCATCGACGAGCGACAGTATCGCGAACTGGAGGGCGAGCGGCTTTAGGGCGAACGGCCGGTGTGAGCCGGCCGGTGAGAGCGCGGAGGTTCCACCGGCCGGCTCACACCGGCCGTTCGCCTGTCAGTTGTCGCGCTTCACCAATCGCCAGGAGGCGAGGCCGAGCATCACCACGATGAACGCGAGCGACACGCCGACCGCCCCGCCGAACGACGGGAACTCCACCAGCAGCCCCAGGAGCCGCGACAGCCCTTGCGGCAGGTTCGCGTCCACGATCACCTTCGTCGTCAACTTGTCCAGATCCTTGTACCGCGGCAGGACGTTGTTGATGGTGTCCACCAGGGTGAAGGCCCACTCCGGGATCTCCTGCTCGCCGGACAGTTTCATACGGTCGAAGAGCGACTTGACGAACCCGACGATCCACATCACCACGATGAATCCGATCGACAACATGATGGCCGCGATCGGGCTGCGGGTGAGTACCGCCACCAGCGTGGACACGGCGTACACTACCGCGAACGTGAACGTCAGCGCCGGGATGACCAGCAGGAACGACGGGTCCCAAATGTTGGACCGGGCCGCCATCACCAGCCACACGGCGCCGATGGTGAACGACGACACCAGGAAGATGAACGTCAGCCCGCCGATGTACTTGTACACGAGCAACTGTACCCGCCCGATCGGCTTGGAGATGAGCAGGTCCAGCGCGCCCTTGCGGAGCATGTTCGGGATGAAGAACCCGGTGATGACGACGCTGATGATGAGCGTGACGCCGGCGCCCAGTCCGTTCACCAACTGGTCCTGGATGAAGTAGACGGCCATACCGAGCGGGATGCGGCGGATCGGCGGGAACGCCTTGAACAGCACGTAGATCTTGTTCGGCCACCCGCGGGCACCGGACACGCTCTTCAGGGTTACGTCGAACCTGTACTCGGGCTCGGACACGCCCGCCGTCACGCGCTTCACCTCGACGCTCGACTCGCTGACCCCGACGAACAGGGCGAACTGCGACTTGAGGAACGCGGCCATGTCCTCGTCGGTCACCTCGGCCAGGTCGGTCGGGGTCATGTCCTTGGGCATCACCACGTCGATGTCCTTGTTGCCGCGGTTCAGCATCCGGGCGCGGGCGCGACGCGGGTCTTCCTTGATCTTCTCACCGGCCGGCTTCTTCCACGCGGCCACGGCGAACCGGAAGATGTCGAAGGGCGCGCGGGGTTTCGGGCCGCCGTCGATCTTCGGCGCGCCGAACCCCTGGCTGTTGAACTCGACGTCCAGGGTGAACGAGACGGCCCCGTCGCTCGCCTGGGTCGCGTTGGTGGCCTTGTAGTCGAGCAGCGCCGGAATTCCGACGGGGGACTGGCTCTTGCCGCGGTCCGGGAACACGATGTTGAACTGCTGGAGCACCTCCGGCAGCGCCTCGTCCGGCGGTTCCGGCTCATACGACACGCTGCCGACCAGAATCACCATGATCGCGGCGAGGCCCAGCATCACGTAGATGACGAACCCGTCCACGGCCTCGCGGAACGAGTCTTTCAGGATGGCGAAGAACTGTTGCACGGCTATTCCCCCCCCCCGACCGGGCGGGCGCGCCGCCGCTGTTTGCGATCCACACCCGGTTCCGCCCCCTCCACCGTCGTCATGAACACGTCTTCCAAAGACGTCTTCTTCTCGACGATGTGAACCACCGTCAGCCCGCGGTCGGAGAGCAGCTTCATCACCGGCTCGATCGTCTTGCCGTCGGGCAGCGTCACCTCGAAGTGCCCGGCGGTGTCCGGCAGCGGGCGCACCGGGAAGTTGAGCTTCATCACCGCATCGATCGGAAACTCCTGCCCGGCCAACAGCCCCAGGACGTACGTGCCCTTCGTCTTCGTGAGTTCGTCGATCGTCCCCTCGCGGACCAGTTTGCCCTGCTGGAGGATGGCGACGCGGTCGCAGATCAGTTCGACCTCGCCGAGCAGGTGCGAGTTGAGGAAGATCGTGTGACCCTTTTGTTTCAGTTCCGTCATGAGGTCGCGGATTTCCTTGCGCCCCATCGGGTCCACGCCGTCGGTCGGCTCGTCGAGGATAATCAGTTCCGGGTCGTGCATGAGAGCCTGGGCGATGCCGAGCCGCTGCTTCATGCCCTTCGAGTACGTCTTGATCTTGTAATTCATCCGCCCGGCGATGCCGACCAGCTCCAGCGTCTCAGGAATCTTCCGCTTGCGGTCCGCGCTCGACACCCCGTAGAGGCTGCCGTAGTAGTCCATCAGCGAGTAACCGCTGTGGTAGTTCGGGAACTGGTGGTCCTCGGGCAGGTAGCCGACCCGGCGCCGCACCTCGACCGTCCCGGCCGGCGCGCCCAACAGCGACGCCTCGCCGTGGGTGAGCCTCACGATGCCGAGCAGAACCTTGATGAGCGTGGTCTTGCCCGCGCCGTTCTGGCCGAGCAGGCCGTAGATCTGACCCTTCTCGACCTTGAGCGAGACGCCCTTGAGGGCCTCGATCCGGCCGTAGGTCTTCCAAAGTTCCCGCGTCTCGATGACCGACACGGCCACCTCCGGGCTAGTGAAGGAGCGGGGAAGTCGCGACTGGAGAAGGATTCGCCGACACGCAGAGGATATTGACAACGTTGTGTCGGAGCAATGGAGTAAGCTGAAGGCGAACCCGGAGCGTGAGCGACGGGGTGAGGGCGAACCCGGCGTGCCAACGCCGGGGTGGAACACGAAGGAGGGGTCTACCGTGCCGAAACTGACCGTCGAGGGCGTGGGCGAGTTCGAGGTTCCGGCCGGGAAGCGGCTCGTGCTCGCGCTGGTGGACGAGGCGAGTGTGGATCAACTGCACGCCTGCGGCGGCAACGCCCGCTGCACGACGTGTCGCGTCGAGTTCGTCTCGGGCGAACCGGACCAGATGACCGAAGCCGAAAAGACAGTGCTGGCCGCCAAGGGCGTCACCGGCGTGCGGCTGAGCTGCCAGCTCACGTGCGATGCGGACATGAGCGTGCGGTGCGTGAGCCGGCTGGCCGGCAGCGGTCGCCCGAACGCCGGGAACCGCCCCGCGGACGCGATCGCCCCAACCCCGGTGTGGGTGCCGCGGGGGTAGCCCCTTCCGGTCGCAGTGTGTTAATCTGGTAGATCAAACGCCGAGGCCGACAATGAAGAGTCTCGCTGACGAACTGCCCCCGGAAATCGCCGACCGGGTGAACTCCGACTGGCGGCGCAACGAAGCCGGTTATTGGGCCGCGCGGGCTTCGCTCTTCGGTCGATATTGCAATGTGTGGGTCGCCTTTGCCGACGGGGCCGTGATCGCGTCCGGCACCAGCCCGGTCGCGGTTTTCGAAACGGCCCACAAGTCCGGCCGTCACCCGTTCGTGACCTGTGTGGGACACGAAGACGAACCGTGCCGGATGCGGCGCGTCACGTTCCCGTACGACTCCACCTACGCCGGCGAACCGCTACCGCTGATGAGCGTCGAGTTCCGCACCGTGATCGGAACACCGGGCACCGTCTTCGATCGCGTCATTCCCGACACCGGGGCGGACGCGAGCGCCCTGCCCTGGCCGGATTGTCAGGCGCTGCAACTCGACGTTTCGCAAGGAACGCCGGGCCGTATCACCGGCGTTGGTGGAACGGCGATGGTGACGCTCGGCTTCCTCATTTGGGTATGGCTCGATGGGCAAGAGTACCCGTGTCGTCTGCAAGCCGACTTCTACAACCCGGACCGCATCCTCGGCCGCGACGTGATAAACCGTCTCGAAGTGCTGTTCCGCGGCCCAGCGGGTGAGGTGGTCGTGAACCCGTGACGTCGGGCGGCCTGCGAGGGAAAACGATGATCTCCCGAATCTGGCGTGTTGCGCACCCGCTATTTACGCTCACTCTTGTGGTGTGTTGCGCGTACCTCCTCTGGCGCGACTCGCACCGGCCGGGTTTTGGGCGGCTCTCGCAGCCGGGCCCGGAACGGCTTTCCACACACGAGGACACCCCGCTTCGCAATTTCCTCGGCGTGAAGTGGCTCGGTGGGGACTACGAACTGCCCAAGGGCGAAGAACACTGCGCGGTCGTGCCCCTCCGGTTCGAGGACGGCAAGTTTCGCGGTCGGGAGGGAGGCAAGGTATTCTCCCCGCAGCCCGATCGCTCACGGGTCGTTCCCTTCTACATCATGTGGGGACCAGGGCTGAAGGGCACGCACGTGATCAGCGGCTGGCCAGGGATGTGGGGCAGTTCCAACGATAATTCCTTCTTCGCGAAACTGGACAAAGGCGTGAATCGGACCTACGGTCCGTCGGCCGGTTTCGGTGAGATTCGTGGCTACCGGGTGATCGGGTTCGCGACATCGAGTCAGACGCGAGCGGGCCAGGAGAAGTACGGACAGATTGGCGGCGGCGACATCGATTTCGCCCTTCGGACGCGCCAATTCGTCCTCGTTTTGGGCGTGAAACCGTTTGCGACGGAAGAGGAGGCGAAGGACTGGGTTTACAACCAGCGCGAACCGGAAGACCCGTAGCCTTTTTGACCTTCCGTCCAGATGCAGCCTCCGGCACAATACAAAACAGATTTCCGTAATCACACGAGGCGGCCCCATGCCGGCTACTCTCGAATCGCTCGGCCTGGACAAACTCCCGCGCGACGAGCGGCTCGCGCTCGTTCAGGCGCTGTGGGACAGCATCGCCACGGAGGGACCGCACTTGACGGACACTCAGCGCGCGGAACTGGACCGGCGCATCGCCGACGATGATACCAACCCCGACGACGTGGTTCCCTGGGAACAGGTGAAGGCCAGGGGCCGCGCCGAGTTCAAGCGATGAGTCTTCCCGTTGTTTTTCGCACCGCCGCACAAGCGGAGTACGTCGGCGCGATCGCGCACTACGAGACCCAACAACCGGGTCTTGGGGCCGATTTTGAGGCCGAGGTGCAAGCCGTTCTCGATACGATCGCGAACTACCCCGATCGTTACCCGATCGTCCACCGCGACATGCGAGGCCCCGGTCAAACGGTTCCCGTATTGCGTTTACTACCGCGTGCGCCCGGACCGGCTCGTCGTTCTGGCCGTGTTCCATCAGTCGCGCGATCCGGCCGAGTGGCAATCGCGAGCATGACGCCCTTCTGACCTTCCGTTCAAACGCGGCCCCCGGCACAATACGGGGGTATGAGAATCCTCCACACCGCCGACTGGCACCTCGGCGACCGGCTCGGCCGGATCGACCGCACCGACGACCTGCGCCGGGCCGTCGAGCGCGTCGCCATGTACTGCAAGAGCGAAAACGTCGATGTACTCCTCGTCGCCGGCGACCTGTTCAGCGAACTCGCCCGCCCGGACGGCCTCCGCGACACCATCCGCCACTGGCAGGAGGTGTTCGCCGAGTTCCTCGAAGGCGGCGGCACCATCCTCACACTCACCGGCAACCACGACAACGAGAACTTCTGCTCGACGCTCGTCAGCGCGATGACGCTCGCGTCGCCGACCGTCGGCAAACCGGGGGAAACCGTACCCCCCGGGCGGCTGTACCTCGCCGCCGACCCGACGTTCTTGCGCCTCGAAGACCGCCTGGGCGGCTTCCCGGTGCAGTTCGTGCTGATGCCGTTCCCCACGCCCAACCGCTTCCTCAGGGGCGAAGGCGGCCTCAAGTACGGCAGCCCGGAGGAGAAGAACAACCTGCTCGTGTCCGCGTGGGCCGACGCCCTCCGCGACATCCGCAACCACCCGAAGTACGACCAGAAAGCGCCCGCGGTGCTGGGCGCGCACGTCCACGTTCACGGGTCGAACGTCGGCCCGAGCCTCTTTCGCATCACGACCGAAGAAGATGTGGTGGTGGAAGGGTCGGAGCTACCACAACAGTTCGACTACGCGGCGCTGGGGCACATCCACAAGCCGCAGTGGCTCGGCGCGACGCACGTCCGCTATTCCGGCAGCATCGAGAAGATGGACCTCGGCGAGCAGGCCGACCAAAAAGGCGTCGTTCTTTTCGAGATCGGGCCGGACGGCCGGAACGAAGAACCGACGGTCCTGCCGCTCCCCTCGACGAAGATTTACGAGGTCGTCGTATTGGAGCCTTCGGAGGACATCCCGCGACTGCGGAAGGAGTACCCGGACGCGAAGGACGACCTCGTGAGCCTCCAGATCCGCTACACCGCGGGGAAGGACCAGCTCGAAGACGTGCTCCGCGACCTGGACCGCATCTTCCCGCGGTGGTACGCCCGCGACTGGAAGGAAACCGGCGCCCTCGGCCCGACACTCGTACCGGAGGGCGCGGTCGGCAAGGGCTTCAACGAAACCGTGCGCGACTATTTGGGCCAGGAACTGATCCAGCACGACCCGGCCGAGCGCGACGCGATCCTCAAGATCGCCGACGGGTTGCTGAAAGAGATGGAATAGGCGAACCCTGGACGCAAGTCCGGGGGTGATTGTCAGGCGAACCCTGCCCTTGTGGGCGGGTGGTAGGCTTGACGAACACCTCCGGACTTGCGTCCGGGGTTCGCCCGGAGTGTGCAATGATTCCCCAGCGCGTGAAACTCTCCGGCTTCCTGTCGTACAAGGACGAGCAGGAGATCCGGTTCGACGGCTCCCCGCTGTGGATGCTCTCGGGCACCAACGGCAGCGGCAAGTCGAGCGTGTTCGACGCGGTCACGTTCGCGCTCTTCGGGCACCACCGCGGCGGCAGTCAGAGCGCCGCGGAGCTCATCAACAAGGAAGTCAACACGCTCGCGGTCGAGTTCGACTTCACCAGCGAGAAGCAACTCTACCGCATCAAGCGCACCGTGCGCCGGCAGAAGAACGACAAGATCGCCAGCACGCAGCAGGTGCTGCGGAAGGTCTCTGACCCCTCCCCAACCCCTCCCCCTGGGGGAGAGGGGCTAAATCCGGCTCCCCCTTCCTTTTCAGGGAAGGGGGTTGGGGGGTTAGGTTCTTCCGTGGAGGAATGGGAAGCTATCTCGGGCACGAACCTCAAGACGAACTTCGACGCCTGGATCAAGGACACGATCGGCCTCAACTACGAGACGTTCACCTCGTCGGTGTTGCTGCTTCAGGGGAAGTCCGAAAAGTTGCTCGACGCCACCCCCGCAGGTCGCGCCGGGGTTCTCGCGCAAATCGTCGATCTGGAGCGCTATCAGAAGTTGCACGGCAAGGCCGACGACCGGCGCCGCGCGCTCAAGAGCGAACTCGAAGCGATCGGCAACCAGCTCTCGGGCCTGAAAGACGTGAGCGAGGAGGAGTACGCGGAGGTTCAGGGGCTGATCGTCGCGGCCGAGGAGGCCCGCACGGTCACGCAGGAGCGGATCGATGCGCTCGTGGCACTCGAACTGCGCGCCCGGCGGTGGGCGGAAACGCAGTCGAAGCTCGCTGGCGTGAGGCAGAAGCTCGCGGACGCGGAGAAGTTGCTCGGCACCGCGATCGAGATCGAGAAGCAGCACACGCGCTGGCGCGAGCTGCGTGACGTGCTGCCGGCGGTGGGCACGATCGTCACCGAGCGCGGGCGCGTCGGCGAGTCCGAGCGCAAGAGCGAGAAGCTCACGAAGGACCGCGAGCAGACCGCGGATCGGCGGTTCAACACGGAGCGGGCGCTCGAACAGGGGCGCAAGAAGCTCGCGGCGCTCAAGAAGGGGCTGGCCGACGACGAGGCCAACAAGGCGAAGCTCGAAAGCAGGCTCCGCGAACTCGCCGGCGTGCTCGAAAAGGTGCGGCAGGTCGAGGACGCCGAATCCGAGGTGAAGCGACTCGAAGACGAACTGAAGCGCCTCCCGGCGGAACCCGATAAGGCCGTGCGGGCGCTCCAGGACGAGCAGGAACAGCTCGTCGTTTTGGCGCAGAATATCGCGGTACTGGAGCGGCTTCATCAGGACCGCGCAGAACTGACGAAGGTCGTCGCGGGCGAGAAAACCGCGCGGGCGGAGGAGGCGAAGCTCAAGGCCGATGGGATCAAGGCGAAGGAAGACTTCACCGCCCTCGAAGCGAGCGCGAAGGCCGCGCGCGAGGACCGGTCCGCGAAGGATCAGGCGGTCGCGGAGGCCCGCGCACTCGCGCGGCAGGCCCGCGAATTGGCTGACGAGTTCAAGACGATGACGGGACAGACCAAGTGTCGGGCGTGCGGGCAACCGCTCACCCCGGGGCACTTCGCCGACGAGAAGACGAACCGCGAGAGTGCCGCCGACGCAACCGAGAAGAAGCTCAAGGCGCTCACCGCCGAAGCGGCCAAGGCGGCGAAGCTCGAAACCGAACTGACCGAGAAGGAAGCGACCGAACGCAAACGCCTGGCCGACCTGCGCGACAAGTGGAAGGACGCCGACGCCGCGGTGAAGCAGGCCGCGAGCGACATCAAGCGGCTCACCGATTCGTGTCGGCAGAGCTACTTCGCGATCCCCGATCACTTCAAACAGAAGATCGGCAAGACCGAGCCATCCGACTGGTCGAAAAGCACCTACCCGGACCGGCACGACATCACGGAACTGTCCACGCGGGCGCACGGCATCGACGACGTGAAGCGCAAGCTCCGGGCCGCGCAGAAGCAGGCCGACGACGTGCGCACGCTCTCCGCGAAGATCGAGTCGGTCCGCGACCGGCTCGCGAAGGCGAAACAGGGCTTGCCCGGTGGCGACCCGGCCCCGCTGCGCCAGGAATTCGCCGCCAAGCAGAGCGAGGAGAAGTCCGTTGCGAGTTCGCTCGTCGCGGGCAAGAAGGAGATCGCGGCAACCGAACAGGAGAACGAACGTCAACAGCGCACGCTCAGCGAGGCCGACCGCGAGCTGACCGAGATCGCCGGGAAGCTGAACCTGGAGGAATCGAGCCGCAAGCAGAGCGGCGAGGCGATCGAGCGCGCGAAGAAGGCGCTACCCGAGCCGTGGCGCAAGCCGCTGGAAACCGCCGGGCTGAACGACCACATGCGGTGGAAGCAGGAGTACGAAGACCTGGGCGCAAAGGGCATCGAGGCGCAGTTCACGAAACTGCAAGCCGCCCGCGGCGGCCTCGACCCGCTGCGCGCCGAGATCACGCAACTGGAAGCCGAAGCCGAGGCGTTCCCGCCGGCGGACCGGCGCCAGCCGGACGAGGTGCGCGCCGAAGCGAATGCCGCGCGCAAGGAACTCGATCTGCGCAACAAGGAGTTGCTCGACGCGCAGGGCCGCAAGCGCATCCTCGACGGCTACCTGCAACAGCGCACCGAACTCAACGAGCGGTTCAAGGCGGTGGACGCCGAACACAACCGGCACAAGCTGCTCGCGGAACTGCTCGGCCGCGACCGCTTGCAGCGGCACCTCGTCCGGCAGGCCGAGCGTCAAATCGTGGATTACGCCAACGCGGTGCTGGACCGCCTGAGCAGCGGGCAACTGTTCATGCGGCTGGTGGAAGCCGAAGCCGGCACCGACAAGGCGCTCGACCTCGAATGCGCCAACCGCGTGACAGGTGGGGCGGCGATCAACGTGGCGTTCCTGAGCGGCAGCCAGCGGTTCCGCGTCGCCGTCGCCCTTGCTCTGGGCATCGGGCAGTACGCCAGCAAACAACACCGTCCGATCGAGAGCGTGATTATCGACGAGGGGTTCGGCTGCCTGGACCGCGCCGGCCGCCAGGTGATGATCCAGGAACTGCAGAACCTCCGCGGGCACCTGCACTGCATCCTGCTGGTGAGCCACCAGGAGGAGTTCGCCGACGCCTTCCCGGA
>CAZBXY010000034.1:0-22931 GCA_964495365.1 uncultured Frigoriglobus sp. | reverse complement strand
TACCGCTTCGAGCTTCAGGACGGCGCGACGAAGGTGAGCCGGTTCGTGAGGTAACTTGTCGCGCGCACCTTGGAGTAAACGTGTTCGTCCGTCTTGATACTCCCTTGCGACGCGCGAACCACTTGCAGCCGCGTCGTGACTTTATTGGATACGGGTGCGTAAGCTATGCGAACCCACAGTCCGAATTTGATACTCCCCAGCGAGCAGAAAGAGGCGCCCCATGTTCAGCGGGATTGCAGAAGACAGGTTCGGACAACTGACGCCCCAGGAGGAACGGCTACTCGACAACGTGAAGAAGGCGTTTTACGAGAGTGATGACCTTTACCAGCAAAACAGACCAGAGGATTGCTTGGCGCCGATGTGCATCGCAATCGACGCAGCCAAAACTCTGCGGCGGTTACTGCGTGGCGAAGACACCTCGCCGACTTACAACGCCCAACGGTTCAAGGAGTTCATTGATCTAGAGGTTCCGCCATCTGAGCGGGGCGGTCTCCGGGTGACCTTGGTAAATGCACGATCCTCGGAGCCCCGCGATTACTCCTTTTCCGCGCTTGTCTACGCGATCCGCTGCATGGTGCATGAGAACGAAAACCTGAACGTCGTCGAGGGGGTAGATTACTACATCCTTCTCGACTGGGGTCAGACAGCCGGCGCGGCGGGTGCGACCGCTGGTCAAGTACGGCGGTGCCCGCCAAACGTGGCGGGTGTCATCGACAACGGGCGGATGATTCTCAACGGACACCTCATTTGGGGACGACTGCGCGAGGTGATGGCGAAGTTCATTACGGGCATCGACTCGCTCGTCGGTTTCGCCAAGGGGGCGACGAGCGGTAGCATTACGATCCGGCCGCCTTTGGGTTCGGTACGGCCAGCGGCACACCGGCGCGAGTGATCTCGAAAGCAAGATATGTTCCGTTCACAGGAGTTGGTGGACATGACTGCGTCAGACGAGGCTGCCGGCTACATCACCACACATTGCCGACATTTGGGCAGTTATTGGGGCGATTGCGCTCCGTACAGATTCCTTGCGCGATTCGCTACGGAGATGGATGCTGCGCCGTACACGGACCTCTTCCCGCAACGATACAAGGAGCACGTCGCGTATGCGGTGGGACAGGTTGCCCAGCACAGTTTTCTTGACTCTCCTGCTGCGCTCGCCTCTTCTTACCTGGCGACGCGGTTCGAGTTCTTCTTCCGCGTGCTGTCCGGGAAACTAAACGGGAACGGAACGTGGGTGAATAAATCGGTCGATCAACCGGTCGCCGTGGCGGCGCTCGGCGCGAAGGGTTTGAACGGAAATCGAGTGTCCGATGTGGCGGTGACTTACAAGTTGATGAAACTGGATCGGTCACGCTCGGCGGCCCGTGTATTTGAAGTTCTCGATAAGATCATCCTGCCAGCCCCGATTCAAGCGGTGTGTGGTTTCCCGGTCGCCGACATTGGAGACCGGATCGCGTTTGGCCGTCATTCGGTGGGTCACGGTCACTGGGGCGACATGTCTGCCGAGGGCGTGTTCTACGGACTGGTAACGGCAATTGTCTTCTACAACCAAGCGTAATTGTCTGTCTGGCTTAGCTGGCATCACTCAGATTTGCGGATCGCCGCGAGGGCTTGTTCGCGCGTCAGCCCTTTTCCCTGCCGGCTTTGCTCATCCGCTCTCTGGAATAGCTTCTCGATTGTCTCCGGTGACGGTGGCTCTGCGTGCTTCGCGAACGCGGTGATTTCAGTTTCGACTGCGGCGAGTTGCTGTGTGATCGCGCCCAGCGACTCGCCCGGGGTGCCAGTCAGGTGCCACAAATCGCCAGCGATCTCGACGATCGAGCGGCACATTCCGCACAGCGTTCGGCCGCTCGTCAGGAGCGCACGGAGTTTGTCTCCGCCCATCCCGTCGCGGAGGCGCACTTTCAGTTCCGCGAGCCACCCTTCGGCCGTGTCTACCGCCCACGACGCCCGACGGGTGAACTCGCGGGCCAGCGTCAGCAGCTCGCGGGCGCGTTCGGCCTCCGGGAGAGCCCGGAGCCGCGGCTCGCGCTCCTTGTGTGCCGCGGCCCAACCGTTCAGGACGGCCGCGTCGGTCTCGGCGATCACTTCGAGCAGGTCCGGCATGGTTTTACCCCGTGAGACTCTGCCCTCAGTTTACCAGACGCGGCACGTCGCAGAATCACGCAACCCGAACGGCCTCACTTGTTCGGCGGCAGGAACTCGAGCTTGGAGATCGGGTGAATCTCCCACGCGGTCTTCGGTTTGTGCGACTGCGGTCCGACGAAGTGCGGCGGCGGGTGGTCGATGTCGTAAAACAGCGAGCCGGTGATCCGAACGGGCGTCGGCGGGTTCGGCCGCACGTAACTGTTCGGCCCGTTCACGCCCAGTTGATACTTCGCGCGGAACACGTCGCGCACCGCCCACAACTGCATCCGGTTGTCGTTCGTCCCGCCCACCGGGATGCCGGAGATTTCCACGTTCATGTACTTCCGGTTCGCCACGGGCACCGTCGGCGGGTCGCCGATGATGACGTGATAATCGTTGTCGTTCTCCTTCGAGTAGGCGTAGATGAACGTGGTGACGACGACGTTCTTCTTCTCCTGCTCGACCCGATTCGAGTTCGGTCCGTGCGGGATGTTCAATCCCACCATCGTCTGGTCCGGGGGCAGCGACATGATCAGCGCGGAGACGTTGGTGAACGGCGTCGGGGCCGCGTCGGTCACGAAGATCGTCGTCTTCGCCACCCGGCGCGCGGTCCCCTTGAACCGGGCGTGGTTGGGGATGTCGCTCGTTCCCGCCTCCTTGAGCCCCGGTTCGACCTCGTCGCGCTTCTCGTCGGTCTCGCCGGTGTCGATCAGTTCGGTAACGACGCCCTCGATTTCCACGGTGCGCGTGGGTTCGAGCGGCCGGACCGGCACGGGCATGATCCACGGGGCCGCGACCGGCGGGCACACGACCACCGGCTGACACACCGGGGCCGGCCGGGCCCGCCGGCGGAAGATCCCCGCCTCGCTCACGTCGGGGAACGCGCCCAACCCGGCGAACGCCAGGGCGAGCAGCAACCACTTCTTCATGACCGACCTCCGAAGAGAATGCCGAACCGGTCACCCGGCCGGCTTGACGACGCGATCGATCCGCTGCCGCCAGCGGGCGCCCTCGGCCTCGCGGGCGGCCGGGTAGCGGGCGCGGGTGGTCGCGGGTGTCGGGGCGTTCACTTTCGGCTTCTTGGGCTTTTTCGGTGCCGCGCCCGCGCCCAGATAAGCGGCCGTACTGCGGTCGATGAACCCGCGGAGCTGGATGCCCGGCGGGGCCGGGTCCACCCCCAGGTCGCGGAACTCGGCCGACGGGCCGTCCGCGAGGTACTGCGTCCACATCCCGGTCACCGGGTCGCGCCACGTGACGTACCCGCCCGACAGAACGGCACGCGGGGCCGAAACGTTGCCGGCGAAGCTGTAGCGCCCCGGCCCGAACGCCTTGTAGTAACCCGGCAGCACGAAATCCGACAGCACGACGCCGTTGACGGAGCAGCCGAACGCCCCGCCCTGACACGGGTCGCACACCTCGACCAGGTATTCCACCGTGCCCTGCCCGGGGCGGAGCGACGGCCCGGTGAGGTACTCCTTGCCCCACGGGTCGGCGAGCATCTCCAGCACTTCGTGGCTCACCGACAGGGGCCAGTCGTCGCGGAACGTCACCAGGGCGAACGGCTTGTCCTGTGCGTCGGCGGTGTGGGCGCCGGCGATGTTCAGCCCGATGTCGTCGCGGACGACGACCGGCCAGTACCCCAGCGGAACGTCGACGACCGTGGCGAACGGATCGACCGTCGCCTTCACGTCCCACAGCGGGCCGAAGTCGTCGGTCACCTGTTTCTGGACCGCGGCACTCACCCGCGCCACGTCGGCGAACGTGAGCAGGTCCGTTTCACTCACCAGAGCGATTCGCCGGGTCACGGTTGGGTCTCGCTACGCGGTACCGCCGAACGCCCGTCGTACGGTGCCGGCCGGTCCGGTGGTGTAACGACTGCCCAGATTAATTCGCCCGCGGAGTAAGTCAAATGAATATTGCTAATACTGCTCTGCTTCTTCAAACTTACTCACGTTTTGTAGTTCGGCGGACCCGCTCCGACGCGCGATTTATCGCGATCTTCACTCGTTCAACCGCCCTCCTCCGCGAAGCGGTCCAGCAGCTTTCGTTGCGGGCGGTGGAGGCGCACGCCGGGGCGCAACTCGCGGAGGTGCTTCAGCGCAGTTTTTGCATCCACGGTGGTGCCGCCGGCGATCAGGTACGCCGCGGCCACCAGCGCGCTGCGGCCGTGACCGAGCGCGCAGTGAACGTACACCGGGCCGCTCGCGGCGTGCTGCTTGATCCATTCCACCGCGGCGCGGAGTTGGACGAGGCTCATCGCGGTTGCGTCGAGGACCGGGAGCGAGCGGTAGTTCGCCAGTTCGCGCAGGGGCAGCGGTTCGGGCAGTTCCGCGGCGAGGTCCAGCACGGCGAGCCACCCGGGCAGTCCGCCGCGGCGGGCTTCGCGCGCGGTGAGGCGCCGGCCGAGGAACACGTTCGGCGCGATCTCGACGAACGCGGATTCGCGCGTGACGGCCCGCGAGAGGTGGTACGAGACCGCGGTGAGCGCGAAGTACGGCCCGTGGACGAGCCACGCGGTTGGGTGCCGGCGCCCGGTGGGCCGTTTGAAGAGGAGCCGCGGGCCGGCGCCGAAGTACGCGACCGCGACGAGCAGGAACGACAGCGCTGCGGCGGCACTCGGCACCCGGAGGAACCACCCCGGCGCCAGCACCGCCGCAAACGCCGCCACCGCGGCCAGAACGGTGAACACAATACCGTAAGGAACAGACATGGCGCGGGCGAGTGGGTGAGTGAAAAGCAGACGGGCGAGCGGTTGGGTTGTCTTTCCTCACACTCGCACCCGCACCCGCACTATTTCTTGAACGCCTCGAACGCCTCGGCGACCTTGCCGGCCTTCACGTCGCCGTCGTGCGCGTACACCGCGTACTTCAACTTCATCTCGCCGCCCTTCGCGATCTTCAACAGGTCCGTTTTGCCCTTCTGCGAGGGGAACCCGCTGTGGTCGCGGCCGAACGGGTTGGCCGCCACCAGCCCGTAAGCGCGGGCGTGCCACGCCGGCTTCGGGTTCGAGGGGTGGTCGAACACCGCGACCCCAATCTCCTTGCCGTCCACTTTGCCCGCGGTGTGGATCCACGCGGACGGCAGCCCCCAGATGTCCTTCTCGCCCACTTTTCCCTCAGCGCTCGACATCACCCCGTCGCCGCCGATCGTGTCCTTCTTTTTCTCCATCCGCAGTTCGTCCCGAACCCGGATGCCGAACGACCCCTCCTTCGTATCGCCGAACGTGATCGGGCACACGGTCGCCCTCAGCGTGATGTCGAACGCGAACAGGCGCCCGTCCTTGCTGTCGATGAAGTGGATGACGCGGATTTCCTCCATGATCTTCAGCCCGTCCGGGGAGAGCCACTCGTTGTGCGTCTCGACGCTCGCGTGGGTCTTCGAGTGCTGTTTCGGCTCGCCGACCTTCACGCACCGGATCGTGCCGTGCCGCGGGCCGTTCGCGTCCTTCGATTCGCTCCAGAAGTCCACGCCCTTGTCGGCCTTGTTCGCGGATTTGATCTTCAGTTCGATGCCTTCAGGAATCACGTCGCCGTGACAGAACCACACCGACTTCTGGTGAACGTGGTCCTTCGTGCCCATCGGCGGGGCCGCGTCCATCGGCCAGCCGCGGGTGACCGCGACGCCGGCGGGGGTGAGTACCGGGTAGAGGTACGGCTTGGCGACGGTCGGCGCGATGGCGTATTTCGCAACAACAGCCGAACCGGATTTGAACTCGATCGTGTCCTTGCCGACGGTGATCGAAACGTCGGCGCGGGCGCTCGCGGGGAGAACGAGGACCGCGAGCAGGGGCAGCGCGTGGCGCATGGGAAGGCTCCGGGAGGGGCGAGTGCGGGTGTAGTGTCCGCCCGCGGCGCCGGAGTGTCAAGCCACAGAGTAGTAGGCACACTCCGTGTGCCGTCGCTGTCCATCGCGGAGGAGCAACGGGCCCCCGTCGAAACTCACCCCGTCGTTCAGCAACGGCACACGGAGTGTGCCTACTACTCTGAAGACACGGCACACGGCGAAATTCACTACTACTTTCAAAGATCAGTCCTCAACCACCGCATCCAGTGTGCCGGGGCGGAACCGGAACAGCGCCACCGAGACCGCCAGCTCCCTGCGCGAGACGAAGTGCGGGAACACGGCGACCACCCGCCCGGCGCGCGCGGCGATCCCGTTGTAGTCGCCCAAAAAGCCCTCGCCGGTCGCGAACGGCTCCATCTTCACCCGGAAATTGCCGAACGTCTGCCCGCCGTCCACACTCCGGGCTACGGTTATTGTGAGCCGCGTGTCGGTCGGGCCGGCGGCGTCGCGGCGGTCGTAGAACACGACGTTCACCGACCCGTCGAACGGGTCGATCGCCATCCACGCGAACAGTTGGTCCTTGCCGTTCTTCAGATCGTCGTCGTTCACCCGCACCGGTTCGCCCCACGTCTTCGCTCCGTCGCGACTCGCGGCGACGAACACGTCCGAATCGCCGTTGCGCTTGTCGGCCCAGCACACGTACACCGACCCGCCGAACTTCCCGCGGCTCACGTCGCACCCGGTCACCGGCAGCCCGTTGTGCCGTTGCAAGCCGGCCGCCGGGTAGTCCCACCCGCCGGGCTGCGCGGACACCTTCACGTCCTTGCCGAACGAGAACCCGCCGTCCTCGGATTTGTCGATCACGATCCCGTCCGGTCCGGCCCACGCGACGTACACCTCGCCCTTCGGCCCGACCGCCGGCACCGCGCCTTCCACCGTGTTCGAGTCGTCCAACGCTCCACCCGACTTGTCCGAAATCCGCAGCGACGGCGTGAACGTCTTGCCGCCGTCCCTCGACCGCGAGAAGAAGATCCGGGAGCGGTGTTCGGGATCCTTGCTCCCGTACTTGTCGAACCGGGTCCACGAGACGTACACGTTGCCGCGGTGCGGCGAGGCGAACGAGTTGTCCACCGCGATCCACGGCTTGTCTTCCATCGGCTCGGCCGTGTTGATGTGGTCCACGACCGCGACCGGCGGCTCCCACGCCAGCCCGTCGAGCGACCGGCGCACGAACAGCCCGCTGGCCGACCGCAGCGGATCGCGCCCGCCGAACCCGATCGCGGAAAGGTAGCAGTGGAACACGGTGCCGTCCGGGCCGAAGGTGACCGAGTCGTCGCCCTGGGTGCGGCGGTCCGGGTTCGCGGACGCGATCATCTTCCACGTCAGCCCGCCGTCGTTCGAGTTGTAGGTGTAGTTGTTCGAGTGATACTTCGCCGGCTTGGCGGACTGGAACGAACTGACGACGACGTGGTCCGGATACACCGGGTTGATCGCGACCGACACCTCGCCCGGCTGCTTCGCGTCCGGGGGCGAGACGCGCACGACCTTGTGTGGCACCGGCCCGACGCGGAGCCGCGGCGGGGGCGCCTTCTCGGCGTCCTTCTTGTCGGGCGCCTTCTCGGTCTTCTTCTCGGCGTCCTTCTTGTCGGTCTTGTCCTTCTTGTCCTGGGGAACGGCGACCGACAGCATCAGGAGGCCGCACACGAACGCGAATACGGATCGGGTCATGGCGGTTGCGGGGGTTGGCGGGTGGCGGGAAGATATGCCGATCGTAGCGACGGCACCTCGTGGTAGAATGCACTCATGAGCCAAAAGAAGAAAAAAGTGCGGGTCGAGCTTCGGAAAAATCGGGAGAAACCGCCCCGTGAGAACGACCTGACCCGCGACTTCAAGGAGGGCGACGGCCGCGCCGACGACGCGCAGAGCGGCGAGCGCGTCCGCGCGAAGGGCAACTTGTCGCGCTACCGCACGGTCGTCACCGACGACGACAAGGACACGATGCCCGCGGTGAACGCGGCGGAGTGCGTCCGCGGGCGCGTGTTGCGGGTCCACGGCCTCGCGTCGGTCGTCGAGGCCGACGACGGGCGCATCTTCCGCTGCGCCGTCCGCCGGTTGCTCAAGAGCCTCGCCACCGACGAGCGGAGCGTCGTCACGACGGGCGACGTGGTGTGGATTCGGGCAGTGGGCAGTGGGCAGGGATCAGTGGGCAGAGAAGAAAAGCCGCCAGCAGACGAAGCCGAGGAACCCAGCGACTCTTTTCTGCCCACTGCCCACTCTACCCTGCCCACTCTTGAAGGCATGATCGAGCGCGTGGAACCGCGGCACGGCGTTCTGACACGCGCCAGCCGCCGGCGAGAACACGTGCTGGTCGCGAACGTCGATCAGCTCGTCATCGTCATGTCGCTGGTTCAGCCGGACCTGAAGCCGCACCTGATCGACCGCTACCTCGCGCTCGCCCAGCAGGGCGAACTGAAGCCGGTGCTGTGCCTGAACAAGTCCGACCTGCTGCCCGACCCCGCGGAGTTGCAACCGCTCATCGGGCTGTACGCCCAGCTCGGCATCCCGGTGTTCCTGTGCAGCGCCCGTACCGGGGCCGGGATCGACCGCCTCCGCGAGCAGCTCCGGGGGCGCTCCACGGTCTTCTCCGGGCAGTCCGGCGTCGGCAAGTCGTCGCTCCTGAACGCGGTGCAGCCCGATCTGGCGCTCGCGGTGAAGTCCGTGAGCGAGGGGAACCAGAAGGGCCGGCACACGACGACGTATTCGCAGCTCATCAAGCTGAACTTCGGCGGGTGGGTGGTGGACACGCCGGGCGTGCGGCAACTGGCCCTGTGGGACGCACGGCCGGAGGAGATGGAGGGCTACTTCCCGGAGTTCCGGCCGTTCGTCTCGTTGTGCAACTTCCCCGACTGCACCCACACGCACGAGACGGGCTGTGCGGTGAAGGACGCGGTCGCCCGCCGGCTCGTCACCTCGCGCCGCTACCACAGCTACCTGGGGTTGTTCAACGGGACCGAGGAGTGAACCTTTCGGGTGGGTCGCTCTCTCCGAGAGCCGGCCACCCGAATCGCCACAACCGGCACGTTCGCACTTTGGGCAAATTTTGCCGGTTCGGGGAACTCGCGAGTTTGCGTGAAGTGAGTGAACCGCGGGCGCCGAGAGAAGATGAGTGACTGACAGAGGTCAGTAAAGCCCTCCTGTTCCCCCGGGTACACGGACGAACCCGGTTCCCACGGAGAACTCACTCATGCCACGCCATTACAAGGTTCTCGGCTTTCTCCTGGTAACGATCCTCGGCATCTACGGGTGCGCGAAGGGGCCGGGCAGCGGCGGCCCGAGCGAGGGCGGATCGAATACCGCGGCCCGCAAGCTCGAAGAGGACTACCGCGCCGCGGTCGCCGCCCGCGACCAGTTCCAGCAACGGCTCGCGGCGGTCGAGGAACAACAGGCGCGGACGCAGCGTGAACTGGAGCAGACCCGCGCCGCCGCGGCGACCGAGCGCGAGACGCTCAAGGGCGAGGTGAAGGCCCGCACCGGCGAGCGGGACGCAGTGAACGCCCAGTTCGAGTCGTTCCGCAAGAGCCTGAAGGAGCTGCTCGGCTCCGCGGACACCGCGGTCGGCGCGCTGAACCTGCCGGCCCCAAAGCCGTCGGAGGAACAGGGTGCGCGGAAGTGAGGCGAACGGCCGGTGTCAGCCGGCCGGTGCTAGACTTGCGAATCACCGGCCGGCTGACACCGGCCGTTCGCCGTCAGATCGGACCGGCGAGCGACTGGTGTGCGGGCGGCTGAACCGCGCCGCCGTCGCCGCCCGCCCAGCCGAACACCTGGTTCGGCTTCCCGCAAGCCTTGCTGCGCTCCTCCCACCGCCTGCCCCAACTCGCGTTCGCCGGCGTGATCGCCCTCTTTTCTTTGTCCCAGAACAGCGCTGCGCCCGTGCGGTAGCTCTGCACCGCCATCGCGGCGGTTGCGACGGCGACCGCGCCGAGGTCCGGCGGGCTGAACGTACTCTGCCGGCGCGCCCGCACGCACTCCAGGAAGTTCTCCCAGAGCGCTTCGGTGTCGTTTCGCGGCGGCTCGACGGCTTCAAACGACGACGGTTCGAGGGGCTGTTCCATCCGCGCGGGGAAGCTCGCGCCGCGTGTCGGGTCGTCTTTGAATAGCTGGAACCCGCCCTTCACGAACTTGATCGCCCCGAGCCGGCCGCGGATCACCTCTTCCACCGGGTAACCGCTCAGTGTGGTCGCGGTGACGACGAGCTGGCAGCCCTCCTCGTAGTCCGCGACGACCGTGCCCACGTCGGGCACGTCGCGCCCGTCGAATTCGAGGTACAGCCCGCCGCCGGCGGTGACGCGCGCCGGGAACCGAACGCCCATCGCCGCCGTCATTCGGGTGATGTGGTGAACGAGCATGTCGGTGAACGGTCCGCCGCTGAACGGCCAGAGACACCGCCACTGGGCGAAGCTGGCGCGGTCGAACGGCATCTCCCGTGGTGTCGGCCCGACGCGCTGTCCCGCGCACTCGAACTGATGCCCCAGGAACAGATCCCAATCGACGGTCTTGGGCGTCATCTGTTTCGCGAGTCGGTAGAACCGCCACTGCCCGCGGATGTCGTTGCGGAAGAAGCCCGTTTGGGCGTGCGCCACGTGCCCGATTCCGCCGGTGCGGATCAGGTCGAACGCCCGCACCCACACGGCATCGGCCATCGACTGCACGCCGACCGTCACCACGCGCCCGCTGTGCTTCCACGCATCGACGACGGCGACCGCTTCCTCCGCGGTGCGAGTCATCGGCTTCTCGACGAACACGTCCTTGCCGGCGGCGAGCGCGTCGAGCGTCATCTTCCCGTGCCAGTGGTCCGGGGTGGTGACGCACACTGCGTCCACGTCCTTGCGGTCGAGCAGAACGCGATAGTCCTTCGTCACCGCTTTCTTGTCGGCCCGATCGAGGCCGCACTTCCGCGCCGAGGGGTACAGCCCTTGCGAGTAACGCCGGCGTGTCGTCTTCCCGCCGAAGTCCACGTCGTATTCGTCTTCGAGCCCGTCCCACACGTCGCACACCGCGACCGCCGCGACCGGCTTCCCGTCCTTCGCAAATCGGTTAATCAAATCGATATGCGCCTGCGCGCGCCCGCCGCAGCCGAGGAACGCGACCCGCACGCGGTCGTTGCTGCCACTGACATTGGCGTAGCTCGCGGCCGACAGCGACAGCGCCGCGGCCGACCCGAAGAACTTGCGGCGATCAAGGGGTGGGGTTGGCATGGTTATTCGTTTGACCTAACCCCGCTCGCGTGCGCTCGCTGCCCCTTCCCTAAGAAGGAAGGGGCGAAGACAGAAGGCGGCGCTCTGTCTCCCCCTTCCTTCTTAGGGAAGGGGGTTGGGGGGTTAGGTTGTCTATTTCGACGTTCCAGGCGGGCGAATCGTTCCCGTCATCGTATCCGAACGCGCGTCGCGTCCGTATCATTCATCTAGTTTGCGCCGAAATTCCCTCACCCCGCGAGGCCAACTACCGCACATGCACGCCAAACTCGCTCTGGCCGACGGCACCGTGTTCACCGGGCGCGGGTTCGGCGCGACCGGCGAAACACTCGGCGAAGTCGTGTTCAACACCTCCATGATGGGCTACCAGGAGGTTCTCACCGATCCGTCGTACACGGGGCAAATCGTCACGATGACGTACCCGCTCATCGGCAACTACGGCACCACTGCCGACGACCAGGAATCCGCCCGCGTGCAGGTGGCCGGGTTCATCGTCCGCGAACTCACCCGCGTGCCCAGCAACTTCCGCTCCAGCAGTTCCCTCGACGAGTTCCTGAAAGCCGGCGGCGTCGTCGGCATCGAGGGTATCGACACGCGGGCGCTCGTCCGCCGACTCCGCGTTCGCGGGGCGATGAACGGCGTCCTCTCGACGACCGACCTCGACGACGCCTCACTCGTGAAGAAAGCCCAGGCGTTCCCCGGCATGGAGGGCCGCGACCTCGTGAAGGAAGTCGTTCCCCCGAAGGCGTTCCACTGGGACAAGGGCTTCGGCGCGTTCGCGGATCACATCATGCCGCACCGCCCGCCGACGAAGCGCGTGGTCGCGATCGACTACGGGATGAAGTGGAACATCCTCCGCTGTCTCACGCAAATCGGGTGCGATGTGACGGTCGTTCCCGGCACCGCGACCGCCGAGGAAGTGCTGTCGCACAGCCCGGACGGCGTGTTCCTTTCGAACGGGCCGGGCGACCCGGCCGCGGTGGATTACGCGATCACCACCGTGAAGAACCTCATCGGCAAGAAGCCGATCTTCGGCATTTGCCTGGGTCACCAGCTACTGGGCCTCGCATTCGGCGCCAAGACCTTCAAGTTGAAGTTCGGTCACCGCGGCGCGAACCAGCCCGTCCGCAACGAACTCACCAAGCAGATCGAGATCACGACGCAGAACCACGGCTTCGCGGTGGACCCGACCACACTTCCGAAGAACGTGATGCCGACGCACATCAACCTGAACGACAACACTCTGGAGGGCCTGAAGCACACGACGCTCCCGGTATTCAGCGTGCAGTACCACCCCGAAGCCGCCGCCGGCCCGCACGACAGCAGCTACCTGTTCGAGGAGTTCAGGAAACTGATGGGGTGAGGTCAGTCCAGAAACTCGATAACATGCCCCTCTTCCCACTGGGGCACGCGCTGGTTCGAGGCCAACCCAATGAGGTTAATCCGTCCGGTTCTTTTCCATTCCGCAACCCACTCCTTCACATCGCTTTCCCAAACGAGGGGAAATGCCAGCGCGGTGTCCCAGATGTCCTCGTAGGGCACTTGCTTTCTATCCGCGCGAACTTCTTCAATGCGATTGAGAGCTGCGGCAATGTAGCGTTCCCTGAGATTCACGGCGCGAATGGACGGAAGTGCGGCCTCGTCTTCAACGAACAACGATGGCTGTTTCGTCTTGCGAATGCGTTCGGCTTCTTTGGCAGCCGTGCGAACGCGTTCTTGAAACTCGAAGGCTTCTTTTTCAACCTTCTTGAATACCTCGACGCCTTTGCGGTGTCGCGTCGCGTAAATCAGGTGGAAATACGTCCGCTCGATGTCCGGGTGTAACACGACAGCCGGGCAAGCGAACTGAAACCGGCCCACTTCCTTCACCCGCTGGGCATAGGTCATAAACAGTTCGTCTTCGCGGTCTTGGGCATCTGGCAGTTGGCTTATTCGAGTGAATACGTCCTCAGTCCCGAAGAGGCGACGGAAACTGTCGATGATGTCCGCACGTTTTTCCTTCGGACTTACGAACCGACGGATATGCTCCGTCATAAAGTTGATGAGAACTTCGCCAGGAGACTGCTGGAGAAGGGATTGGATCTGGTCGAGGTCGTAGCCGGTCCAACCGGTCGGGTCGATGAAGATGAACGGAAATGAATCGCGTCCACCTTGTTGGACGAAGCGAGCAATGTCTGGAATCGAATCTAACAACGCGGCATTGCGCGTGGCGACTGCCACGTCGGTCTGCCGGTTAGCGTATTCGTGGAGCTGAGTGTACGCGCTGGCATTTTCTTCAAGGAACAGGCAGCGAATGCTGAGTGATTTCCCGCGCTCGCCGAGCGTGGTTCGCGCTTTTCGTAATTCGGCGAGCGAGATCGCGAACGAAGTGTCGGACAAATCCGCGGCCTTCGATTCCCAAGGCCCGGAGAAGCAATCAACGTAAGTGATCGCGGTCCACTTCGAGCCGATGATGTGCGCGAAGCGTTCGAGGTAGTGCTGCAAAATGTAATGCTTGACCAGCGATTGTTCGCGGCCCGCATAATCCTCGTTCGTCGCCATCGATGCTCCTTATTCGGTCATGCTGCGTGTTCGCCCAGCATCCGCAACCGCACTCGTCTTGCCGGCATTTCCGTGTCGCACACCTCCGGTTGGTCGTCATGTGTCCGGTCGTCGAGCTTGCGGCCGGTGTCGCACTTCCGCACGCCACCCCACTGCTTGAAGAAGAACGACACGCCGCTTGCCGCGCACTGGTCGCGTAGCGCACGCACCCAATCGGGGGCCATCAGCCGCGCGCCGTGACCGCTCTCGCCGCCCACAATCACCCAGTGAATATCCGCGAGGTTCACCCGCCCCAGGTCTTCCAGAAGTGGTTCCACGGAGAGAAATCGGACAGCGGCCGGGGCGGCACGCAGGTGATCGATTCGCGGCAATCCGTGCCGCCGGTTCTCGACGCTCACACCCCACCATACGTGCGGCAGATCGGCCGCGAACCGGAGCTGCGTTCGCAAGAGTTCGGCCATGCGTTCCGAGCGCTTCGTGAGAACCTGATAGGTGTGCCAGTCGGCGGCGGCCATGACGCGGGCGACGCGAACGATGTACTCGTCGGGAACTTCGGGGTGGAACAGGTCACTCATCGAGTTGACAAACACGCGCCGGCGCGCCGTCCAGCGAAACGGTTCCAGGAGCTTGTCCGGTACGAGCCGAAGGTCGAAGCCGTGTTCGTAGGGGTGCCCTTTCACCCCGCGAAAGCGCTCCGCGAACGTCTCCGCGTAGCAATGCGCGCAACCGGGGCTGATCTTCGTGCAACCCCGAACGGGGTTCCAGGTGGTGTCGGTCCATTCGATCCGGCTGTGTTCGCTCATGACCACACCAATCGTAAGTATGATATTTCGTTCACTATATACTAACGATCCGGCATTGCAAGAGGAATTTTCGCTCTCGCCGCGTTCAGACATTCGGCCTTGTCGTTAATTTCGGATACGATGCGTCACTACGAAGCCGCACTTCGGGCGACGATCAGCATCCCGCTACCTGTTCGAGGAGTTCAGGAAACGCACGAAGTGAGGCGAGAGAGCGGGCCGAGGGACTCCATTCGAGGGTAGACGTGCCGACGGGCGCCGGTTTGGTTGCGAGCGTCGGTTACGATGTCGTTTCGACCCCGGAGTTGCTCGGGAGAGCGCCGTGAACAACTGGTGGCGGGCCGCGTGGTTCGGACTGGCGGCGACGGTCGGCGCGTTCGCGTGCTGGACCCTGCACGACCTCAAGACGGACGTGAAGCACACAACGGCGGGGGTGCGCGAGACCAACGCCGTGCTGAAGGAGAAGCTGCCCCCCATTCTCGAGAACAGCAAGCGGGGCAGCGAGGCGCTCGTCAAGGTGACCGAAGACATCGCCGCGATTCGCAACCTGATTTCGCCGCTGGTCGGCGATGGCGGCGGCAAGGGCGGCCCGGTGGTGCTGGCCCAGTTCGCCGACAAGGTGCTGTATCACATCCAGTCGCAGGACGTGATGGTTCACTCCAAGGGGTCGGGGCCGAAGAAGGCGGCGGAGTGGGTCAAGGGTGAGCGGAAGGAGGCTCTGTACCTGGCCTTCTCCGTGAGCAGCAAGCGGGAGCTGCTGGACAAGATGTGCCACACGGCGTTCGGCAACCCCTGGCTGGTCAGCGCCGACGGCAAGGGCGGCGAACCGATGAGGGCCTGGCTCTTGCGCACGTACCCGGAGATCGAGAAGGAGTTGGATAACTGATACGCGATCGGCTTGCTGGTTTTCTGTAGCAGGCCTCTGTGAGGCCGGAGCGACACGCGCCGTCAAGCTCCGGCCTCACAGAGGCCTGCTACAGAAGAAGGAAACCAATCGTCGCGCCCCTTCCCCGACTTGCCCACCTTTCACGGCCCGCGCCTTCGGCTTGAATCGTTTTCACTTCCCGGTAGCATCTCGCGTCCTCGTACTGGCCGTCCGCCGAGGTGCCGATGCTCCCGCGCCGCGACCTGTTGCCGGCACTCACCCCGCTCCGCTTCCCCGCGGCGTTCGCGGCCGTGCTGTTTCACGTGTGGGGGATGATCCTGGGGCCCAACGGCAAGATCCCGCCCCTGGCGATCTGGCACCTGTGGGCCGGGGTCTCGTTCTTCTTCATCCTGTCCGGCTTCATCCTCACGTACAACTATCTCGACGAGTTCCGCCAGCCCACGCGCCGCGGGGTCTGGAACTTTCTGGTTGCCCGCTGGGCGCGCACGTACCCGATGCACGTGTTCGGCCTCGTCCTCATCGCGCCCTTCAGCTACAAGCCGCTCGTCGAAGGGGCCTACGGGAACCCGTACATCTGCGTCGCGACGCAACTCTTTTTGGGGCACGCGTTTCTGCCGATGACGCTGACCAAGGCGCATGCGTTCAACTCGCCGTCGTGGAGCCTGTCGGCCGAGTGGTTCTTCTATCTGACACTGCCGCTACTCATCCCGGCACTCACGAGCGGCCCGCGATGGCGCCGCGTGGTCGTGGTGCTGCTCGGACTGACCCCGTGGGCGCTCGCGGTCGCCGGGATGTTCGGTTCGACCCTGCTGGGGCCGATCACGCCCTATCGCTACCCGCCGATCCGGTTCGCGGACTTCCTCGCCGGCGTACTGTTGGCCTTGGCGTGGAACCGGCGCCACGGAGCGGGAGTGACGAACCCGCGGTCCTTCAAGCGAGCCACGCTCGTTGAGGTCAGCACGGTTCTTCTCGCGCTCGCGTGGATGGTGACGCTGGTTTTGACCGTGAAGAAGGTCAAGTGGCTGATGGCGACCGGGTGGATCGGCGTGTACGTGCCGCCGTTCTTGATGCTGGTCTGGGTGCTGGCTCGCGGCGAGGGGTGGGTGTCGCGCCTGCTGGCCTCGCGCGTGCCCACGTACCTCGGCGACATCAGCTTCGCGTTCTACATGCTGCACCAGCCGGTGCTCAGTTACTTCTACTTCGACGGGCACCGGATCGGCGCGAACGAGTGGTTCTGGGCCGTGCGCTGGGTCGCAGTGATAGCGGCGGCGCTCGCGCTGTCGATGGCGTGCTACCACCTGTACGAGATCCCGCTCCGCGACCGGTTGCGGCGGTGGTTGTCGATTCGGAAGCCGAAGGTCGAGGCGCCAGCGGTAGAGCCGAAGGTCGAACGGCGCGCGGCGTGACAGTGCTTGCGATCTCAGCCCCGGAGGGGCGGCCGATGTTAGCCCGGGGTGAAGCGAGTCCGCGAGCGCAACCCCGGGAAAGAGACAGAAAGAATCGAAGCCCTGGAAGGGCGACAGAAACCTTCGCTGTCCGCTCTGTCGCCCCTCCGGGGCTTGAGGTTCCTTTGGTTCGCGTACCCGGGGTTGCGCTCGCGGACTCGCTTCACCCCGGGCTAACATCGGTCACCCCTCCGGGGCTGAAAACCAACCGGGGCTGAGAACCAAATCGGGGTGCTGAAACGATCGTCGCAAATTGCGGCGTGCGAGACGAGCCGACTGAGTACCGAGAATCCCCATGCAGCCCCGACGCGACCTGCTCCCCGCTGTCACCCCGCTCCGGTTCCCGGCCGCGTTCGTGGTGTTCGTCGTCCACTGCTGGATGCTGCTCAAGGGCGCGAACCCGCTCACGTTCGACCTCCCGCACGACCACCTCGCCGCCGGCGTGCAGTTCTTCTTTTTGCTGTCGGGGTTCATCCTCACGTACAACTACCTCGACGAGTTCCGCAACCCCACGCGCAGAAGCGTGTGGAACTTTTATGTTGCGCGCTGGGCGCGAATTTACCCCGTTCACGTCCTCACCTCGCTCGCGGCGCTCCCGGTCACGCTGCGAATGATGAAGGGCTGGTCCGGCACCGACCCGCTCACCGTCACCGCCGTTCACGGGTTGCTCCTCCAGGCGTTCGTACCGGTGACCTCGCCCGCGGTGAACGCCTACAACGGCGCGTCGTGGAGCCTGTCCGTCGAGTGCTGCTTCTACCTGGCGCTGCCAGTTCTCATCCCGGCGCTGACCCGCGGGAGCTTCGCCCGGCGCGCGTTCGTGCTGCTCGTGGTGCTGGCGCCGTGGATGCTGGCGGTCGCGGCGGTGTGCGGGGCATTCGCACTGCCGATGTGGCTCCACCCGTACCGGTTCCCGCCGGTGCGGATGGTGGATTTCGTCGCCGGCGTGCTGGTCGGCATCTACTGGCACCACCGGCGCGCACACAGCGCCCCGGGGTCGGTGCGCCGGGCCACACTGACCGAAGTAGCGACGATCGCGAGTTTGGCGGTGTGGGCGTGGGCGTGTTATCGCCTGGCCGACGGGAAGGGCTGGCTCCCGGCGGTGAGTTGGGCCGGGGTCTACCTGCCGCCGTTCGCGGGGTGCCTGTGGGTGTTCGCCCGCGGGCGCGGGTGGGTGTCGCGGGTGATCGCGTCCAGGCCGCTGGAGTACCTCGGCGAGATCAGCTTCGCGTTCTACATGTTCCACATCCCGGTCATCAGCACGCTCCTCGTCTACGGGTGGAAGTTCGGATTTCACAAGTGGAACTGGCCGGCGCAGTGGGGTACGGCCGGCGCGCTGACCTTCGCGCTGGCGGTCGCGTGCTACCACCTGTACGAGATTCCGCTCCGCGACCGGCTCCGGCGCCGACTCTCGATTCGCAAGCCGAAAACGGAACCGCCAGTGGCGGACGTGCCACTGGCGAAGGCGGCGTGACGACCCTACTTCGTGAACCGATAAATGCCCTTCCCGCTGTTGCTCACTGTGAGGAAGTACCACTCGCCCTGCTCGTCCTCGCCGAATGAGAGCACCGGCTTCTCCGGGTCTTTGATGCTGCGGTTGGCCACCACGCGCCCGGCCTTCTCGTCGAACTTCAGCGCCCAGATGCGCGAACTGACGTAGTCCGCGTACAGGTAGTGGCCCTCCAGCTCCGGCAGCGCCTTACCGCGATACACCCCGCCACCGGTGATCGACTTGCCCACGTCGTGGTGATACTCCCAGATCGGTTCGATCATTCCCTTGTTCGGGCCCACGCCCTTTGCCCCGAACGGGTGGAACGACTCGCGAAGGTTCCAGCCGTAGTTGCCGCCCTTCTCGACGATGACGATCTCTTCGTAGAGGTTCTGGCCGACCTCGCCGGCCCACAGCTTGCCGGTCTTCTTGTCGAAGTCCATGCGCCAGATGTTGCGGATGCCGTAGGCCCAGATTTCCGGCCGCGCCCCCGCCTTGCCCACAAACGGATTGTCCTTCGGGACGGCGTAGTTCTTGCCCGCGTCCTTCTTGTCGATGTCGATCCGCAGAATCTTGCCGTAGAGGGTGCCGAGGTTCTGGCCGTTGCCCTGCGGGTCGTTGCCCAGCCCGCCGTCGCCGTGGATCACATACAGGAAGCCGTCCGGGCCGAAGCAGATGGTGCCGCCGTCGTGGTTCCAGGACAGCTTGTTCTCGTACCGGACGATCTGTTCTTCCGACGTGGGGTCGAGCTTCGTCGGGTCGGTCTTGCTCAGCTTGAACCGCGACACCACGTTGACCAGCTTCTCCTTCTTGGGCGTGTAGAAGACGAACACCTCGCCGTTGTCCTTGAACTTCGGGTGGAACGCCAGGCCGAGGAGGCCTTCCTCGTTGGTGTTGTCGTTGTACTTCACGCGGTCCTGGATATCGAGGAACACCTTCGTCTCGGTGGCCCTCTGGTCGTTGGCGAACACGTGGACGACGCCGTGTTGCGTGGCGACGAACACGCGGTTGCTGCCGTCGCCGGCGTGGGTGAGGACGATCGGCCGGAGCGGGACCACCTTGCCGCCGTCGCTCCCGTCGCTCCACCCGGACCACTTCAGGTTCGCGAACGCCAGTTCGGTCTTCAGCGCAAGCGGGCTGAAATCCACCTCGAACCCCGGGATCTGCATGGGGAGCGCCGTGAGTGTGCCCGCTTGCATGTCGGGCACGAGGAGGCTCTTGCCGTCGGTACTGAGACACGTGTCGGCGGCCTGCTTGAAGCCGTCGGTGACGAGTACCGGCTTCAGCCCCGGCCGCGGGATGCCCCACACCTTGCCCTGCTTCCAGCTCGAAATGAAGAGCTGGCCGTAGTGGTCCCATGTCAAGCCGTCGGCGCCGTCCATGCCGTCGGCGATCTTCTCGCCCGCACCGGTGGCGATGTTGACGCGATAGAGGTTACCGGTTCCGAAGTCGGCGAGCAGCAGGAAGAACGCGCTGTCCATCGCCAGCCCGTTGGGCGTGTGCAGCCCGGGGAGCTTCTTCGCGTCGGTGACCAGATCGACCTTCCACTCGCCCTTCGGATCGGCCTTCCCGCCGAACTTGGGCATCGGCGGCGGGCTGATCCGATAGACCGCGCCGCCGGCGCCCTGGAGGTCGCCGGAGTCGGAAACGTAGATCGTACCGCCGCCGAAGGCGATGTCCTGGTTGACGACGATGTCGTTGAGGAACATCGGCGGGGTGGGGAACTTCGCGGCGTCCGCGACCACCTCGGCCTTCAGTTCGCCCTTCGCCAGCACGTTGACGCGGAGCACCTTCTTCTTGTCGGTGACGTAAAGCCAGTTCTGGAAGAACGCGATCCCCTTGGGGTCGTCGAGGCCGCCGACGACGGTGACCGGCTTGCCGTCCTCGACGCGGACAACGGAGCCGTCACCGTCCGTGCCGAACTCGCCGATGACGGCGATGTAGGTTTTCTTGTCCGGCCCGACGGCGACGGACTCCGGGTTCTTCAGCCCGGTGACCAGCGGCTTGGGCAGCTCCGCGGCGCCGGCGGCGGGGGCCGCGAGCAGGAGCAGTGCGAGGGAGAGATAGCGCAGGCGCGACATCGCGGGTGATTCCTTACACGGGGATAGTGATCGCTGCCGGGATAGTGTGGTGCGCGCGGAAGTGGGGGCAAGGGGCTTCTTCAAAGTAGTAGTGACCCGAAGGCCCACTACTACTTTGGCGCCGGGTTCACTTCTCCGGCTTGTAGTGCTCCCGGAGTTGCTTCACCGCGGAATCGACGAGCTTTTCCCCGCTGCCCGCCGCGCAGCGGGCGCTCACGACCTCGTAGTTCCCTTGCGCGTAGGCCACGCGGTTCGGGATGTAGCCCACGCTCCCGTTTGCGAGTTCCGCGACGACGGTCTGCCGGAACGGCGACCCGCGCTTGATCTGCAACCCCAGCTCCACGAAGATCTCGCCCGGCAGGCTCACCCACGCGATGTCGTCGCCCAGCGAAATCACCTGCACTTCGACCGCCAGCGGCTTGCCGAGCCGCTCGGCCACGTCGAGCACCTTGAACGCCTGCACCTGATCGAGGAACTTCGGCGCCGGCTTCGCCTTCCCTTCGAGGTCCGCGAGTACCCGCTTGGCCGCAACTCCGTCATCGGCCGTGACCGCGGGGAGTGCGAGTTCCACGGTTTCGCTCGACACGCGGAGCGCGCCGTCGCCGGCGGGGTGCAGCCCATCGAACGTGCGCAGCACCTCGGCCGCGAGCCGCGTCCCGATCCGGGCGGCCTCGCCGGGGCCCTTCTGCGGGGCGGCGCTCTCGACGTTGATGTGGTTGATGTCGCCGCAGCAGCCGGTGGTGAACACGGTCACGAAGTCGTCGCCCTTCACCGCGGCGAGCGCCTTCGCGAGCGTGTGCGGGTAGTCGGCGGAGTAGTGCAGCCCGCCGACCGTATCCAAATGCATTGCGAAGTTCACATACACCGCGAGCGGCCTCGGCTGTTTCTCATCCGTCTCGATGAGGACGATCGGCACGGCGGGATCGGTCGGTCCGGCGGGCCGGACGATCTTCGGGTTCTTCTTGCCGGGGTTCCAGCCGACAGTGCCGTCGGTCATGTGGAACCGGCGGTTGAACGCCAGCCCGTCCTCTTTGCCGACGCCGAACGACACGCGCGCCGGCTTGCGGGCGTCGTGGGCCTTCTTCACGGCCCCCGCGATCTTCCCGGGCAACTCCGCGATGTAGTCCCTCGCGATCTTGTTCCCGTTACCGGTGAGGAAGTCCGCCCGCGCCGAGCCGTCCCAGAGTACCGGCCCGGTGTGCGAGTGCGTCGCGGAGATCATCACGTTCCGCGTGGGAATGCCCGTCTGCTTCTCGATCAATTTCCGCGCCTCTTCGACCAATCCGCGGGTGGTGGTGATGAGGTCGAGCGAGACGAGCGCGACCGTCGTCCCGTCCTTCTCGAACACGAGCGCCTTCGCAAAGAGCGGGTCGTGTGTGCCTTCGGCGCCGCGGAACGAGTAGTAGCCCGCCATCGGGCACCCGTTGGGCGGCGTGATATCAACGGCCGCAGCCCCGGCGGAAAGCGGCCCGGCTTGGGAAGGGAGTGTGAGTGCGAGTGTAAGTGTGAGTGCAGCGAGAAATCGCATGGGAGGATTCCACTGGGGTGGCGCGCGGAAGTGTTCAAACGATGCCGGTGTGCGGGAGCGGGCGCGGCGGCGAAGCCACCATGACAACCCGCCGGTCTTCATCCACAACGTAATGAAGGACGAGTGGAGAGACGACGCCGATCCACAACCGGGCCGGCCGAACGGACAAGTCCCACAACGGCTGGCCGAATTGCGGGTAGATTCGCAGCCGCCGCTCGAGTTCCCGAAGTGCCCCGACGAGTTCGGCGGTGTGGTCGGGGTTACGCAGAATCATCTGCCGGATCACGTCGAGGACGTGCGCCGAGTAATGGACTCCGGACATGGCCTTCAGCCCCGGCCGGGTGTCGATTCGCTCACGCGCCGCGCCAACTCTTCCAACTCGCCGATGAACTGATCGAAGGTGAACCCGCGCCCTTCCTCGATCTCGCGGAGTTCCTTCATGAGTTCCTCCTCGTTGATCGCGGCGCGGTACTCGGCGAGTTGCTCCGGGGTCAGTTTGATTGGCCGCGGCGCCCCTGGCGGAGCGCCTTCGTCCGATGGGTCGTATTGGTCGGTGTTCATGAGTGGCCTCCGTGTAGTGAGACACGCGCCAGCATAACCGAAATCCGCGCTGCCGCCAATCGGAAGCGGCTCACTCCGCCAGCGAGAAGCAGGCGATCTCCTTGTCGTTGCGCACAAAGACGCACTTGTTCGCGAACGCCGGGTGGCTCCACACCACCTTGCGCCCGAACACCGCGCCCGTCGGCTCCAGCAGCTTCGCCCGGCTCACTTCCTTGTACCCGTCCGGGTCCGGGGTCAACTTGGCGATCACCAGGTCGCCGGTTTCGCCGAACAGGAAGTAGCGGTCGCCGTTCTTCACCACGAACGCGGTGCCCGACGCGGCGCCCTTGAAGTCCTCCGCCTCGACTTTGCCCAACACTGGCTTGTGCGTGAACCACAGCTTCTTGCCGGTTTCCAGTTCGACCGCGCGCATCATGCCGGGCTGATCGACGCCGGCGAGCA
>CAZBXY010000033.1:20728-38028 GCA_964495365.1 uncultured Frigoriglobus sp. | reverse complement strand
GTACCGTTCTCGCCCAGCACCAGCACCGACGCCGGGCTTGGAGCGTAGGCCTTCAGGAGTTGCAGCACGCGGAGCATCTTCGGGCTGTTGCCGACGACGCCCTCGAACCCGAACTTCTCGTCGATCTGCCGCCGCAGGTCGCGGACCGTGCGGATCCGCTCCGCGGACTTGTCCACCACCGCGCGGAGTTCGGCCAGGTCGAGCGGCTTTTGCAGGTAGTGCGACGCCCCGCGCTTCATCGCCTCCACCGCGGTCTTCCAGTCCGCGAACCCGGTGATGACAAGCACTTCCGCGTCCGGGCGCAGCGCGCGGCAGCGCTCGACGACCTCCAACCCGTGCAGGTCGGCCATCTTCAGGTCGGTGAGGACGACATCGAACGGCTCTTGTTCGAGCTTCGCCACGCCGGCCTTGCCACCGGTCGCGACGGTGCAGGCGTGCCCGCGCCGCTCCAGGCTCTCGGCGTAAGCTTCGGCCAGGTTCTTCTCGTCGTCGATGACCAGAATTTGCAGCGGTTCCGGGGCAGACACGGGCGCCTCGTAGCGAGCGGGTGCCGTTAAGGGCCGGGGACGCAATGTTGTGGTGACGTCTTCTCACCGGAGCGCGATCTCCGGTCGGGGCCGTGCGGGATCGGGGTACCTGCCCCGCGCCCTGTTGTGCGCGAAGGGTGGTTCCGCCGGGACACATTCGGACCGCCCGGGCCAATCGGCGGCGCGGCACGAACGGGACTTACCTGAACGGGCCGGCGCGGGATCGGGGAGCCTTTTGAAGGTGCCGGCCCGACCGAAGCGACCGGGCGCCGGGACGGTCCGCGGTGCGGTCGAGCGGTGCCACAACGTCCCCGTCTCGTGACGCCGGCACAACTAAAGACCGCGTTCAAAACTGTTAACTGACGGTCCACACGTCCTCGGCCTTGAACAGGTCCTCGATCTTGCCCGGCCCTTTCTTCTCGATCGCGCCCTTGATGCGCCCGTCGAGCAGCTCCTCGTAGGTCGGCTTCTTGATGCTGCGGAACACCCCGACCGGCTCCGGGAACGGCGCCGCGGCGCGCTGGTCGTGCGAAAACCGGCTCAGGAGGTAGGCGAGCGTCGGCTCCTCCGCGTGTTGGTCGTGCGTCAGAAGGTCGTCGATCTGGCAGTCCTTGCCGACTTGCACCACTTCCGGGCGCACACCGTTGAGGCGAATGCCCTTCGACTTGTCCTTGCCGAACACCATCGGCTTGCCGTGTTCCAAGTACAGGATGTTATCGGCCTTCACGGCCTTGTCGGTCGCGTACTTGTACACGTCGTCGTTGAAGATGACGCAGTTCTGGTAGATCTCGACGAACGCGCTGCCCTTGTGCGCTGCGGCCTTCTGGAGCGTGCCGACGAGGTGCTGAACATCGACATCGATGGTGCGGGCGACGAACGTGGCTTCGGCCGCGAGCGCGACGGAGAGGGGTCGCATGGGGGTCTCGAAGGAGCCGCCGGGGCTGGTCTTGGTGGGCGTCCCGACGCGGCTCGCCGGCGAGTACTGGCCCTTCGTCAGGCCGTAGATCTCGTTGTTGAACAGCAGCACCTTGATGTCCATGTTGCGCCGCAGCGCGTGGATCAGGTGGTTCCCGCCGATCGACAGGCCGTCACCGTCGCCGGTCACGACCCACACTTGCAGGTCGGGGTTCGCGAGCCGGAGGCCCGTGGCAAATGTGGGAGCGCGGCCGTGGATCGTGTGGAACCCGTAGGTGTTCATGTAGTACGGGAACCGACTGGAGCAGCCGATGCCCGACACGAACGCGAGCTTCTCGCGCGGGACGCCCACCGTGGTGAGCGCCTTCTTCATCTGCGCGAGGATGGAGTAGTCCCCGCAGCCGGGGCACCACCGGACCTCTTGGTCGGTGGTGAGGTCTTTGGTCGTGAGTGTGGGGAGAGCTGGCATGGGTATGTGTGTTGAGTGTATTGGGTGTTCGGCGGTAACCCGGGGTTAGAAACCCCGGGCTATTAGACGGTGCCCTTTCAGGGTCACATTGATCTTTGGACCCCGAAGGGGTCACCCTGCAATAGCCCGGGGTTTCAACCCCGGGCCTCGATCGCCGCTTCGATTTCCGACACGAGGAACGGCTTGCCCTGGACCTTGTTCAGCCCCTCGGCGGGCACGAGGTACTTCGCGCGGAGCAACCAGCACAGGTGTCCCGTGTTCAGTTCGGGAACCAGGATCTTCTTGAACCGCTTCAGCACCGCTTCGGTGTTCTTGGGCATCGGGTTGAGGTAGCGGAAGTGCGCCTGCGACACCTTCAGCCCCTTGCGGCGGGCGCGCTCGACGGCGGTCGTGATGCTCCCGTAGGTGCCGCCCCAGCCGATTACGAGCAACTCCGCGTCGGCCGGTCCGGTCACCTCCAGATCGGGAATCGTCTTGGCGATGTTCTCGATCTTCTTCCACCGCGTGTGGGTCATGTGCTCGTGGTTGGCCGGCTCGTAGTTGATGTTACCTGTAATGTCCTGCTTCTCGATGCCGCCGATGCGGTGTTCGAGGCCCGGCGTGCCGGGAACCGCCCACGGCCGAGAAAGGTACTCGTCGCGCTTGTACGGCAAGAACTTCCCGGCCCCGCCGCCCTCGCCCTCGGCGCTCTCGTGAGCCAGGTTCGTGCCCGCGCTATTGGGTTCGGTCGGGTGAGTGATGGCGATCTTCGGCAGGTTCGCGGCGACCGGGATCTTCCACGGCTCGGAGCCGTTGGCGATGTAGCCGTCGGAGAGGTAGAAGACGGGGCACATGAATCGCGTCGCGAGCCGTACGGCCTCGATCGCCATGTCGAAGCAATCGACCGGCGATTGTGGGGCGACGATCGCCACCGGGCTGTCGCCGTTGCGGCCGAACATGGCCTGGAGCAGGTCAGACTGTTCGGTTTTCGTCGGCAGCCCGGTGCTGGGGCCGCCGCGCTGGATGTTCACGATCACGAGCGGCAGTTCGGTCATCACCGCGAGGTTGATCGCCTCACTTTTCAGGCAGATGCCGGGGCCGCTGGTTCCGGTGACGCCGATCGCGCCGCCGTAGCTCGCGCCCATCGCCACGCCGGCGGCGGCGATCTCGTCCTCGGCCTGGAACGTCTTCACCCCGTACCGCCGCATGTCGGTCAGCCCTTCGAGGATCGAACTGGCGGGCGTGATCGGGTAGCCGGCGTACACGAGCGTCTTGTTGGCGAGTTGCCCCGCGGCGACGAAGCCCAGTACCGCGGCCTCGTTGCCGGTGATCTTGCGGTACGTGCCCGGGGCGATTTGCGCCTTCGCCACCTGGTACTGCACCGGCAACAGCTCGACCGTTTCGCCGTAGTTGTACCCGGCCTTGAGTGCGCGGGTGTTGGCCTCCTGCGTTTCGGGCCGCTTGCCGAACTTCTCCTTGATCCACTTGAGCGTGGCCTCCAGCGGGCGCTCGTACATCCAGTACACCAGCCCCAGCGCGAAGAAGTTCTTGCACCGGTCCTGGTCGCGAGGGGTCAGCCCGCACCCCTCCACGGCCTTGATCGTGAGCTTCGCCACCGCGACCCGCACAACGCGATAGCCCTTCAGCGAGCCGTCGTCGAGCGGGTTGGTCTTGTAGTTCGCCTTTTTCAGGTCGGAAGTCTCGAACCCGTCGGTATTTACGACGAGAATCCCGCCGGGTTGCAGATCCTTGATGTTCGTTTTGAGCGCCGCGGCATTCATCACGACGAGCGTATCGAGCGCATCACCGGGCGTGTGGATGTCGGTGCTGCTGAAGTGGACCTGGAACCCCGAGACGCCCGCGAGCGTGCCGGCGGGAGCGCGAATTTCGGCGGGGAAGTCGGGGAACGTGGCGACATCGTTGCCGAGCAGGGCGGAGGTGTCGGTGAAGCGGGTGCCGGCGAGTTGCATCCCGTCGCCGGAGTCGCCGGCGAACCGAATCGTGACCGATTCGACTTTCTCGATTTTCTTCGGAGGGCCGTTAGCATGGCCGTTGGAACCGACGCTGGGCGAAGCGACGGGAGAGCCTGTATCGGAACTCATAAAATCCTAATCCTCGGGATGGACGAGGGAGAGGTTCGGGAGCGGCCCGTGCGGTGCCGTTATCTTACACGCGCCGACGGACTGGGGACAGATTTGACGACCGCTGATCGAGAAGTTTGACGGTTGGCGGAGATACAGACCGACGGCTACTCCCGCTCCGCAACCGTGTTTCCCAATGACGAACCGGCCAAGCAACTGCGAGACCTCAAAATCTAAGGCAACTTGTTTCTCTTGGGGGTGAGGACAACAACGTGTACTTGGAGCGGGCAATCGCTTGCGTACACCGTCAGTCGAACGACCTGCCGATCGGTGAGAGCGTGCGCGGACACGGACACCGGCGCAGTATACTCCGATTCGGTCAGCACGAGCCAAGTGTCATCGGACGGCGTCACTCCCGATCCGTACCACGGCAGCGGCTTGAACGGAACCCCCGCCGCTCGAACGAGCCCGAACAACTCCTTGGTTCCGGTCACGGGGGCGCCGGGCGGGATCAGCGTGCGCAGCGAAGACCCGAACGCCGTCGCGTCCATCTGTCGGTAGTGAATGACCATCTCACGAAGGCGAAAGACGTTCCAGGCGAGACTCGGTACCCAGCAAACCAGAAGTGCGGCCGCCAGGACGTTCGGCACGCCTAACTTCCACACACGTCCTCGTTCCAGTTCGGTTGCCAGTGCGATCACGGGCCAGACGGTGAAGAGTACGACGTAGTACGGAAAAAACGCTCCGCGCACGACGACAAGGGCGCCGACGAACCCACACGCGGCAAACACCGTCGCGAGTGACGAGATCGGTGGAAGCTCCGAAGAATCGCGGGCGGAGCCGGACGACACCGCGCGAATGCCACCCCGGACAGTGAGTATCAATATCGCGACCAGAACACCGATCACCCAGTACTTTGACCACCGGAGCGTGCTAAACAATATCGTCTGCCACCGCGCGATCACGTCGTGAGTAAACAGCGTTGTGTGCCACAAGAATTGCTCAACACATCCCCGAAGGTCGGGAAGCCAGAACGAGAGAAAAGCGCCGGCAGCGAGCGCCGAACCAAGAAAATACCAGAGAACGGACGCGCGCCCCTCCCGGCACAACAGCCACAAACCGCCGACGACGGGGAAGAAGAAAGCGACCGGATGAAACCCGAAGGCTGAGGCGAGGCACCACCCGGCGAGTACGGTTCGCCACCTCGTCGGGGGTTGCAACAGTGCCCAAAACCCTCCGGCCAAACAGAGCAACTCGAGCCCTTCCATTCGTCCGTTCAGAACCTCTTGCAGCGAGCGATCTCCGAACCAAGTCGCCGCAACCGCAACGGCCGACCAATGAAAGCCGTGCCCAAGGAGCGTCCGGCAGATGACGAGAATCGCGATATTGGCGGCGAGAAATTCGGTGATCCGGCACGACCACTGCCCGACCCCGAAAACCCGGAGGACCAGAATCTGTAGACGAGGAAAAAACGGGAAGTGATACCCCCAGAGCCGGTCGCCATGCGGGACGTCGTCCCGAACCTGGTACACGAACCCCGTGCCGTCGAGGTAGCTGACCGCGGGGTAGTTGAAGAACGACTCATCCACGAAGGGGAGGGGGTATCGGTCGAGCGCGATCGCGTAAGGAAAAAAGGCGCACGAGATCGCGATATAGCAAAACCAAGAGCCCCAACGGCGGGCCCACGGGCGCGCGCGGTCAGTCATGATACGCTTCTCTCGGCGGCGCATGTTTGGCGGAGCGCGATGGCACTCGCCGCCTTCTAAATCGTGGCCGCGTTCAAACCTGTTTCGGTTCGTTGACCCGCTCCAACGGATAGGGCCCGCCGCCGGTCGGGCGCCCGATCCAGTAGCCGCTCCGTAACCATACCAACAGCGGTCGATCGGACTTCCCGTCGGCATACCCGTAGGAGGCGGCCGGTGCCGTCTCGACCGCGAGGTATTGCTTGAGCCGGACGACCTTCTCCGGTCCTTTGCAGTTCTCTCCGAGAATCGATCCGACGATCCGGTCGTTGGCAACGGCAACCCGCGTGCAGATCACCTCGGTAACCCCAAACCAACTGGCGATCCGTGGCACGTAGCAGTCGGGACTCGCGGATAACAGAACCACCCGGTGCTGTTTGTCTTGATGGTGTCGGAGGAGTCGGAGCCCGATTGGGTGGACATGGTTCGGAACCCACTGCTGGCAAAACCAATCGGCATGCCGGGCCACATCTTCGACTGATCGGCCCCCGAGAACCCGCCGCAACATCCGCTCTTTGGTCGCGCGAGCAGAAAGGAGGCGACCTCCGTACAGGGCCAGATCGCAGAGGAGATTGGGAATGCGCCGGCGAAGTCGGTGCCGGCGGCAGAAGCTAAAGAGAAACGGTAATAGACTGTCACCCGTCAAGAGAGTGCCGTCGAGGTCGAACACGGCGAGCGGTACTGTGCCCGTATTCTGGCGATGCACCTCGTCGCTCATCTCACGACCCCGGCCACACGTGGAGGACAAGAACAACGACAACGACCCAAAGGATCCCAGTTAACCAGAACGCTTTATCCCACAGAAGAATTTCCGTCGGCCCATCCCCTCTTCCTTCTTGGGATTTAAATAGATATCTGAACAATCCGTAGGTGACTAGGGGAACCGTAAAGATCAAGCGGTTGGTTCGGTGGCGCGCAACGGTGTCGGGCGCGGTCGTGTACAGCGCGTAGGTGAGGAGGCAGACCGCGGTGGTGGCGGCCAGAAGGGTGTTGAGCTTGGCCGCGTCGTAGGACAGAAGAACAGCCCGAGTTTCCGTCTGCCCGCCGAGTTTTTCCACCTCGGTACGCCGTTTCCCGAAGCCGAGAACCAGGGCCAGCGAGAACCCGCACAACAAGAGCCAAGATGACGCTTCGACATCGACCGCCGCGCAACCAGCGAGCAAGCGGATGACGAAGCCGAGCGCGATGAGCAGCACATCGACGATGACCCGGTGCTTCAGCCACAGACAATATACCACGCTGTTGCCCACGTAACACGCCGCGGCGATCCACACACCGACCGGCAAAAGGGCCGCGATCCCACACGCTGACCCGAGGAGCAGAACGATCAAGACGCTCGCCCCGAAAATCGACACCGCGCCGGAGGCGATTGGCCGAGTTCGTTTACGCGGGTGCGCGCGGTCACTGGACACGTCATGGATGTCATTAAAAATGTAGATCGCGCTCGACAGGAGGCAAAAGCAAGCAAAAACAGCGATCACAGACCCTCGTGAGTGAGGGTCGGCTATGCGCCCACCGAACAGAGCGGGTAAGAGGACAAAGACGTTCTTCGCCCACTGTTCCGGGCGGCACGCCCGAGCGTAGGCGGGGAGCCGAGAAGACCAAGTGCGGGCAAGAACCATGTGGTCACGGGCAGGATGTTGTTTCGCGACACCGGAAACCAAAGACCATTAGCGGGGAGAGCCAGTTTCGGGACTCATAAATCCTAATCCTCGGGATGGACGAGGGAGAGGTTGGGAGCGGCCCGTGCGGTGCCGTTATCTTACACGCGCCGACGGTGATTGGTCATGGTCTTGGCCATTGGTCCCGACTATTTCTGTTGGGTCGGAGTGAGCGTCGTTGTGGGTGGGAAGTGGCGTACGGCCGATTTCGTGGGTCGGGAGGTCATGCTTTTCAGGGTCTTGGCGGTTGGCGCGAGTTGGGTCAGAGCGGTTCCCCGGTTGGTTTGGCGAGCCGCGACTGCAAAGGAGCGGGATACACAACGGAAGGTCCGTGTGCGGGTCTGCGCTGGATCGCCCGCTCCCTGGCGTCGCTGCTCGCCAAGACGCGCGACCAACTCGGAACCGCTCAAGTCGCGTCTCGCGCGTTTCCCTGTGGAGGTCGCGCCGATGGTGTTCGGTTCGACGTTCCAGAAGCGCCGGACTCAACGACGGGTTGGGGAGTTGCCTGGGCACAGTTCGGTGAACCCGCTCGGCGCGTCGTGGACGCGCCGAGCGGTGGGACGAGCATGGAATGGCGAACGGCGCGGCGTCAGCCGCTGGTCACGGCCGCGGTGCCGGCGGGATCGCGGGCGCCGGCTGCACGGGCGCCGGCTGTGCCGCGGGTCGGGCGGGCGCCGGTTGGGCCGCGGGGGCCGGCAGGTAGCTGCGGTGGATGACCGCGCCGGCGCGGCCCGCATCGGTCGATTCGACCACCAGCGTCGAGCGGTTCTCGGTGCGGTTGCTGTTGAGCCGGTTGCCGTCGTTGTTGACCGGCTGGCCCATCGGTTGCGCCGCGGCGCGCCCGCCGCCATTCGACCCGAAGACACCGGCAGAAAACCGGAACATTTGCCGGTTGTTGTCAGCGTTCGGTGCGGGTTCTGGAGTCGGACGGGCTAGCCCGCCGGCCTGTACCGTGGTCGATCCACTTCCCCGCGTCTGCCCCGCACGGCCTCCCGTTTGAACCACGTCGTTGTTCCCCGAAGCTCGCGCGCGGTTGATCTCGTTGTTGTCGGCGACGTTCCGCTCGTCGCCGTTGGATAAAGTCTGGTCCGCGGGGCCGGTCGGTTCGGCAGTGGCGTCGTAGGCGAGGAACCGCTCGATCTCGCGGGCCGACGGGGCCGCCGCGATCGAGCCGCCGGTGCCGTCCAGCACCGCCTCCACCGCGGCGGCGTTCAAGAGCTTCGGCCACGCCTTGCGGAACAGCGCGTTGGACCCGTACACCTCCGCCCCGCTGATGTGCCCGTTCACCGCGAACACCACCCCGATGACGTTGTCGCGGTCCTCGCCGGCGGCCCGTAGCGCGGCCTCGTACTGCCCGATCTTCGCCACCAGCGCGGCCTGCTCCAGCGTCAGTTGGAAACTGGTCGGCGACGCCTTGTCGTTCACGTTCGCCTTGAGGTTCTCGTTCAGCTTGTCCTGGTTCCGCTTCACATTGTCCCACACCGCGGCCTGCTGCCCGGCGTAGTTCGCGTACTTCAGTTCCCGGCCCGCGGCGCACTGGTACGAACTGAGGAATTTCTTCGCGTCCTCGGTCCCGCGCCCGGTCCAGCGGCCCTGTTCGACGCAGTGCGCCGGTAGCGGCACCAGACCCGAGCGCGGCGGGAGCAGCATGTCCGTTTGAACCATGCGGTCCTGCTTGCCGCCCTTCACGATGTCGCCCGACTGCACGAACAGTTCGTACTCCGACGACTTGTTCTCGATGGCCAGCACGTTCACGTTGCTCGTCTCGTGAACAACGGCGAGTTCGCGGTCGAGCGCCTCCTGAAGGCTCATCACCTTCGCGTCGGCGACCGCGTCCGGGCCGTGGACGAAGTAGACGGTCAGGTTCTCGTGCGTCAGCGGCGCGGTGACGCGCGGGGGTGCGTCCGCGGCCCGGGAGGCCGGCAGCGGGTGGGTGCCGCCGACGAAGTACCACAGCCCGACGATCGCCAGCCCGAGCAGGCCGACCGCACAGCGTGACGATTTCATGGAACACCCCCGATATGAGGACAGGGAAGTGTGGGTTACTTGTAGGACGAAGAACCACTCGCAGTTTAACACCCCGGCGGGCCGAACGGGAGCGCGAGTTTCAATTCCGTTACACCACACTTCAGTTTTTCGGTCCGGCTGTGCTTTCGCCCGGCGCCGCGGACCGGTAGAATTGGGTTTGATGGCACCAGCGGAACAATCGGCCATCCGAACGGGAGGTGAGGAACCACCATGATCCGAAGCATCTGGAAACCGGCACTGGCGCTGGGGGCGGTGCTGGCAGCGACCGGCCCGGCGCGCGCCGACGACCGCGACACGCACTTGCTCGCCGGCGGGGCTAGCGTCGGCACGACGATGACGCTCGGCGGCAAAGGAACCGCCGCGCAGGCCGCGGCCGAGGACACCGAACTGACGCACGGCTACCGCTACCGTGGCGGCTACTACGGCTGGGGCGGCGGGTACGGCTATCGTGGGTACTCGGTCGGCTACTACGGGGGCTACCGAGGCGGCTACGGGTGGAACGGCTACGGCGGTTACTACGGTGGGTACTCCTCGTTCAATTACTACCGCCCGGCGTACTACGCGCCCTATTACGCGCCGCGGGTGTACTATTCGAGCTACTACTCGTCGTTCCCGGTGTACCCGACCTACAGCACCTACTACAACTGCGGGCCGAGCGTCGGGTTGTACCTGGGCATCGGCGGGGGCGCCGGGACCGGCGCGCCGACGGTGCCGCTGGGCGGCGGGCTCGCGCGCCCGCCGGCGGCGACGCAGCCGATGGCGCCCCCGGTCGCGCCGGACGGCGGGACGTTCCCCTACGACGGCGGCCCGGCGAACCCGGTCCCGCTGCCGAAGGCCGACCCGAACGCGGCCCCGCCGGCCGACCCGATGACCACCGCGACCGACCTGCCGATCTCGCTGAAGCCCAAGGCGCCGGCGCCGCAGTACAGATACAAGGCGTATGGCGAGAAGTAGGGAGTGTGGGTGCGAGTGCGAGTGTGAGGAAAGACCGCAGAAGCGAAGAGTGAAGACCGTTAGCCGCGAGCCGAAGGCGAGCGCATCCGCGCTTCTTTTCGGCTCGCTTCATTTCACGGCAGCAGATCGCTCACCAGAACCGACGCGCTCGGCGCCGCCAGCGGCGACACGTGATCCGCCGGGCCGAGCGTCAGGTGAGTGCGGTACGCGGTGGTGGTCAACTCCGTGGGGAGCGGCAGCGGCGCCGGGTCGCGGAACACGTGCAGTTGCCGCCCCTCGACGTCCAGCCCCCAGTATTCGGGTACGCCGGCGGTCGCGTACATTTCGGCCTTCGTCGTGAGATCGTAGTTGAGGGTCGCGTCGGACACTTCGACCAACAACGCCGCGGCGGTCGGGTGATCGGCGTAATCGCGGCGCTTACCGGCGATGACGGCGGCGTCCGGTTGCGGGAGCGAGGCGGGCGCGGTGTTTGGAATCCAGAACGGTTGTTGCGAACTCACCCAATACCCGCTGCCAAAGGCCACCGAAAGGACTTCGGCAACCAGACCAACACCCATCGCATGAGGCCAGTTGACGGGGCTCATCTCGACGATCTCCCCGTAGATGAGTTCGACGCGCGTGTGGTTGAAGTACCCGAGTCGGTCGAGTTCGTAATACTGCTCGCGGGTGAACCGGAACGGCCGCGGCGGAACCGGCGGGGGTTTGGCGGTCATCGTGAATCCTCCTCAACATCAGCGTACCGTCACTTCTTGCCGAGCACGAGGTCAACCACCCAGCACCCGCGGACGTGAAGCTGCTTGGGATCGCGACAGTGGGCGAGGATGTCGTCGTTATCGCAGCCCGCGTCTTGAAGGGCATCGGCCAGGATCGGCATCGCGCTGAACTCCCGCGCGTCGTACATCTGCTTCGCGAGTGCGCGGGCCGTGGCCGTGCGCCAGTCGGGGGCGAACGCGACCGGCCGGAACGGGTTGCCGAAGATGTCGCGAACGAGATCGCACTGCTTCCTCCGCTCATCGCGATGTTGGGCTAACGACCCACACCAGCCGAGAACGAAATCCACGGCTGGAGGTGTCTGCGTGAGTGGAAAGTCTGGCCCTAAGCCCACGACGCTTGTTCCTTGAGCTACGGCGTGGGCCGCTGCCAGTGCGTCCGGTGTCGCTTTCCCATCTGCAAACTGCTCGACGAGATCAATTGCACTCCAGAATCTATCGTTCGGCATACGGGACGTGACGCGACGACAGCACGCCACACCCAGCAACCGCAACTTCCGTTCGGTTGCGGTTTCGCGGAGGTAATCGAGCATCCCGTAAGGTCGCGTCGCACCGAGCCAGCTTCGCGCGTTCATCTCACCCTCGCGAGCTTCGCAATAATCGCGTCGGGGTCGTACACGCACCCGCCCCAGACGCCGCCGCTGGCGTGCTGGAGGGCCGCCCAGAGGCGCGTGTCGGCGGGCAATGCCGGGTCCGGGGCAAGGTCCGGGCGCGGGGCGCGATTCAGCAATTCCGCGGCGCCCCATTCGGGGCCGTGATCGCCGGTCGCGTCGCCCACCAGATCGACCGTACCCTCTAACGTGTTGCGGTCAATGACGATGCGCACGAGGTCGCCGTCGCGGAGCTTGCCGAGCGGCCCGCCGGCGAGCGCTTCCGGCGAAACGTGCCCGATGCACGCCCCGGTGCTCACGCCGCTGAACCGCGCGTCGGTAATCACCGCAACCTGTTTCCCCCATTTGAGATGCTTCAACGCACTCGTGACCTGGTAGGTTTCCTCCATCCCGCTGCCCAGCGGCCCGCGACAGCACAACACCAGCACATCCCCCGCGACTACCTTGCGTTCGCCCTCGCCCTTGATCGCCTTGATCGCATCCCGTTCGCGGATAAAGACTTTCGCCGGACCGGTTTTGCGGTACACGCCGTCCTTTTCGACAACCGACGGGTCGATCGCGGTCGATTTAATGACACACCCGTCCGGGGCGAGGTTCCCTCGCGGGAACGTGACGGTGCTGGTTAGCCCCCGCGCGCGGGCTGCTTCCGGCGACATGATGACCGTATCGGGATCGACCTTGTCGCGCGTTTTGAGCAACTCGCGCAGCCGCACACGGCGTTCGGACTTCGCCCACCAGTCGAGGTTTTCGCCCAGCGTCTGCCCGGATGCGGTGAGCGCATCAAGCTGAAGCAGGCCGAGGGCGCGGAGGTGCAGCATCACTTCGGGCACGCCGCCGGCGAGGAACACTCGCATCGTCGGGTGGTTCATCGGGCCGTTCGGCAGCGCATCGACCAATCGCGGTACGCGGCGATTGAAGAAAGTCCAGTCGTCGATCGTCGGGCGCTTCACGCCGGCGTGGAACGCGATTGCGGGCGTGTGCAGCAACAAGTTCGTGCTCCCGCCGAACGCCGCGAACACCGCGAGCGCGTTCTTGAATGCCGCTTCCGTCAGGATGTGTGGCGTTTTCACACCCCGATCGGCCATGTTCACGAGCGCTCTTGCGCTTCGAGTGGCCATATCGAGCCAGATCGGCTGACCGGAGGGCGCGAGCGCCGAATGCGGCAAGCTCAGCCCCAGAGCTTCGCCGATCACTTGCGACGTGGCCGCGGTGCCGAGGAACTGGCACCCGCCGCCGGGGCTGGCGCAGGCGTGACACCCGGCGTCCGCGGCCTGCCCGATCGTGATCTCGCCGTGAACGTACCGCGCGCCGATCGTCTGCACCTTCCCCGTATCTTCGTGGTCGGCCTCGCCGGCGAGCATCACCCCACCGGGAACCAGGATTGTCGGGTGATCGTGCTGTGACGCGAGCGCCATCATCATCGCGGGCAGGCCCTTGTCGCACGTCGCGACACCCATCACGCCCGCGCGCGTCGGGTGCGAGCGCATGAGGCGCCGCATCACCTGACTCGAATCATTGCGGTACGGCAGGCTGTCGTACATGCCGGGCGTGCCCTGCGTGCGCCCGTCGCACGGGTCGGTGACCGCGCCGGCGAACGGGATGCACCGCAGTCGGGTGAACTCTTCGGCCGCGGCGCGCACCAGAAGCCCCACTTCCCAGTGTCCCGAGTGGAACCCCAGCGCGACCGGAGTGCCGTCCTCGGCGCGGAGGCCGCCGTGTGTGCTGAGGATGGTGAATTCCTTCCCGCCCAGGAGCGCCGGGTTCCAGCCCATCCCGACGTTCTGCGTCCAGCCGAACAGGTCGCCGCTGGGTGCGTGGCGCAGGAGCTGATCGGTGAGCGGCAGCGCTCCCTTCGGCCCGCTGCCGGTGGTGACGAGTTCGTAGGCCGATTCGGGCGTGTCGAGAACGTCGGAGGGCATGGCTGATCCCGGCGAACGGCCGGTGTGAGCCGGCCGGTGAGGTTCACGAAGCGAAGAAGGCGGGCGCCTCCGCAGAAGCGCCCGCCTTCAGCATAGCAGTGTTCGCGGTCGATGGTGACCGCGGTCACTTCTTGTCCTTCTTCTCGTCGCTCGAATCTTCGAGGATCTTGCCGTCCGGGGCCACCATCACCTCGACCTCCTTCTTGTCGGCGGTTTCCAGCACGATCTCGTACCCCTCCAGTTTGTCCTTGCCGTCCTTCACCTCGGTGACCTCCATCACCTCTTTCAGCGTCGCCTTGGGATACTTCTTGTCCACGGCCTCGCGGACGGCCTTCGGCAGATCCTTGGCCTCGATCGCCTTCTCCCAGTTGTGAATGGCGCCGTCCTCGAAGATGTCGGCCTCGAAGTTCCGCTTGTCCTGCGTAAACTCGATGTCGTAGACGACCTTGTCGCCTTCCTTCTCCTTGGTCCACTTGCGGATCTCGGCCTTCGGGAACTTGGCCTTCAGCGCGTCCATGACCTTCTTGGGGATCTCGTCCTTTTTGTCCTGCGCGCGGGCGGCCGATCCCGCCAAAAGCGCGGCGAGCGTGATCGCGAGTAGCCCGTTCAAACGCGACATGTGCGTGCCCTCCCCTGGTTGGAGCGGCGGCGCGGGGGCGATCGGGCGCCACCGGCGTTCGTTGTACCCCCGCGGGGATCGAGCGCGGTGAGAAAAACCGTGGGTCGTTATTTCTTCACACTCGGCTCGTTGTACCGGCCGCCGAAGTACAACTTCACGCGGTCCTCGAGCCGGTCCTTGTCGCGGAAGTCGATGTCCTTCACCTGCCACGCGCCGTCCTTCGATTTCGTCAGCATCAGGACGAGGTGCCCGGTTTCCATCCGGTCGTTCACCTGTTGCTGGTACACGACCTCGATTCGGGTGTCGTTGATGAGAACGGCGACGGGCGCCGTGCGCGTGAAGATGGCCCGATTCACCACGCCCACTTTATCTTCCGATATGGTTCCCGGCACGGTCAGTTTCAGCGCCTCGGCGGTCTTCGCGGTCAGCGCGAACTTGAGGAACTCGGTGGCCACGTCCCAGCGCTCCTTCGGGTACTCCGGCTCCTTCGGTTGCTCGGCCGATTTCCCGAACGCGAACTTCCCTTCGAGGAAATCGTCCACCTCACGCCAGACGCCCTTCTCGTCGGCCACGTCGTTCGACCGCACCCGCCACGGCGCGCCCGCGTCCTTGCGCTCCAAGGTGACAGTCACGTGTTCGTCGGTCGGCTCCGCGTTGGGCCGGCGCTTCAGCTTGTCGCGCTCGGTGACCACCAGCACGCGCGATTCGTTGACGAGGATCATCGCGAGTTTCACCCGCTTCAGCCCGGCGGTTTGGATCTCCTTCACGTGCCGGTCGGCGAGCTTGTCGCCGAACTTCTGTGCCTGTTCGGGCTTGCCGTCGATGATGAGCTGAAGGTACTCCGTCGCCACCTCCCACGCGGGTTTCGGCGGCCCCTTCTTCGGCTCCGGGTCCGGCGCCCGCGGCGCGAACAGCGGCTCCGCGTGCGCCGCCGGGGCGGCCCGCGGCGCGTCCGGCTTGTCGCGGTGCAGAGCGGCGAGCGCACCGCCGGCGGTCAGCGCCAGAATCGCGAAACCGGTGACGGCCCATTTCCACTTGGCAACCGACATGGTTCGGGTCACTCCGTTGGCGAGAGAATGGATCGCGGCCGGGGACGCTGTTGCTCCGGTCGCGTGGCGGAGGGTCGATTCGACCAGCGCGGGCGGAACGGCGCTCGCGGGCGACGCCAGCAGGCCGGTGAGGAGCGGAACGCCCAGCGCGATCCCGCGACGGGACAGCCGCGCGCGCAGAAGCTCGCGCCCCTGCTCCAGCCCGTGCTTGATCCGGTTCGCGGACCAGCCCAGGCGCGTTGCGGCCTCGTCGCGCGACAACCCTTCGAGGCAACACAAGACGAGCGGGTCGCGGTACTTGTCCGGCAGCCGGGCGAGTTCCTCGTGCAGCGCCACCTCCGCCTCGCGCACGGTGAGTTCGTCCAGCGGCCCGCGCGCGCCGTCCGCCGGTTCCGCCTCGCCCGGTTCGGTGCGCCGCGCCGAGCGCACGCGCGAGGCGACGCGATACGCGACCGCGTGCAGCCACCCGCCGACCGCGGCCCCGGCGCGCAAACCTCCCGCTTTTCGTGCGAAAACGAGCAACGTGGCCTGGAACGCGTCCTCCGCGTCGTGGTGATCGCGCACGAGCCGGCGGCACACCGACCACACCACCGGCCCGTACCGGGCGACGAGCATCCGAAACGCCTGCTCGTCGCCGACCGACGCGAACCGGCGCACCAGTTCGGCGTCCGACACGTCGGCCGCGCCGACCCGGGCCGCCCCACGGATGAAGCTCACCACGCCGTTAGCCTGTGACATCGCGAACCCCTCCCGCCGCGCGGAGGGAACCTCCTCCGCAGAGTAAGTGCATCGCCCGCGCGAAACGGCAGACGAATTCTCGCAGCTTTCCCTGCGCCCCGCTTGCGGATAGCATGTCGCCGTTCGACCCTTCACGGAGTTCCCTCACATGCGCCGCGCTCTCCCCGCACTCGTTATCACCCTTGCGCTCGCGGCCGGTGCCGTAGCGCAGCCGAAAGCAACCACCGGCCCCGCGTTCGAGCAGGACACGTTCGGCAAGATGCCGCCGGGCAAGAAAGGCGACCCGGGCCCCGTCGTGACGCGGTACACGCTCGTCAACAAGAACGGGATGGTCGTCAAGTGCATCGAATACGGTGCGATTATCACCGAGATCCACACGCCCGACAAGAACGGGAAGATGGCCGACGTGGCGCTCGGGTTCGACAAACTCGACGACTACCTGAAGGGCCACCCGTACTTCGGCACGAACGCCGGCCGGTGCGGGAACCGCATCGCGAAGGGGAAGTTCACGCTCGACGGCAAGGAGTACACGCTCGCGACCAATAACGCGCCGAACCACCTGCACGGCGGCAATGCGGGCTTCGACAAGAAGTTCTGGAAGGGCGAACCGAGCCTCACCGCGACCGGGCCGAGCGTGAAGTTCACCTACACCAGCCCGGACGGCGAGGAGGGCTACCCCGGTCGGCTGTCGGCGACGGTGAGCTACACGCTGACCGACAACAACGAGATCGTGATCGACTTCCGGGCGACGACCGACAAGACGACGATCTGCAACCTCGCCCACCACAGCTACTTCAACCTCGCGGGGCACAACGCCGGCGACATCAAGGGCCACGAGGTGACGATCGCGGCGAAGAACTACACCCCGACCGATGACACGCTGATCCCGACGGGCAAGATCGAGCCGGTCGCGGGCACCGCGTTCGACTTCACGAAGCCGAAAGCGATCGGCACCGACTTGCAGAAGGCCGGCGGCAAACCGGCGGGCTACGACCTGAACTTCGTGCTGGACAAGGGCCTCACCGGGCGCCCGGAACTGGCCGCGAAGGTGACCGAGCCGAAGACCGGCCGCGTGATGGAGGTTTACACGACCGAACCGGGGTTGCAGTTCTACACGGGCAACTTCCTGGACGCCACGAACAAGGGCAAGGGCGGCGCGGTGTACAACCAGTACAACGGGTTCTGCATGGAGGCCCAGAAGTTCCCCGACTCGATCAACAAGCCGGAGTGGAAGGACA
>CAZBXY010000033.1:0-20718 GCA_964495365.1 uncultured Frigoriglobus sp. | reverse complement strand
TCGAACGTGATCCTCAAACCGGGCGATACCTACAAGCAGACGACGATCTACCAGTTCGGGGTCGTGAAGTGAATTGGCGAACCCCGCCCGCAAGGGCGGGGGTGGCGCTCGGTTGGTGCGCCCGCGCCGCGCTCACTTGCTCCGCAATCTCGCTGTGCGGGCGGGAGCGTCACCCCCGCCCTTGCGGGCGGGGTTCGCCTTCTTCCCACCACAGTTCGCGGCCGGCGGCGTAGATTTCGCTCGCGCGGAAGTCGAACAACTGGGCCGTTTCGCCCGCCTCCAGCCCCACCGAATCGAGGCTCACGAAGAACAGCCCGTTGAAGTAGCCGAGCCGCGCGTCGGTGATCTTCACTTTGGGTTGCTGCGGGCGCATCTGGAACCGGAACTCCTCCACGCCCGCGAGCCGCAGCGTCAGCCGCACCTGCCGCGGTTCCTGGCCCAGGTCGGTGATCGCCTCGCGGACCCGCACGCGGAACTCCACGACCACTTCTCGCGGCCCGACGTGGCGCACCTTCACCCCGCGCAGCACCCCACCGATGAAGCGGTAGGAGCGGAGGAACTTCGCGAACTCGTGCGGTTGAAGGCGGTTCATAACGGAAGCAGGCGGGACGCCTGCACCACAATGAAGAAAGAGATATCACACCAGCGAATCGAACACCCGCACCGCGGCCCAGTTCCCTTTATTCTCGTCGATGAACCGGTTGTGCGTCGCGTCGTCCTGGTAGGCGTCGTGGGCGGCCTTGTCGATGAAGACGAGGTGCAGCCCGACGTGCCAATCCCGATCGTTCACCTCGCGATCGAGTTCGGCGCAGATTGCGCCGGCGGCGAAGAACACGATACCGGGCTGCACGTTCAGGGACTTCTTGCAGGCGTCAACCAGCTCCTGCACCTTCGCGGGCGCGGCGTCCTTGAGTTTGAAGAACACGTTGTGGGCCAATCGGGGAGAAGCCATGAGTGTACCTTTGTGGTTCGCGGAAGCGTACAACGATGTTGGGATACGCTTCCCCTCACGCCCGTCAACGCCTCATGAAGCTGCTCGATTATACACTCCCGTCCGCCGCGGAGAACCTCGCGCTTGACGAGGCGCTGCTCGTCGCGGCGGACGAGTGCGGCGAAGTGCTGCGGTTGTGGGAATTGCCGACCTACGCCGTTGTGGTCGGGTCCGGCGGGTCGGTTGCGATCGATGTGAACGTGAGTGCGTGCGAAGCCGCCGGCGTGCCGATGTTGCGGCGCGCCAGCGGCGGCGGAACCGTCGTTCTCGGCCCGGGGTGCTTGTGCTTCAGCCTCGTGCTGAACTACGACCACGCCCCGCGGTTGAACGAGATCCCGGCGTCCAACCAGTACATTCTCGGGCGCGTCGTTCGGGCGCTTGCGCCGGTCGTATCGGCGGCGGTGGAGGGAACGAGTGATCTTGCGGTGGGCGGGGTGAAGTTTTCCGGTAACTCGCAGCAGCGGAAGCGCACGCACTTCCTGCACCACGGCACTCTGCTGTGCGGGTTCGACCTGACGCGCCTCTCGAAGTACCTCAACGCGCCGGAGCGGCAACCGGATTACCGGCGCGCCCGTTCACATGACGAGTTCGTCACCAACCTGCCTGTTTCGGTCGAAGAGGCGAAGCGGCTGCTCGTCGCGGAGTGGCAGCCGGAGGGCGACTACGCCCCGGTGCCGCTGGAGAAGGTGCGCGAACTCGTCGCCGAGAAGTACACGCGCGCCGAGTGGACGCACCGCCGGTGAATCACGTCTCATAGCGATCGCCTATCGATCCCGTTGGAAGGGCGCCGGTTTCCGATACTTGCGGGCCGTGGTACAACTCGGGTCAGGCTCGCGGGGCGGCGGTCCCTTCGCCCGTCGCGCCGCGGCCTTTCCTCTCCCGGAGGACCACCGATGAGTCGCGTTCACAACCCGTTCGGCTGGCGGCTACCGGCGTTTGCCGTGGTCGGCGCCGCGGCCCTGACCGCATGGCACCTGCCCGCGGCCAACCAGCCGCCCGCGCAGGTGTTGCCCGCGGTACTCCCGCTCGCCGCCCAACCGCCGGCCAACGACCTCGCTGGCGTGATGGCGAAGATGAAGGCCGCGAAGGGCGACATCGCCAAGAAGCACAACGAGATGCTCGCGGCCCGCTACGACCTCGGCGACCGCGCCGCGGGCGACGCCAAGATGACCCGCGGCAAGCCGGTCCAGCAAGGCCCGCGCGCGAAACTGCCCAACGGGGCCACGTGGCAGGCGCTGGCCGCCCTGTCACCGGCCGAGATGCGCGAGAAGGGGCTGTTCCCGCACGGGTTCCTCCCGCTGCCGCACCCCAACCACCCCGAAGGCGGGATGCTGTTCCCGAAGTTCCACATCGACGAAATCAAGAAGCAGGAGGGCCGCGACCTCACCCGGTTCGACCTCGATTACGACCTGCCCGACCACTTCCTGCCCGAGTTCCCGCCGCCGATGTTCCTCAACACGCGGCTCGACGCCGGCGACGTGTCGAAGGGCCGGCTCGTGACGATCGACAACTTCGAGGAGCTGTTCAAGGACGTGCTGAACCCGAAGCAGCTCGAAGGACTGCGGCTGTTGGTCACGCCGTTCCCGCAGCAGCAGTTCAACCAGACTGCGGACCGGCGCAGCGAGAAGCCGAGTCGCGGGGTGACGTGCTTCGACTGCCACGTGAACGGGCACACGAACGCCGCGACGCACCTGGTCGGCGACATCCGCCCGCAGGAGTTCCGGCACCGGATCGACGTGCCGTCGCTCCGCGGGGCGAACGTTCAGCGCCTGTTCGGCTCGCAACGGGCGCTCAAGAGCATCGAGGACTTCACCGAGTTCGAACAGCGCGCGGCCTACTTCGACGGCGACCACACGACCGCGGTTCGCAAGGGCGTGAACCCGCTGGAACGGGGCAGTCAGGTTCACTTCATGGGCGAGTTCCAGAACCTGCTCGGCTTCCCGCCGGCTCCGAAGCTCGACCTGTTCGGCAAGCTCAACGCGTCGGCGACCGATTCGGAAAAGCGCGGCGAGGTGATCTTCAACACGAAGGCGAAGTGCGCGACGTGTCACCCGGCGCCGTACTACACCGACAACACGATGCACGACCTGAAGACCGAGCGGTTCTTCAAGCCGAACACGGTTCTCGGGCGCACCGCGAACATCGACGGGCCGATCAAGACGTTCCCGCTGCGCGGGATCAAGGACAGCCCGCCGTACCTGCACGACGGCCGGTTGCTGACGCTCGAAGACGTGGTCGAGTTCTTCAACCTCGTGCTGGAAACGAAGCTGACCGACGAGGAGAAGAAGGATCTGGTCGCGTTCCTGAAGTGCTTGTGACATCGAGGCGAACCCCGGCCGCAAGGCCGGTGGGTGAGTCACCCCCGGCCTTGCGGCCGGGTTCGCCCGATCACTTCTTCTCCCAGAACGCGGCGTTCTGGATCACGCTCTCGGCCCAGGTCGGGGCCGGGGCGATCGTCGCGCCGGCCTGGACGACCTCGTTCCACTTCTGCGGGTCCGGCGGGAGCCGCTTGCCGGTCAGCCGCACCAGTCCCTGGTGCGCGCCGCGCGCCAGTGCCGGGTCTTTGCCGGCCTCGGCGCTGAGCACCTGCGCCAGCGCCGCGACCGCTTCCGGCTGCCGACACCGACCCAGCCCGCGAACCGCCGCCTGGCGCACTTCCACGTCGTCGGCGCCGTCTTGCGCGATGTCCGGCCCGGCCGTACCCGCGACAGTCGCCAGGAACCGCGCCGCTTCCGGCCGGTGCGTGTTGCCCAGCGACTCCAGACACCGGCACCGCAGCGCCGCGACGGTGTCCGGCGCGTACCCGGTCGGCCCAGTGAGCTGCGCCATCTCGATCCCGGGGCGCGTCGGCGCGCGCCCGGCGCTCGTGCCGCCGAGCGGAACCACCGCCGCCAGGGCCGGGGGCTTTGCCGGCGGTTCCGGGCGCCCGTCCGCTTTCTGGTACGCGAGCATCAGGATCCGCGGCGCGCGCTCGTCTTCGAACCGGCCCAGCGCCTCGATCGCGGCGAACCGCAGCACCGGGCTGCTCTCGGCGGTCGCGGCCCGTTCGAGCATCTCGACGATCTGGTCCTGGTCCTGCTGGGTGCCGCCGTGGCGGATCGGTTCCTTCAGCCGGTGCATGGCTTTCGCGCGGTCGTCGCCGGACCGCGGCGGGTCGGCGCGGAGCACCACCATCGGGTCTTCGGGCACGATGACGTGGCCCACCGTTTTGAACGGGGCGTCGCGGAACTTGCGGCTGGTGACCGCGTCCCACATGGTGCCGCACCCGGTTGGCACCAGTGCGGCGGCGGCAGCGGCTATCGTCAAGGCCCGGTACACGATCCCCCCCGGCCCGCAGCGGGCTTTCGCGCGTTCGGTCTCGGAATGAGGCCGCGGCCGATAGCGTGGCGGAGCGCGGGGGTCAACCGCAGAAAGGTAGGTCACTCGCGGAGCGAGTGACCCGTTCTTCGGTCTTGTTGAGGAAAAGCGAAGAAATGGCGACTCGCTCCGCGAGTCACCTACTCTTTCCTGTCGCGCAGAGTTTACCCAGCTTCCGTACCCCGTTCGGCGTGTTCAGCGAATGCGGGTGAACCGGCGAAACCGGGCAAGCCGATACTTCGCTCACGCACGGATGCTCCGGCACGCCACGGACGGCGTTTTGAGCACGCGCACGGAGGCAGCGGTCATGACACGGTGGTTCGCGAAGCGGTGGGTGTGGGCGGCTCTGGCGGGGGCGGCTGTGACCATCGGGCTGGCGGCGAGCCGGGCCGACGCCGACGGCCCGCCGAAGGTCGGCTCCACCGTCAGCCTGAACATCGACGGCAAGGGCGAGCGGCAGTTCAAGGTGCTGAAGTCCGACCGGCAGCCCGACGGCACGTATTTGTCGGAACTGAAAGACACCAAGACCGGCGAGACCATCACGCTGGTGGACAAGCCCGGCGACCCCGCGCCGGCGGGTGCCAAGAGTGCCAACCCGGCACCGACCAAGGCGCCCGAACCGGCGAAGGCGCCAGACACCCCGAAGGCGAAGGCGCGGCCGAGCGACCCGCTCACGCCGCCGGTCGGCGCCACGATGCCTGCCGACGCTGCGAAGGAGAAGGAGAAGGAGAAGGAGAAGCGCCCGATACTCGGGCGCATCTTCGGCGATAAGGACAAGCCGGCGGCCGAGATGCCCGCGCCCGAACCGGCGAAGAAGCCGGGGCTGATGGGGCGCATCTTCGGGCCGAAGAAGCCGACCGGGCCGAGTATGCCCGCGCCGACCGCCGGCCCGGTCGTGAGGCCAAGCCCGTCCACGCCGCCGGCGGTGATCCCGACGCCCCCGGGCGGGGTGACCGGCAGCACGGGCGAGCCGCCGCGGGTGATGCCCGCGAAGCCGGCGACACCTGTGACGCCGCCCGCGCCGGCGATCCCGTTCCCGGTGACGCAACCCGGCGGGCCGACGTTCCCGACACCGGCCCCGTTGCCGGTTCCGATCCCCACGCCGATGCCGGCGCCGGGCGGGAGCGGGTTGCCGACGATCCCGGTGCCCCCGGGCGGCACGTCGGCGACCGCGCCGATTCAGGTCGTGGTGCCCGCGGGGTTCGTCCCGGCGGGGGTCGCGTTCGACCGCGAGGTGCAGCCATTCGTCGTCGCGCTCCAGACGATGAGCGCCCCGTCGGCGCGGCTGACCGCGGCGAAGGGACTGGCCGACTGCCGGCACGCGTCGAGCGAGGGCGTGAAGGGCGCGCTATTCAAAGCGGCCCAACTGGACCCGTGCGCCGAGGTCCGCGCCGCGTGCATCGAGCACCTGTGCAAGCTCGGCTACTATAGCCCGCACTTCCTGGGTTACATCCAGACCGCGTGCGAGGACGCCAACCCGATGGTCCGCGACGCCGCGAAGGCCGCGTGCGCGAAGATGATTCGGAAGTAGTGGACAGTGTCAGTGGTTAGTGGTTAGTGAAAAGCAGAAGACCGGAGCCTGTCTGACTCCGGTCTTCTGCCTTTCACTGCATTTGTCTTTCACTGGCCACTAACCACTAACACTAACCACTACTTCCCTTTGGGAAGTTCAGCGTACACGATCTCGCTGCCGTAGAGGCTCTTGGCGCTGGCGACCACCTGGCCCTCGTTCGAGATGATGACGCTGAACCCGTAGCCGCGCCAGCCCGGCTTCTCGTCCACGCTCCAGTTCGCGCCGACCAGGTGGTGCTTGAACGGCTTCACCCGCTCCGGCAGCCGGTGGAACATCCAGTCCGCCGGGTGCTCGGTATCGACCCACGCGATCGGGTACAGGAGGCACCAGATCTTGTGCGGCTCGTACTTCTCCAGAATCGTGTGAATGTCGAAGCAGATGCCGAGGCCGACGCGCCCGTACTCGGTGTCGTAGGTCTGCACGCCGCGATCGCCGGCGGTGGCCCACGACTTCTCCGGATACGGCCACGGAGTCAACTTGCGGTAGTGCGCCACCAGTTCGCCCTTCGGGTTCGCGAGGCAGACGGTATTGAAGTACCGCGGCTCCTGGCCCTTCGGCTGGTCCACTTCCAGCAGCGGGATCGTGAGGTAAATACCCAGTTCCTTCGCGAGCGCACAGAAGTGCTTGGTGGACGGTCCGGGCACCGGCTCGGCGAACCCCTTCGGGTCTTTGCTCTCGAACCGCGTCTCGATCGGCATCCCCTTGACGTGCCAGTTCGTCTTGAGGTCTTGTGACAGGTAACCGGTGATCGCGGTTTCGGGCAACACAACGAACTTCGCACCGGCCTTCGCGGCTTCCTTCGTGAGCGCGGTCAGCTTCTTGGTGTTGCCGGCGATGTCGCCGAGGTCGGAGGAGCACTGCACCGCCGCGACCTTCACGGTTTTCGGCGCGGGCACGGCGGGCGGTTGCATCGGCATCGGATCGGCGGCCATCATCGGAGAGAAGGGAAGGAGGAACGCGAGGAGAAAGATTTTGCGCATGGGAACCTCCGACAAGCGAGATGCAACATAGCATCGCACATCGCGCGTAACGCCGCTGTCACGAGTCTCGAAAGTAGTAGGCACACTCCGTGTGCCGTTGCTCAACCACAGGAATACCAACGGCACACGGAGTGTGCCTACTACTTTTCAAGCCCGTCACGAGCCTTCGCCGTTGGCGCTATCCAAATGCAGGTGCGGGCTGACGCCCTTCCCGCCGCCGCCGCGCAACTCGATCACGCGATCGGCGCGGCCCTGCGTCAGGAACGCGGTCAGATCGACGCCCATTTCCTTCAGGGCCGAGAGGTGCGCCCGCTGGCGGTCGTCGGCCTGGCGGCGAATCTCTTGCTCGGTTTCGGCGTCCCGTCGGCGCTGCTCGCGGTTGGCGGTGCGCTCGGCCTCCTTCTGCTGGCGTTCCGCCTCCTGGCGCTTGCGGGCCATGTCGATTTCGGTGTCCACTTCGATCGCCTGCTCCGTTCGCCGGCGGGCCGCGCGGTTCATCTGCGAGTTCAGCTTGTAGTCTTCGAGGCTCTGCGACTGCTCCTCCGTCGCGCGTTCGAGTTGCAACTTCGTGCGGGCCTCGATCGCCTGATCGTGCATCGCCTGGAGCCGGTCCGGGGCGCCGTAGCCGCGGTACACCACCTTGTTCACCCGGTAGCCGTTCTGGGCCGCGCGAGCCGTGAGTTGCCGGTACGTTTCCAGTTCGTTCAGTTTGCCGGTTTCCTTCTTGAACTCCTCGAACGTGCGGTGGCCGAGGAAATCGACCACGTCGGAGGTCGCGGCGTTCACGAAGTCGCCGATCGGGTCGTGCGTCGCCTCCAGCATCCGGTCGATGTCGAGCAGCTCGAAGAACATCATCAGCTTGATGGTGAGCACCGCGTCGTCGGCGGTGCGAACGTCGGTCACGTCGTGGTACATCTGGTCCGGCATCAGCCAGAGCTTCTGGAACACGAGACCCTTCGCGACCTTCCGTTGACCCTGCGAGCCGCCGTCGGCACCGTGCCACGAGAATGTGTGCAGCCACTCGCCGGGGGCCGGGACGAACAGCGTTGGTCCGTACACAAGCCGGCGCGTGATCGGCGCGTTCTCGATCGCCTTCGAGTACACGACGACCGCTTCTTTGGCCGCGAGTTGCAGCGCCTCCTGTTTGGTGACGTGTTCGTGAACGCGCGGGTCGAACCACACGTTGGCCGGCCCCGTGTGGTGCTCCTGCTTGCCGTCGCGGAAGCGCACGATCAAGAATTCGCCCGGGTGCGCCACGTAGCGGACCATCGGCTCGATGGTCTTGCCTCCCCGCCACACGCGCTTCGGCCCGACGATCACTTCCATGCGCCCGTCCCTGTGGATCATCAGGGCCCGCTGACCCTCTTCGACGGTGTAGTACCACATGGTTTGCGTCCCGTAATCGGGGGTGTTGTCTTCGCCGTGAATGCCGGTCGGGGTTGATTCGTACTTCAGTGAACTGGCCGACATGAGGCGAACCGGCGAACGGTCCTTCGCAAGGCTCGGGCCAGCCGTCTTGCCGAAGAAGCCGGCCCGCGACTTCGGCTTCCCGGCGTAGGCGCCCAGCGCGCCGGTGCGGGTGGCGGCTTCGTCGTCTTCGCTCAACTCGAAGTCGATCGCGGTGTCGGTGAACTCACACAGCATCGAATCGACGGACTCGGTTTCGGCTTGCCCGTAATGCTGGCGGATGGCGCGGAGGATGTCGGCACGCGGGTACTCGACGAGCCGGATGTCCTTGTTCAGAATGAACGTCAACTTGTCGCGGAGCAGGATGTTGGACGGGTCGGTGGTGGCGACGTGCAGGACGCGACCTTCGAGCCGCAGCGGAAGGACGATGTTCTCTCGCGCGACCGACTCCGGGAGCAACTCCAGCACCGCGCGCGGCGGATTCAGCGGGCCGCCCTCGTCGAGCACTTGGGCCGCCTCTTCCTCCGCGAGGTGCTGCGCGCCCCGCCGTTGAATGAGTGTGGGAATCATAGGTGTTCCGGGCGAACCCCGGACGCAAGTCCGGGGGTGATTCGTCCCGATTCGCTGTGCCCGACTCGCTGCGCCACCCCCGGACTTGCGTCCGGGGTTCGCCTGATTCGTTGTGCGCGACTCGCTGCGCCACCCCCGGACTTGCGTCCGGGGTTCGCCTAACGCGTCGTTAATCTTGCCACTTCGGCACAGTCCTTGTCGCCGCGACCGCTGAAGCACACTACCACTACGTCCGACGGCGCCCGTTTTGACGCGATTTTCATCGACTCCACCACCGCGTGCGCCGTTTCCAGCGCCGGGAGGATGCCCTCCAGCCGGCCGCACAGGTGGAAGCCGTCGAGCGCTTCCTGATCCGAGACACTGCAATAGCGGACGCGGTTCGCGTCGCGCCAGTAGCTGTGTTCTGGGCCGACGCCGGGGTAATCGAGACCGGCCGACACGCTGTGAACGGGGGCGGTCTGGCCGTCGTCGTCCTGAAGGACGTAGCTGAAACTGCCGTGCAAGACGCCCGGTTTGCCGTTCGAGAGAGTGGCCGCGTGATCGCCATACATTGTACCACGGCCGCCGGCTTCCACGCCAACGAGTTCCACGCTCTCGTCATCGACGAACGGGTAGAACATCCCCGCGGCGTTGCTCCCACCGCCGACGCACGCGACCACCACCTCCGGCAGCTTCCCGAACGCCGCGACGCTCTGTTCCTTCGTTTCCTCGCCGATTACACTCTGGAAATCGCGAACCATCATCGGGAACGGGTGCGGGCCGACGACGCTGCCGATGATGTAGTGCGTGTGTTCGACGCTCGACATCCACTCGCGCATCGCCTCGTTGGTCGCGTCCTTCAGCGTCTTGCTCCCGCTTTCGACCGGGAACACCTCCGCGCCCATCGCGCGCATTCGGAACACGTTCAGTTCCTGGCGCCGGATGTCCTCGCTACCCATGTACACGCGGCACGTGAGGCCAAACAGCGCCGCGGCGGTCGCGGTGGCGACGCCGTGCATCCCGGCTCCGGTTTCGGCGATCACGCGCTTCTTGCCCATGCGCTTGGTGATGAGCGCCTGACCGAGTGCGTTGTTGATCTTGTGCGCCCCGGTATGGTTGAGGTCTTCGCGCTTGAGATAGATGCGTGCCCCGTCGGCGTGCTGCGTGAGGCGCTCCGCGAAGTACAGTCGCGACGGCCTACCGACGTAATCGTTCAGGAGCCGCTGGAACTCCGCGGTGAACTGCGGGTCGGTTCGGGCTTCACGATAGGCCGCGTCGAGTTGGTCGAGCGCGAACATGAGCGTTTCGGGGACGAACCGCCCGCCGTAGGGGCCGAACCGCCCGCGAACATCGGGAACTTGAGACACGCAAGGAGCCGTTGTGGTAGGCATGAAGAGATTCACCGCAGAGAACAGAGAACTCGGAGGGATACAACGAAGGTGATTGTAGCAGCCCGACCGGGGTTCGCGCCGGGCCGCGAACCCGCCATAATCTTCTTATCTCTGTGATCTTCGCGTTCTCCGCGGTGAACCGCTCATGCCGGAACTGCCCGAGGTCGAAACGATCGTCCGCGACCTGCGCCCGCTGCTCGCGGGGCGCACGGTTGTTGGCGTGCGCCAGAGCAAGAAGAAACTCCGCCGGCCCTGGAAACCCGCGTGGAACGCCGACGTGACCGGCTTGCGGTTCGAGGGGCTGAGGAGGCGCGGGAAGTGGATTCTGATTGATCTCCAGAAGAACCTCTCCCCGCTCGCTTCGCTCGCTGCCCCTCCCCTAAAAAGGGAGGGGCAAAAACCAAAGACAGAAGCCGAAGCCACACCGACAAGCTCTCTTTCTCCCCCCTCCTTCTCAGGGAAGGGGGCCGGGGGGTTAGGTTCTTCCGCTTCCCCCCTGCTGCGCGTTCACCTCGGCATGAGCGGGCAGTTCACGGTCGCCCCCGCGCGCGAGCCGGAACCGGATCACCTGCACCTCGTCTTTGCACTCGATAACGCACACGAACTGCGGCTCCGCGACCCGCGCCGGTTCGGATCGGCGGAGTTTTTCGCCAGTCGCACGGTCGCCGAGGCGGAACTGAACGCGGAACTCGGCGCCGAACCGTTCAGCATGAACGCCGATTACTTTCGCGACGCGGTCCGCCGCACGGGCCGTAACCTGAAGGCGATCTTGCTCGATCAGGGAATCGTCGCGGGCGTGGGGAACATCTACGCGGACGAGGCGTGTTTCCGGGCGCGTCTCCACCCGGGTCGCGTAGGAAAGAGCCTCTCGCCCGACGAGTGCGACCGGCTCCGCGAAGCGATCGAAGCCGTCCTTACGAAGGCGATCGAGGCGCGGGGCAGCACGATTCGTGATTACGTCGGCGGGTCGGGCCTTCGCGGCGGGTTCCAGAACGAGTTCGCGGTGTACGGCCGCACGGACGAGCCGTGCCCGACGTGCCGGACCGCGATTGCGGTCGCCCGCCACTCCGGCCGCGCCAGCCACTTTTGTCCGGCTTGTCAGCCGGACAAAGGGGTCAGGAAACAGGAAACAGGAGTCAGAAAGAAGACCCCGACCCCGTGCTCGCGAGCTTCGCCCGCAAAAGGATGATTCCAGCCTCTGTCTCCTGATCCCTGTCCCCTGACCCCTGGTCCTCATGTCCTACAAGGCGTTCAAGCGGTTGCTCGGCGAGACCAGCCTGGAGCGGAAGTGCCGCTGGCTGCTCGGGGCCGGGGTGCTGGTCCTCATGACCGGCAGCTTCTGGGTATACGCCAAGCAGACCGAAGACCTCGCCTACGAGCAGCTCGAAACGACCGGCCGCGCGCTGCTCTCGCCGATCGTCGCGCGGATGCACGTCAAGGGCGACCAGCTCACCGCAGTGGACGAGTTCCAGCGGCTCACCGAGGAGAACTGGCCCGCGACACTCAAGGGGTACAACTACCGGCTCATCAAACCGGAGTCCAAAGACCCCGACACGCAGCCGACCAGCGATGACCTGTCCTCGCTGCACCGCATCCAGAACGACGCGAAGAAGAACGAGGAGACGCGAAAGGCACCCAAGGAGAACGCCTTCTACTACTACGGGGCGATCCGGGCGCGGCAGTCGTGCGTCGATTGCCACCGCGACCCGGCGAAGGTGAAGACCGCCAACCCGAACCTGCAACCGGACGAGGTGATGGGGGTCGTCCGCATCCGGCTCTCCACGCAGTCGATCGAGGAGGGGTTCCACACCAACCGCGCGGTCCTCATCTCGTTCGCCATCGGCACGTCGCTGCTCATCATCGCGGGCAGTTACCTCATCATCCGCTACGTCATCGTCAAGCCGGTGAAGCACCTGAAGGAGGTGTCCGAGGCGATCGCGACCGGCGAACTGAACATCCGCAGCGAGATCCAGACCGGCGACGAGTTCGAGGACCTGTCGCACGCGTTCAACCGGATGCTCCGCAACCTCACGAACATCCAGGAGCGGAACAAGAAGCTCATTTCCGACCTCGACCGCAAGGTGGACGAACTGGCCCGCGTGAACATGGCCCTGTTCGAGTCGAACCGGCTCAAGAGCGAGTTCCTCTCGACGATGAGCCACGAGCTCCGCGACCCGCTCAACAGCATCATCGGGTTCTCGGAGGTGCTGCTCGCGGCGGAGAACCTGACCGAGAAGCAGCACCGCTTCGCGGGCAACATCATGACGAGCGGCCAGCGGCTCATGGCGCTCATCAACGACATCCTGGAACTGGCGAAGCTCGAAGCCGGCAAGATGCGGATGCACCCGGAGCCGCTGAACCCGGCGCAGGCGTGCGAACACGCCGCGGCGCTCATTCGCCCACAGGCGGAGAAAAAGAACATCGATCTCCGCATCGTCGCCGACCCGAACGGCCTCGCGGCGCGGCAAGACCCCGGTAAGGTGCATCAGATCCTGACGAACTTGCTCTCGAACGCGGTGAAGTTCACCCCGGAGGGCGGGTGGGTGACGCTCAAGGCCGCGTGCGACGGGAACGACCTGGTGTTCACCGTAGCGGACACCGGCGTCGGGATCGCGCCGGAGGAGCAAGACCTGATCTTCGAGAAGTTCCGGCAGGCCGCGAACCCCATGACGCGCGAGCAGGGCGGCACCGGTCTGGGGCTTTCCATCGTGCGCGAGCTGGCGAAGCTGCTCGGCGGCGACGTGACCGTTCACAGCGAACTGGGCCGCGGGAGCACGTTCACGGTTCGGGTCGCCGCCTGCCTCGCCGATGAGCCGCTCCTGGGCTTCGAGTTGAGTGAGGAACCGGCGCGAGAGCCAGTTGGCGAGCGGGGCGCGTAAGCCCCGTTCTTGGTGAACCCCGCCCGTCAGGGCGACCGGACCAACCCCGATCGTATAACGACCACGCGGGCGGGCCTGCCGAAGCGGGTCACTACGAACGAAAGACAGAAGAGGCTCCCATGCCGGCCCCCGTTTACGTGTCGTCGCACCCGCTGATCCAGCACAAGCTCGCCAGGCTCCGCGCGGCCGACACCCGGCCTCCGGAGTTCCGCGAGCTGGTCGCGGCGATCTCGCGCGGGCTGTTCTTCGAGGCCACGCGCGATTTGCCGCTCGCTCCGGTTGTCGTGCAGACCCCGCTCACGCAGACCACGTGTCAGCAGATCGCGGACCGCGTGGGATTGGTGCCGGTGTTGCGCGCGGGGTTGGGAATGGCGAACGCGATGCTGGAGGCGCTGCCGGAAGCGGTCGTGTGGCACCTCGGCCTCTACCGCGACCACGCGACGCTCAAACCGGTGACGTACTACAACAAGATGCCGCCGAAGCCGGACATGGACCTCGGAATCGTACTCGACCCGATGCTCGCGACCGGCGGCAGCGCGATCGCGGCCATCGACATCCTGAAGAAAGCCGGGACGCCGCGAATCGCGTTCGTGGGGCTGATCGCGGCCCCGGAGGGCGTTGCGGCCTTGCAAGCGGCGCACCCGGAGGTGCCGGTGTTCCTCGCGGCGCTCGACTCGCACCTCAACGACGTGGGCTACATCGTCCCGGGCCTCGGCGACGCCGGCGACCGGCAATTCGGAACTTCTTAGCAGTGGTTAGTGCTGGTGGTTAGTGTCAGTGAAAGACAAAGGCAGAAGACTAGAACTGCCCTGGCTCCGTTCTTCTGCCTTTCACTAACCACTGACCACCGACACTGACCACTCACTTCAAAGACTTCACCCACTTCTCGAACTTCGGCGCCTGCTCGGCCATCGTGACCGCGGGGCCGCTGAGGCGGAAGTGGTACGCCTCCAACAGCTCGCCCTTGTCGTTCTTCTCCTCCACGATCACCCAGATCACGCGCCAGTCGTCGAGCAGCGTCTCCTTCTTGTCCTGCGGGCGCTCCTTGTACTTCCACGTGCCGCTCACGTCGAGCACGTTCACCGTCGCGTTCGGAACGTCCCACTTCGCGGTCTTGCTGATGTCGTCGGTCGTCTTGCCCTCCGGCGGAACGAACGTCGCCTTCCACTTGGGGAAGTTCTTCTCGGCCCCGGGCAGGCTCTCGCCCATGACCGTCAGTTCCGCGCCCGGGTGGTCCTTCGCCCCGGGCAGTTTGAACTGGTACTTCCGCAACAGATTAGAGGGCTTCTCGTTCTTCCAGTCGGCCGGCACAGGCGCGGCGAGCTTGGTCAGCTTCACGACGACCGGTTTGTCGTCGGCGCGGACGAACCCGACGAGCGCGAAGCCCGCGGCGAGGAGAACGTAAGCGATTTGGCGCATGGAAAGCTCCGGGAAAGGCGGATGACGCCATCGTAGCCCGCTCCGTTGGACGCGGCTCGTCGATTCGAGGTTCCACGCCCGGCGCAGCGAGCGCAAAAGCCCTGGAAATACGAAAGGTTGCCAAAGATTGCCAAAGATTGCCAAAGATTGCCACTTGGCAATCTTTGGTTTTCCCAGGGCTTTTGGGCCATTTTTTCAAAGATTGCCAAAGATTGCCAACTCGTCACCCCGCCCGAGTCGGGGCATCCTCTCATCATGATTTGTACAAAATTTCACTAGTTGTATCGACGAAATTTGGACCACGTGCGATTCGGTTGTGCGTTGCCCTGGAACCGCGGTGCGGGCACAATGAACGCCAATCGCAACCCTCCCGCGGGATCGCCATGAACGAACCCCCCTCCCGCCCGGGCGCGCCCGCGCCCCCGGCGAGCGACAAGGCGACCGACACGCACAGTTATGCGGTCGAGGCGACCCACGACCGGGCGACGGTCGCGCGCGGGTCGGGGTCCGCGCCCGGTAGCGATACGCTGCCGCTCATCGACGAGTACCGCGTCATCGAGAAGATCGGTGAGGGCGGCATGGGGGCCGTGTACCTCGCCGAGGACACCAAACTCGGGCGCCGGGCCGCGCTCAAGACGATGAAGCCGGCCCTGGCCGCCGACCCGACCAACCGCGACCGGTTCACCCGCGAGGCCCGCGCCGCGGCGACCGTCGAACACGACAACATCGTCCCCATCTGGCGCGTCGGCGAGGCGACCGACGGCACCCCGTACATCGCGATGCCGTTCCTCCAGGGCGAGATGCTCGACTCGCGCCTCAAGCGCGAGCCGCAGGCACCGCTGGGCCTGTTGGTGAAGATGGCCCGGGAGGTGGCCGACGGGCTGGCCGCGGCCCACGCGAAGGGGCTGATCCACCGGGACATCAAACCGGGCAACATCTGGCTCGAAGGCGATCTCACGTCCAAGGTGCCCGCGCAGCAACTCCGGCGGTGCAAGATCCTGGACTTCGGGCTGGCTCGATCGGTCGATACGGACGACGCGCACCTGACCGCCAGCGGCGCGATCCTGGGCACGCCGGCGTACATGGCCCCCGAACAGGCCCGCGGGGAGAAGGTCGATCACCGGGCCGACCTGTGGAGCCTGGGCGTCATGCTCTACCGCATGGCAACAGGCAAGGCACCGTTCCGCGGGTCGAGCGCGATGGCGGTGCTAATCGCCCTCACCAACGAGACCCCACCTCCGGTGCGCGAGCTGGCCCCGGACCTGCCCCCGGCGCTGGCGGAGTTGATCGACCGGTTGATGTGCAAGGAGCCGAACGGGCGCCCGCAATCGGCCGCCGAGGTCGCCACGACGGTCCGCCAGATCGTCAAGGACATTCAGGCGAAGAAGCAGTCCGCGAGTACGTCATCGCCAATACCGATAATCGTGCTGCCCGTCGCGGCGCCGGACCCGTGGGAGGAAATGACTTCCGGCCACGAGGAACAGACCATCGCGGACCCGCCGGCGCCCGAACCGAAGGCGCGGAGCCGCGCGCCGGTGATCCTCGCCGGCGGGGTACTCGGCCTGCTGGTGCTCGGTGTGGTGCTGGCGGTGGTGATCGTGCGGGTGAGCGCGGCCGCGGGCATACTCACTGTCGAGATCGATCCGGCGGCCGAGGCCCGGTTCCGGGACGGGAAACTGGTACTGGTCGGCCCCGACGGCAAGGAACGCTACCGGCTTTCGGCCGCCGAGCGCAACAAGACGATCGACGCGGGCACGTACACGGCCCGGATCGAGGGCGCCGACGGGCTGCGCCCGGAACCCGCCGAGTTCACCCTCAAGAAGAACGACAAGGCCACCGTTCGCGTCGTCGGGTCGAAGCCGCCGACGAAGCCGCCGACGAAGCCCGACCCCGACCGCAAGGCCGCGGAACACGCGCTTTACCTCGGTGGGGTCGTGAAGGTCAACGGCGGAGGGCCGTTGATCCGCGCGCTGGCGGACCTGCCCCCCGAACCGTTCACGCTCACGCTCGTCGAACTGCTCGGCACCAAGGTGACCGATGCCGGGCTGGCCAATTTCAAGGACTGCAAGGGCATTACTCATTTGTACATGTTTGAAACTCAGGTGAGCGATGCGGGACTGGCCCAACTGAAGAACGCCACCGCACTCATATCCGTTCACGCGGGGCGCACAAAGATCACGGACGCGGGTCTGGAGAACTTCAAGAACTGCACCGACCTGTTGGAACTCGACATCGTCGATACCCAGGTGGGGGAGAAAGGGCTGGCGCACCTCAAGAACTGCACCGACCTGAGGTACCTCAACCTTCAAGGGACGCAGATAGGGGACACGGGACTCGATCAGCTCAAACAGTTTTCACAGTTGACGTTCCTCGCGGTGCAACAGACGAAGGTGACCGCAAAGGGCGTGGCCGACTTCGCGAAGGCGATGCCGCGGTGCCGGATCGAGTGGGACGGCGGCGTCATCGAGCCGACGGTGGTTCTCGAGCCCGACCGCGCGGCCGCCGAATGGGTGCTGTCCGTCGGCGGCGGGGTGAAGGTGAACGGCGAGGAGCGCGCGATCGGGGTTCGCGTGGACCTCCCCAAAGGGCCGTTCCGGCTGACGTGGGTCTATTTGGTGACGAACCCGCACGTTTCGGACGCCAAGCTCGCGGTCTTCGCGGGGTGCAAGCACCTCACGTACCTCGACCTCTGGGAGTGCAACGTCACCGACGCCAGCATGGTCCACTTCAAGGCGTGCAAGAAGCTGACCGGGCTGTACCTCGGCCGCACCCGCGTGACCGACGCGGGGCTGGCCCACTTCAAGGGCTGCGACAACCTGGAAGTGCTCCACCTGGAAGGGCTTCCGATCGACGGCAGCGGACTGGTTCATTTCCAGAACTGCCGCGCGCTGAAGGAGTTGTGGCTCCGCTCGACGCTCGTGAAGGACGCGGCCCTGGTCGCATTCAAGGACTGCACGGAGCTGCTGGTACTTGTACTGGGCAACTCGCCGATCGGCGATGCCGGGCTGGCGCACTTCAAGGGCTGCAAGAAGCTAACGGGGCTTCACGTGAGCTCTACGCCGGTCACCGACGCCGGGCTGGCGCACTTCAAGGACTGCACCGAGCTGACCGACCTCGGCGTTCACTTCACGAAGGTGACCGACGCGGGGCTGGCGCACTTCAAGGGTTGCAAGAACCTGGCCCGGGTCTGGCTCGAACACACGGCCGTGACCGACGCAGCGCTCGACCACCTGACGGACAAGCCCCTCCAGGTCGTCTCGTTGAACGACACGCAAATCACGGAACCGGCCGTGCGCGCGCTGGCGAAGGCCCGCCCCGGGTGCCGGATCGTCTGGACCGGCGGGGTCATCGAGCCCAAGAAGTAGCCTCACCCGTACCGCAGCGCCTCGATCGGGTGGATCTGCGCGGCCCTTCGGGCCGGGTACAGAGCCGCGAGGGTCGTCACGCCGACCGCGAACAGCACCGAGCCGACCCACAGCCACCCCGGGAATACGAAGATCGTCGTGGAGAGCATCTTCTGGCCGTCCATCTGGCCCGCGATCAAGCCGCGAACCCACTCGTCGGCCCATGCGGCCAGTCCGCGGGCAAGCGCCAGGCCGAACCCGGCGCCCAAGAGGCCGATGATCGCGCCTTCCAGAAGGAAGAGGGACACGATCTGACCGCGGGTCGCTCCCACCGCCCGCAGGATGCCGATTTCCTTCGTGCGCTCGATCACGCTCGTCACCAGCGTGTTCGTGATACCCACCCCGGCCACGAACAGTGCGATCATCGCGAACAGGTTTAGCCCGGCGGCGATCAGGGTCACTTCGCGCTTCGCCGCCGCGAACCACTTCGCCCCGCTGTGCGTGCGATAGCCCATGTCCTCGATGGCCTTCACGGTGCCCGGCAGGTCGCCGCCCGGCACCACGCGCACGTCCGCACTCAGGAACCCGCCCTCCTTCTCCCACGGCAGCCGGCCGAACAGCTTATCGCCGGTCGCCGGCGGCAGAAATGCGTGGCCGCTTTGCAGTTCCCACGAGTCCAGCGGGGTGAGCTTCTTCTTCTCCTCGCGCGTCAGAATCCGCACCACGCCGCAGATGCGGAAGGTGCCGGTTACGGTCTTGCCGGACTCGTGCGGGCGCTCCTCGCTCGGTTCCGCCGGCGGTTCGAGCAGCTTCCGCAGTTCGAGCTTCTCCACAGCGCTCAGGTCGAAGTGGTCGATCTTTTGAGGCAGGGATTGTGTGATCTTTTCGAGCGCCTGTGTCTGTGTGCGGGTGAGTTCGTCCGGCGGGCGCTGACCGATCAGCGCGCGGGCCAGGGCGAACGACTGGGCGTTCCGCAACCCGCCCACATCGAGCCGCACCGGCTGGCCGATGACGCGGGCGAGGTCGGCGTCGTCGCGCACGCCCAGTTGGTAGAGCGCGAACTCGGAGACGACGATTTCTTGTGCGTCAGACGATTCCGGGAGCCTGCCGGCGAGGAGCCTGGGCGCGAGGTCGGCGAGCGAACCGCTCGTGACGAGCGCGGGGGCCGGGCGGTCGGCGGTGTCGGCCCACAGCCGGCCCTCGCCGGTGCGGTAGGTGCGGACCTCGGCCACGTCGGGCAGTTTCGCGATCGCGTCTAACTTCTCTGGTGTCAAGAGTTTCGGCATCCGCGGCCCGCGGGTACTCTGGTAGCGATCGACGAGGGCTTCGCGGAGCCGCGCGCGGCGCTCGTCGGACATCTCGCCCTTCACCGCGACCCGCTCCGACGGGATCTTGCTCTCGTCCGGGGGCGGTTCGTCGGCGCGAACGATCACCCGCCAGAAGTCGTCGCGGCCCTTGAACTCCTTCTCGACGAACTCGCGCAGCCCCAGCCCCAGCGCCAGGCTGAACGCCAGCGCGCAGGTGCCCACCGTCACGCCGACGAGCGTCAGCGCGGTGCGGACCTTTTGGCGCCAGAGGCCGTGGAGGGCGAATTTCAGGAACTGAAGGAAATTCATGTTCCGAACTCGATGTCAGTCAGGGAAATGAAACCGGTCGCGAGCTTCAGTTTTACCCCGAAGGGGTTGTATCCCACAGCCCAGGGTCAGCACCCGAAGGGTGCGCCACCCTGGGAACCGTAGACAGAAGCCCGGAAAACCGATTCGTGCCGGGCGCGCCCATGCCGTTTGTGCGTCCGTTGACGTTCCCCAGGGTGGCGCCCGCAGAGCCGGGCTGACCTGGGCTGTGGGATGCAACCCCTTCGGGGTAAATACCGAAGGCCGGTTGTCTCCGTGTCTTTTTCATCTTGCTCTGTCAGAGACGCCACACGACCGCTACAATTCCCGAACTTCGTTCCCGAGGTCGCGAACCTTGTCTGATTCGCCGGGTACGAAGAGGCTCTAACCCACTGTACCCGCCGGTTCCGCGCGAACCCGTGGGCCGCCCGCCCTCTCATCACACTATGGTCAATCGCAACCTCCTCCGCCAGTTCGACATTCCCGACGAAGACATCAAGGACACCGACGACATCTTCAACCAGGCCATCACGGACTGGGTCCAGAGCGAAGAGCAAGAGTACGAAGCCAACAAGATCGTCAGCGGCAAGGTGCTCGAGATCCGCGGCGACGACGTGGTCATCGACATCGGCTACAAGTCCGAAGGCGTCATCAAGCTCGACGAGTGGAAAGAAGAGGGCAGCGACTCCCCCCCGCCCAAGCCGGGCGAGACGGTCGAGGTGCTGCTGGAGACCGTCGAGAGCGAAGACGGCACGATCCAGCTCTCCTACCGCAAGGCCAAGCGCCAGAAGGAATGGAACGCGATCCTCGCCAAGCACAAGGAAGGCGACGTGGTCGCCGGGAAGGTGCTCAAGAAGATCAAGGGCGGCCTCCTGGTCAACATCGGCGTCAACGTGTTCCTGCCGGCGTCGCAGGTCGATATCCGCCGGCCGCAATCGATCGACGAGTACATCGACCGCACCATCGAGTGCGTCATCCTCAAGATCGACGAGCAGCGGCGCAACATCGTCGTGAGTCGGCGCAAGCTGATCGAGGACCGCCGGCGGATCCAGAAGGACAAGCTGCTGTCGGAACTGGAAGTCGGCCAGATCCGCAAGGGCGTGGTCAAGAACATCGCCGAGTTCGGCGCGTTCGTGGACCTCGGTGGGATCGACGGCCTTCTGCACATCACCGACATGGGCTGGCACCGCGTCACCAACCCGCGCGACGTGGTGC
>CAZBXY010000032.1:0-38346 GCA_964495365.1 uncultured Frigoriglobus sp. | reverse complement strand
GTCTTTCAGTACGTTGCCGCGATCGCGGTCGCGGACGATGGTGCCCGGCGGGACGAGCAGCACAACGTCCTCGGCGCCCTTCCCGGCGCACTTCGCGCCCATCCCGGCTTCGCCGTTCTTGGCTTTCCAGTGCTTTTTCATGGTGAGGCCGGCGAGGTTGTCGGCGTTGGGGTCGGCGCGGACGATGACCGATCCGCCGTCGCCGCCGTCGCCGCCGTCCGGCCCGCCCTTGGGGATGTACTTCTCCCGCCGGAACGACGCGGCCCCGCGGCCCCCGTCCCCGCCCTTCACGTACAACTCGATGCGATCGACGAACATTTCTTCGGTTCCAGGTTCCAAGTTCCAGAGTTCCAAGTAAGCCAGCGTTCTCGACTTGGAACTCTGGAACTTGGAACCTGGAACTCTTCATATTCTACATCCGCTCGACAACGCGAATGCCCAGCAAATCGAGCGCCTGCTTGATGACGCGGCTCACCAGATCGACGAGCAGCAAGCGGCTGTCCTTCAGTTCCGGCGATTCGGCCTTCAGCACCGGGCAGTTCTCGAAGAACACGCTGTAGCTCTTTGCCAAGTCCCACAAGTAGCCGGTAATGAGGTGCGGCAGGTACTCGGCCGCGGCGTTCTCGACCGCCTCCGGGAAGCGGAGCAGTTGCAGCGCCAGTGAGCGCTCCGCCGCGTGCCCCAGCATCACCGCCGGCGGGTTCGCGCGGAACCGCGCCTCATCGACTTCACCCTTGCGGAAGATCGCCCGGCAGCGGGCGTAGGCGTACTGCATGTACGCGGCGGTGTTCCCGACGGTTGCGGTCATCTTGTCGAGGTCGAAGACGTAATCCGTCGTGCGATTCTGGCTCAGGTCGGCGTACTTCACCGCCCCGACACCAACTACTTCCGCGATCGCGCGCTTCTCTGGGTCACTGAGTTCGGGAACGTCGTGGCCGTGTTCGCGGCGATCAGCGGCGTTGGCCTCGTACTTCTGAAGGCTCAGGCACGCGGCATCGTCGAGCAGCGACATCAGCTCGATCGTGCCGCCGGTGCGGGTCGCGAACATCTTGCGCTCCGCGCCGAGCATCGAGCCGAACTGGACGTGCTGAAACTCGACGTTGGCGTATCCCCAGCGCTTCGCGTGCGCGAACAGCGTCTTGAAGTGGAGCGCCTGGGGCGCGCCCACGACGTAGAGCATCGCGTTCGGGTTCCACTTCTCGGCGCGATATTTGACCGTGGCGAGGTCGCTCGTGGTGTACGTGAACGCTCCGTCGCGCTTGCGAATGATCGCGGGCGGGTCTTCCTTCTTCTGCTCGTCCTCCGTTTGCGGAATGATGCCCTTCGCGTTCGGAATGACGATCGCGCCCTTGCTCTCGGTCGCGAGTTTCTTCACCAACTGGTCCTCGACGATACCCGCGAGCATCGGCTGGTAGAAACTCTCGCCGTGCGCGTGGTCGATCTTCACGCCGAGGCGCTCGTAAATGGGGCGCAGCATCTCCATGCATGCGGGCATGAACAGCTTCCACAGCGCGACGTTCTCCGGGTCGCCGGCGTGCAGTTTCGCGGTTTCTTCGCGACACGCGGCCATGATCGGGTTGTCGGCCGCGCCCTCCTCGTCCTCGCCTTCGGCCAGTTTCGCCAACCCGCGAACGTGAAGATACAGGCGCAGCAGCTCGCGCACCGGGTCGGCCTTGAACGCGGCGTCGTCGCGGTGGTGTTTGTAGCCGTACAGCAGAATGCCGAACTGCGTGCCCCAGTCGCCGAGGTGGTTGTCGCTGATGACCGTGTGGCCCAGGAATCGCAGGATGCGCGCGATCGCGTCGCCAATGATTGTGCTGCGGAGGTGCCCGACGTGCAGCGGTTTCGCCACGTTCGGCGAACTGTAATCGATCACGAAGGTTTTCGGCTTCGCCGGCGGGACACCGAGTTTCGGGTCGGTCGCGACGCTCTGAACCGCTTTCGCGAGGAAGTCCGACTTCAATCGCAGGTTGATGAACCCTGGCCCGGCGACCGTCGGCGGTTCCAGTATGTCGTTCGGCGGAAGCGCGGCGACGATTTCCTTTGCGACCTGTTGGGCTTCCTTCGGGCGGTTCAGCGCCTTCGCCATCGCCATCGCCATGTTCGCCTGATAGTCGCCGTGATCGGCGTTCGACGACGGCTTGATCGCGCCGAGGTAGTCCGGCACCTTCGCCTTGTCCGGTGCGAGGGCTGTGAGTGCCGGCTCGAACAGCGAACGGATTTGCGTCAGCAGGTTCATTGCGTGGCTCAGTGGTCTCGCAAAAAGCGACTGTCGGCCGAACCCACGCCTAAAGGAGGCGCAGATCGGCCGACAGGTTCGTTATAGCAGTTCCCACAGACGCAGGCTGTGGGAGTGTTGGTGGTTACACTTCGCGCTCCCAGTCGATTTTCTTGGCGTCGGCCCACAGCTCCTCGAGCTTGTAGTAGTCGCGCGTGTCCGGGTCGAACACGTGAATCATGATGTCCCCGTAGTCCTGGACGATCCACTTGCTCGCTTCGTACCCCTCGATGCCGATCCGGTGGTCGCCCTCGGCCCGCAGGGCGGCGTCCGTCTCTTCCGCGAGAGTGTGAATCTGGCGCCGGCTGGTGCCGGTGCTGATGATGAAGAAGTCGAACAGGGGGGTGCAGGACCGCATGTCCAGCACCAGGATGTCGCGCCCCTTGTTGTCCGCGGCGGTTTTCGCCGCGACACACGCGCGGTGAAGCGCGCTACTGAGGGGGGGCGACTGCGGGGCGGGCACCGTGCTCACCGTGCTCAACGTGGCGGTGTTCAAGTGGCCTCCTTCAGGGCATGGGTGCCTCCGGAGGCTCTGGGTGCCGCGGCCGAAAGGTGGGAATCACCGTGGTCGTGGGTTTGCCTCCGGGGTCGATTTAACGACCGTGCCATGCCGGCTGATGCGGTGCGGAACATCCGCACCTTCTACTGGTATCATCAGCCGGGTTGTGTCACACGTCAAGCAACATGACCTCGATTCCCCAAATGCGGCGCCCCGCCGGCGCGCCCCAGTCACTACTTTTGTTGCCCAAACCGAACGGCCCGCACCGTTCGGACCCGCGATGCTCACAATTCCTTCGCACCGGGGCTTGGCGAACGGGACACCCCGAATAGGGAGCGGGTTCGGGTTCATCGCTCATTCACAACGGGACACGAATCCGTATCCTGATCGCGGACAATTCTCCTCGTGGACCGTTCCCAATGAGCCGTCGCGTCCTGGTCGCCCCCGCACACCTGCGGGCCATCGAACACGCCTACGCCCCGATCCTCCGCGACGCCGGGTACACTATTGAATTCTCGCCGCACAACACGCCTGGCACCGAATTGCAGATGAGCGAGGCGGATTTGCTCACCCACCTGCCGGGGTGCGTCGCGTCGCTCGCGGGTAGCGAACCGTACACGCGAGCCGTGATCGCGAAAGCCGCAGCTGCGGGGTTGAAGGTGATCGCCCGCGCCGGGGTCGGGTACGACGCGGTGGACCTCGCCGCCGCCACCGATCACGGCGTCGCGGTGTGCTACGCCCCCGGCACCAACCAGGAAGCGGTCGCCGAACACGCCTTCATGCTGATGCTCGCACTGACGCGCAACCTTCGCGAACAGGACATCGAGATCCGGCAAGGGTTGTGGCCGCGGCGGTGCGTCAGGAACCTTCGCGGGGAGACACTTGGTATCGTCGGGCTGGGGCGCATCGGCAAGGCAATGGCGCAGCGGGCCGTTCCCTTCGGACTGAAGGTCATATCGACCGAAATCCTCCCGGATCATGCGTTCGCAGCGGCCCACAACGTCACGTTCGTACCGCTCGAAGAACTTCTCGCCAAAGCGGACATCGTCACGTTGCACGTCCCCAAGACGCCGCTGACGAAGAACCTCATCCGCAAAGAAACACTCGCTCTGATGAAGCCGACCGCCCTTCTGCTGAACACGTCGCGGGGCGGGGTCGTACACGAGAAAGACTTGTTCGACGCGCTGACCGCGAAGAGAATCGCGGGCGCGGGGCTGGACGTGTACGAGGTCGAACCGCCGGGATCGAACCCGCTCTTCACCCTCGACAACATCATCCTGACGGCGCACACCGCCGGCGTGGACCAGCGGTCGCGGCAGGACATGGCCACGCTACCCGCCCGGGCGATCGTGAAGTTGCTCGCCGGCGAGTGGCCGGCGGACTGGGTCGTGAACCCGCAGGTGAAGGACAAGTTCTTCGCCCGAGCGTAAGGCGAACCCCGGCCGCAAGGCGGGGGGTGGCGTGGGATTGGCGGCGGGCCTTGCACACCCCGGCACTGGCGTGCCGGGTTCGCCAGAGATTCGCAATGTCCGAGAACGTGATCGAGATCGATCGGCTGGTGGTGCGGTACCGCGGCAAGGCGGCTCTCGACGGGCTGAGCTTGCAAGTACCGCGGGGGGCCGTGTACGCCTTTCTCGGCGACAACGGGGCTGGCAAAACCACCACGATGAAGATCCTCACCGGGTTGGCCCCACCGGACACCGGGCGCGCGACCATTCTCGGTTTCGACTGCTGGGCGCTGGCCACCGAGTTGCGGCATCGCGTCGGGTACATGCCCGAGCGCCCGCGGTTTTATGACTGGATGTCGGTCGGCGACCTCGGCTGGTTCACCGCGTCGTTCCACAAGCCCGGGTTCCTGGTCCGGTATCGCGAGTGGGCCGCCCGGCTCGGCCTTGATCTCGCAAAACGCCTCAAAGACCTCTCCAAGGGCGGTTACGCCCGCGCCGGTCTGGCGCTGGCACTCGCGCCCGATCCCGAAGTGCTGCTGCTCGACGAACCGACCTCGGGCCTCGATCTGCTCACCCGGCGCGAGTTCCTGGCGAGCCTCGCCGACCTCGCCGCGAGCGGGCGCACGGTGTTCATCACGAGCCACTCGATCGCCGAACTGGAACGCGCCTGCACGCACGTCGGGCTACTTCGCGACGGGAAAATGATCCTGCACGCCCCGCTCGAAGAGGTGCGCAAGAAGGTGCGCCGGGTGAGCCTGCGATACACCGACGCGCCCCCGGACCCGACGGGACTGGGCACGGTATTGGAGAAGAACGGCACCGGGCGGTTCTGGCAGGTACTCCTACAAGACCCGAACGCCGACGCGATCGCGGCCCTCCGCACGCGCGCCGACCTGAGTGACATCGAGGACGTGTCGGTGTCGCTGGAAGAGGTTTACGCCGGGCTGATGGCCCGGCCCGTGGCCCCGTCGGAGAACGGCGCCCTGCCGCCGATGGTCCACAGAGTGGGTCATTAGTCACTGGTCATTGGTCATTGGTCATTGGTCATTGGTCATTGGTCATTGGCGCTGCGCATTCGATGACGTCGGGTAAAACTTGAGGTAAAGGACCAATGACCAATGACGCCGGAGGCGAAAGGTGATCCGCGCGGTGGTGTGGAAAGAGCTGCGGGAGCAGGGGCTGATCGCGGTCATGCTGGCCGTGCTCGGCGGGGGTTTGCTCGTGGCCGCCGCGGCATTCGCCGACCCGCCGGCGCAGAGCGCCGCGGCAACCGACATCATCGCGTCGCTCGGGGTCGGCCGGTTGCTCGCGCTCATGCTGGTGGTCACCGCGGGGATGGTGTGTGGGGGCGCGCTGTTCGCGGCCGAGAAGGAGGCCGGGACGATGGCGTTCCTCGACGCCCTCCCGACCGACCGCGCCGCGCTGTGGCGCGCGAAGATCGCCGCCGGGCTGGTGCTGGCCGCGGTCGTCGTCGGCGCACTCCTCGGCACCACGGCCGCGCTGGGCCTGGGCGACATCTCGTTCCTGCGCCGGCTCGTGATTTACGCCGTTCTCGCGTTCGCCTGGGGAACGCTGGGGTCCACGCTGGCCCGCACCACGCTCGGCTCGGTCGGGGTCGCCATCCCGGCCGCGACGCTCGCCGCGTTCCTGTTCCTCCTGCCCATCTACCTGTTCCTGTCGGCCCCCGGCTTGAGCGGGCCGCGCCCGCTCGGGTGGGCCATCTTTGAAGCGCTGATGGTGGTCACCCCGCTGGCGCTCTCGGCGCGGTGGTTCACCGCCTCCGACCGCGCCCGCGCCGCGGACGCCGTGAATCGGATCCCGGTTGCCGTGGGGTCGGCCCGCCCCGGCGCGGAGTCGGACCGCCCGCCGGGGTTGGGGATTCGCGCGGTCGCGTGGCTCACGCTCCGCCAACTCCGCGTCCCCGGCCTTGTACTCTCGGCGTTCGCGCTCGCGTTCGGGTCCGCCCTGTTGCTGCCGAACCTGTACCCGCTGTTCGTCTGGCCCCCGCTGGCACTGGCCGCCGGCGTGTTCGCCGGGCTGACCGCGTTCGGCGACGAGCAGTCGCACCGCTCGGCCGGGTTCTGGGCCGAACACCGGCTCCCCATCGGCCGGGCGTGGGGCGTGAAGATCGGGATCCACCTCGCGTTCCTGCTGTGGCTGCTCGTGCTGCTGGCGCTGCCCAGCGTGGTCCGCACGCAGTGGAACACGGACACGTTCTCCGGTTTCGGGCACACCCGGCTCGCGTCGGTGTTCCGCAGCCGGCTGTTCGACGAACTCGGGGCACAGGGGTGGAAGTACCTGTTCGTCCCGGCGGTCTACGGGTTCGTGTTCGGGCACGTGTGCGGGCTGTTGTTCCGCAAACTGGTGGTGGCGTGCGGGGTCGCGGCCCTCCTGGGCGGGGTGGCGGCCGCGGCGTGGGGGCCGTCGCTGTTGGCCGGCGGGGTGAAGCACTGGCAGGTGTGGGGGCCGGCCGCGGCGGTGCTGTTGACCGGGCGGCTGCTGATCCGCGCGTGGGCCGCCGACCGGCTCCTGGCGCGGGGGCCAGTGTGGCGCCTGGTCGGCGGGGCCGGTGCGGCGATGGTCGCGCTCGCCGGCGGGCTAACGTACCGGATTTTTGAAGTGCCCGACGACCCGACCGGGCGCGACGACGAGGCCTTGGTCGCCACCCTCAAGCCACTCCCCGAGGGCGACGCTGGGCAGGAGTTCCGCAGCGCCGCCGAGCGGTTCGTCCGGCTGTCCGGGCTGGGTTCCCAGGGCACGTCGCAGCTCGACCAGCGGGCACGACAGCGGATCACCGACCGGCTCGACACGGTGACCCGCACCGGCTGGAATAACAACGACCACGAACTGGCCGAGTGGCTCGAACAGGTGTACACCGAGCCGGCGCCCGCCCCCGGCAGCGCTCCCGACCCGCCATGGTGGCGGGTCGCGGAGATCGCCGCGCAGCGGCCGGTCACGGTGTACGAATCGCCCACGCTCATCAACACGGCGGAGACGACGGCGACGGCCCTGGACAACGCCCGCAAGATGGCCCGAACGATCCTGACCCGCGGGCTGCAACGGTCCGCGGGCGGCGACCCGGGCGCGTTCCTCTCCGCGTTTCGGACCGTCGTCGCGCTGGCCCGCAACCTGCGCAACGGCGGCGGGCACCAGGCCCTCAGCGCCGCGATCGAGGTCGAGCGGTTCGCGCTGCTCGCTGCGGACCACTGGCTGGAACTCGCGGTCACTTCCACGACCGCGTTCCACACCCTCGCAGACGTGACCCCCCGGGCCGGCGCGGGCGCGCACCCGGCGCTCAGCTTCGGCCCGGAGGTCGTTCGGTTCGTCCGCGCCGGCGCGGTCGAGGGGGCCGCGGAACTGGCCCGCGCCGCGGCGGTGGGCGACGACCCGGCCCCGTTCGACGCGCGCCCGCACCTCCTGGTCGATCGGTACTACATTCGCGGGGTGACCCAGGCCCCGAACCGGTGGCTGACCCTGATGCTGGACACGCGGCGCGACCCGGAGCGGGCCGCGGCCGAGGCCGATCTGGTCGCGCTGGCCTGGGCGGTGCCGTGGGAGCGGGAGCGGTCGCGGCGGCTGGTCGGGCTGGCCCCGGAGGTCCACCCCGGCCCGGACCTCGGCCCGCTGGTGGCCGGGCGCCCCGGCGGTGCGCTGCTCGCGCGCGCCCGAACCGCGCTGGACGCGGCCGACACCGAACTGCAAATCCGCATCCTCCGCCGGGTGACGATCCTGAAGGCCGCACTCGTGGTCCACCACGGCCGCACCGGTCGCCCCCCGGCTGTTCAGGAGGAACTGGTCACCGCCGGGGTACTCGTGCGGCTGCCCGAAGACCCGCACATGACCGGGCGCCCGTTCGGCTACCGTGTGTCCGCCGGCGAGTCGCTCGTCGGGCGCGGGCGGCTCACGGCGCCGCCCGCCGCCGGCCTGGGGCAACCGCCCGGGCCGGCGGAAAACCCGTTCGTCGTCCCGGTCCGGGCCGGGCAGGTCGTGGTGTGGAGCGTCGGTCCGGACCGCATCGACCAGGGCGGGAAGGTTCCGCCGGGCGGCCCGAACGCCGAAGACCTCGTGTCCCTCGTCCCCGTCTTCCCCGCGCCGCGCTGAAGAGAGACAAGGGGGCAAGGAGACACGAGACAAGGAGAGGAAGCACGGTATTTCTCCTTGTCTCCCCATCTCCTTGTCTCCCCATCTCCGTGTCTCCTTGTCTGTTTCTCACGGGAGGTTCAACGATGCGAACGATCTTGGCAACCCTCGCGGCCGTGTTCGCGGGCGCCCTCGGGCCGGGCGCGCGGGCCGACGACCCACCGGCCCCGACCCGGGCCGACTACCGCAAAGCCACGACCACTCTCAAACAGCTCGGACTGGCGTTCCACAACTACGAGAGCGCCTACCAGTACTTCCCCGGCAACATCGAGGACAAGGACGGCAAGGCGCTGTTGAGTTGGCGGGTGGCGATCCTGCCGTTCATCGAGGAAGACAAACTGTACAAGGAGTTCAAACTCGACGAACCGTGGGACAGCGAACACAACAAGAAGCTCGTCGCGAAGATGCCGAAGATGTACACCCCGATCCGGGTTCAGGCGAAGGAGGGCGAGACGTATTACCAGCGGTTCGGCGGCCCCGACACGCCGCTGGTCGCCAAGCAGAAACTCAAGATCGTCAACTTCCTCGACGGGCTGAGCAACACCGGGCTGGTGTTCGAGGCGGGTGACCCGGTGGTGTGGACCAAGCCCGCGGACCTGCCGTTCGACAAGACCAAGGCCCTGCCGAAGCTCGGCGCGCACTTCGACGGCGCGTGCCACGTTCTCATCGCCGACGGCTCGGTAATTCGGATGAAGAAAGACCCCGACGAGAAGGAACTGAAGAAGCTCATCATGCCGGCCGACGGCGAGGTAATCGACCTGGACAAGTTGACGAAGTAGAGGAGTGGCCAGTGTCGGTGGCCAGTGCCAGTGAGAAGACAAAAGCAGTGAAAGGCAGATCTCGTGTTAGTGGTTAGTGGCCAGTGTCAGTGAAAGGCAGTAGACCAGAAGCCTTCGTGCCTCCGGTTTTCTGCTTTTCACTGTCTTCACTAACAACTGACCCTGACCACTGACTCTGACCACTGGTCACTCCACGAAGATGAACTCCTTCGCGTTGAACAGGACGTGCGCGAGGTCGGCCCACGCCTTCGGGTGGTCCGGCTTGCCGTACTCCTTCGCCTGCTCCGCGACGAACGCCGTCGCGAGCGCGACTTCGTCGGTCGTGGGCGGGCGGCCGAAGCCGGTCAGGTACATCTCGCGCACGCGACCCTCCGCAGTACCGGGCGTTGCCAGTACGCGCTTGGCCCACAGTTCGGCCTGCTGAAGCACGAACGGGTTGTTGAGCATCACGAGCGCCTGCGCCGGGACGTTCGACACCGTGCGTCGGCCGATCGTGGTGAACGGCGTGGGGTAGTCGAACGCACTGAACATCGGGCTGAGGAAGTTCCGCCGCACTTGCAGATAGACGCTGCGCCGGCCGTCGCCGTCGAGCGGCCCGTTGGCCGGCGGGCGCCCGCGGCCGACCTGGTGTTCCGTCAGGTACGGGAGCACGCCCGGGCCGCCGGCGCGCGGGTCGAGCCGGCCGCTCGCGGCGAGGACGCTGTCGCGAATCGCTTCCGCTTCGAGCCGCTTCACGTTCTGCCGGTGGAGCAACTTGTTCTGCGGGTCGGCGGTCACGGCTTTTGCGGCCTGATCGGGCGGCGCCCGGCTCGCCTGTTGGTATGCGGTTGAGAGCAGCATCAACCGGTGCATTCGCTTGAGGCTCCACGGTTTTGCGTCACCCCCGACCTTCACATCACCCCCGACCTTGCGGTCGGGGTTCGCCAACTCGGTTGCGAGCCAGTCAAGCAACTCGGGGTGCGTCGGCAACTGCCCCTGTACGCCGAAATCGTCGGGCGAGCGGACGATCCCCTCGCCGAAGTGGTGCTTCCACAGTCGGTTCACGATGACGCGGGCGACCAGCGGGTTTGCCGGGTCGGTGACCGTTCGCGCGAGTTCGAGGCGCCCGCTGCCGGCGCTCTTGAACGCCGGGTGGCCGAACGCTTCGAGCGTGGCCCGCGGGGCCTCGGCGCCGGGCGTTTTGTGGTTCCCGCGAACGAACACGCGCTCGTTGATGCCGGTGCCGTCGCGCATCGTCGGGGCGAACTGCGGGGTCGGGAGTTTCGCTTCCAGCTCGCGAATGCGGTCAATGAGTTTCTTGACCTCGGCGTTCTCGTGCGTCGTAGGGAGTTCCCCGAGCGGCACCTTGCGGGCGGTATCCGCCGGCGGCGGGCCGTCCGCGAACCACGCCTCGGTGACCGCGACCCAGCCGGGGCCGTCGTCGAGCAACTCCAGGTACGCCGGTTGGCCCTTCCACATGCGCAGGTCGAACGTCAGCCACTTCAGTTCGTCGCCGTGGTTAACTGGCTGCGCGAGGCCGCCATAGATCGGGGCTTGAATGAGCTGGAGGCCGTTGAGAACGAGCCGCGCTTTCGCGCTTTGCCCGGCGATGCGAACTGCCAGGTACGGCTTGTCGATGGTGAACGTCGGCGACCGCAGCGCGCCCACGAGCTTCCGCGATTCGCTTGCGGAGTGCGGGAACCCGTCGCTGCGGAACGCCAGCCCGTCGGCGTCCCACCGCGAGCGCCAGCCGGCACCGAACTCCTCGAACGCGACCGATTTCGCCTTCCAGTCGGCGATTTGCGGGCGAGGGACATCGGCCCCCGGTTCCTTCTTCCCCAACCGCTCGTCCAGTTCCGCGCGGACTTGCTTCATCTCGTCCAGCAACTTGATGGTCGCGGTCGGGTCGCCCACGTCCACCCGGTTGTAGCGCGAACTCGTAACGACCCCGAACAGGGCGTAGTAGTCCTTCGTCGCGATCGCGTCGAACTTGTGGTCGTGGCACCGGGCGCAACTGATCGTTAGCCCGAACACCGCCTTGCCAAACACATCAATCTGGTTGTCGGTGCGGTCGGCGAACTCCGCGCGCGAATCGACCGGGGAGTGCTTCGCCTCGCCGAGCCACCAGAAGCCCGTCGCGATGAGCGCGTCGTTCACCCCGGTCCGCGGGTCGCGCCGCGGGGGCAGCAGGTCGCCGGCGATGTGTTCGGTCAGGAACCGGTCGAACGGCAAATCGGCGTTGAACGCGCGAATGACGTAATCGCGGTAGCGCCAGGCGTCGGGGATCTCGAAATCGAACTCGTGGCCGTGCGTCTCCGCGTACCGAACCAGATCGAGCCAGTGTCGGCCCCAGCGCTCGCCGTAGTGCGGACTCGCGAGCAGCCGATCGACCACTTTCTCGTAAGCCTGCGGCGACTCGTCTTTCAGGAACTGGTCGATCTCCGCGGGCGCCGGCGGCAGGCCGATGAGGTCGAAGTAGACGCGCCGCAGGAGGGTGCGCTTGTCTGCCGGCGGGGCGAACGTCAGCCCTTCTTTCTGGAGCCGTGCGAGCAGGAAGGCGTCGATCGGGTTCGCGCTCCCCTTCGGCACTCCTGGGCGCGTAATCTTCTGAAAGGACCAGTGCGCTTTGGCTCGCGCGTGCAAATCGAAGGCTTTGTCCGGTCCCTTGGCAATTGCGCCGTCGTCGGGCCACGGGGCGCCGCCCTTCACCCACTCCGCGAGGATCGCGATATCCGCGTCCGCGAGCTTGCCCTTCGGCGGCATCTTGATGTCGTCGGCGTAGCGCACGGCCTTCACGAGTCGGCTTTCGTCGGGCTTGCCGGCCACGGCCGCGGGGCCGTTCTCGCCGCCCTTGGCGAACCCGGCCTTCGCGTCGAGCCGCAGCTCGCCCTTCTGCTTCTTCTCGCCGTGGCACCCGACACAGTGCTGAACCAGGATCGGTCGCACCCGCTTCTCGAAGTAGTCGTTATCGACCGGCTCCGCGGCGCGGCCCGCCATTGGAACGAGTGCGGCAGCAGCGAGAAGGAAAAATCGCATTCGGGGAACTCGCGGCGGGAGGTTCGGCAGAACTTTATCTTGCGGGAAGTGCGCTGCGGGTGCAAGCGAAACGCTCCGCCGCGAGCGGCGTTATTCGGGTACCGCTCCTCCTACAACAGGTTTTATGGCCGCTGAACGCGAATCGCCGTCGGTTGCCGACTACGTTGTGACCGCACTCAGTCCGGTGCTGGTCATGCTGATGGTCGGCAGCCTCGTGTTCTTCCTCGTCGAGGTGCTGTACGCGGGGAAGTACTCCGACCGGCTCTTGTACACGTTCTTCTTCTTCGTGATCGCGGCGGTTCTCGTCGCCCGCATCTCCATTCAATACGACGCCGGGCGTGCCCTCGTGTACGGCATCGTGCTGGCGGTCGTCACCTACATCGCACTGCTCTCGTATGTCGAATACCCGGCTGGCTGGCTCCGGTCGTGGGGCTGGCTGGTGAACCTGGGTCTCATGTGCGTGATCTGGTGGAGCGCGCACAAGCTCACCTGGGACTGCACGCACATCGACGAGAAGCGCGAATCCAGCGGGCGCGGGCTGCTCAACGCCGCCGGTCTCGACGCTGATGAGCAGTCGGGCGAGCAGGCGAACCCCGACCGCAAGGTCGGGGGTGATGTGGCGGTTCCCCCGGCGAACCCGGAGCGTAAGCGACGGGGTAAGAAGAAAAAGAAGGCGGAGCCGGATTCGCGTCTGTGGACCTGGATCGAGAAATACAAGGCCCACCGCGAGGCCCAGCGCAAGAGCGGGCACACGCCCGGTGTGTGGGTGCTGTACTTCGCGCTCGCGGCGCTGCCGCTGTTCGCGCTCGGGCAGTCGCTCGTCGATCCCGACGACGACAAGCGCCGTACCGCCACGTTCCTCCAGATGACGGTCTACATCGCGAGCGCACTGGGGTTGCTCGTCACAACGAGTTTGCTCGGTGTGCGCCGGTATTTGCGGCAGCGGAAGGCGAAGGTGCCGGGCATGATGACCGCGAGCTGGCTCGGCCTCGGCGCGGTGATGATCGTCGCGTTCGTGGCGCTGGCCGCGTTCCTCCCGCGCCCGCATTCGGAAGTCCCGTGGTTCGGCATCGAGCGGGCCGGCAAGGAGAAACGAGCGGCCTCGAAGTACGCGCAGAACACGAGCGGTTCGACCGGCGAGGGCGAGGGCCGCGGCGGGAGCAAGTCGAAGGCCGGCGACGGCAACGCCAGCGGCAAGGGCGGCAACCCCGGGGGCGGCTCGAAGGGCGAAAAGGGCGGTGGTGGGAAGGGCGAGAGCGGCAAGGGCGGCAGCGGCAAGAAGGGCGATCAGTCCGGCGGGAACGAAAAAGGCGGCGGGAAGGGGCAGGGCGGCGAGAGCGAGGCGAAGAAGGATCAGGACAACGAGCAGCGCAGCGGGGGCAACCCCGACAACGAGAACGACGAAGCGAAGGACGACGGCGGCTCCAAGAGCGGGTCGTCGGATTCGAGTACGCAGCTCGGCGGCGCGCTGGCGAAGGTCGCGGAGGTGGTGAAGTGGATCGTGTTCGCGCTCGTCGCGCTTTTGATCGTCTTCGGCATCTTCTTCGGCATCCTGAAGTACCTCGCCCCGTTCACCGACTGGGCGCGGCGCTGGCTCGAGGGCATCCGCGCGTGGTGGGCGAACCTGTTCGGCAAGGCGAACCGCCAGCGTGAGCTGGCGGGTTCTTCCGCGCCAGTCCCGCTCGGCCCGGTGCGCCCGCCGCCGTTCACCGAGTACTCGAACCCGTTCGCGGACGGCACCGCGGAGGGCCGCGACCCGGCGGAACTGATCGCGTACACATTTGAAGCGCTCGACGCCTGGGCCTGGGACCGCGACGCCGGGCGCGAGCCGCCCGAAACGGCGCTGGAGTTCGCCCGGCGGTTGGGCGAGGCATTTCCCGATCACGCGGAGATCTTCACGAAACTGGCGACGCTCTACGCGCGCATGGCGTACTCGGAGCTGCCATTACCGAACACCGCGCGCGCGACGCTCGAAGCAGCGTGGGAGCAGATGGTCCACGGCGCCCCGGTGGGAGCGTGAGGCGAACCCCGGACGCAAGTCCGGGGTGGCGCGACCAGTCACGAACACCCCCGGACTTGCGTCCGGGGTTCGCCTACAGCGGCACAATCGTTGCACTTCTTGCTCGCCCGCGACTGGCGGTTCGCCCACCGTTCCGGTACTTCTTCCTTATCTTCTGTCTCCTCGCGCTGCCAGGACACCATGATGCCCGCCACCGAGTCGTCGAAGTTCCGGCCGTTCGGATCGGACCCCGCGCCGGGTTCGCCGGCGACCGTGCCCAACCCGAACGCGCCCGGCGAGTACGGGTGGTTCGGCCCGCAGGACATGTACCTCTTCAATGAGGGCAGCCACCTGCGGCTCTACGACAAACTCGGCTCGCACCCGGCCACAGTCAACGGGCAGGACGGCTATCACTTCGCAGTGTGGGCGCCGAACGCGGACTACGTGAGTGTCGTCGGCGATTTCAACAACTGGGACAAGGGCGCGAACCGGTTGCACCCGATCGGTTCTTCGGGTGTGTGGGGCGGGTTCATCGCCGGGGCGAAGTCCGGCACGTGCTACAAGTACCACATCGCGGCGCCCGGTGGGTTCACCGCCGAGAAGACCGACCCGTTCGCGTTCACCTGCGAGATCCCGCCGAAGTCCGCCGCGGTCACGTGGGATCTGAGCTACCAGTGGGCTGATTCTGATTGGATGGCCACCCGCGGGGCGAAGGGAAAGCACGACAAAGCGATCAGCATTTACGAAGTGCACCTCGGCTCGTGGATGCGCGAGGCCGATCCGCCGTACCACTCGCTCAACTACCGCGACATCGCCCCGAAGCTCGCGGCGTACTGCCGAGACATGGGCTTCACGCACGTCGAGTTCCTGCCGATCACCGAACACCCGTTCTTCGCGTCGTGGGGCTACCAGACGACCGGCTACTTCGCCGCGACCAGCCGCTACGGCACCCCGCAAGACCTGATGTTCCTCATCGATACCCTGCACCAGCACGGCGTCGGCGTGATCCTCGACTGGGTGCCGAGTCACTTCGCGACGGATGCGTGGGCGCTGGCGAAGTTCGACGGCACCGGTCTGTTCGAGCACGAGGACAGCCGGCAGGGGTTCCACCCGGACTGGGGCAGCTTCGTCTTCAACTACAGCCGGCACGAGGTCCGCAGTTTCCTCCTGTCGAGCGCGCTGTTCTGGCTCGACAAGTACCACATCGACGGCCTGCGCGTCGATGCGGTCGCGTCGATGCTGTACCTCGATTACTCGCGCAAATCCGGCGAGTGGGTGCCGAACCAGTACGGCGGAAAAGAGAACATCGACGCGATCTCGTTCCTCCGCCGGTTCAACGAAGAGGTCTACCGGCACTTCCCGGACGTGCAGACGCACGCGGAAGAAAGCACCGCGTGGAGCATGGTGTCGCGGCCCACGTATGTCGGCGGTCTCGGTTTTGGCTACAAGTGGGACATGGGCTGGATGCACGACACGCTCAAGTACTTCATGAAAGACCCGGTCCACCGCAAGCACCACCAGAACGACCTCACGTTCCGAATGCTCTACGCCTACAACGAGAACTTCGTTCTGCCCCTGAGCCACGACGAGGTGGTTCACGGTAAGGGGCCGCTGTGGGACAAGATGGCCGGCGACGAGTGGCAGAAGTTCGCCGGGCTGCGGCTCTTGTTCGCCTACCAGTGGGGCATGACCGGCAAGAAGCTGCTGTTCATGGGGTGCGAGATCGGGCAGCGCCAGGAGTGGCGGCACGATCAGAGCATCGACTGGCACCTCGTGAACCAGGGGCCGCACCACAAAGGAGTGCAATCGCTGGTGCGCGACCTGAATCACCTGTACGCGAACGAACCCGCACTACACGAACTCGACAACGCCCCGGGCGGGTTCGAGTGGATCGACTGCACCGACGCCGCCAACAGCGTCATCAGCTTCACCCGCAAGGGCAAGGGCGAAGACGTGATCCTGTGCGTGTTCAACTTCACGCCGATCCCGCGGCACGACTACCGCGTGGGCGTGCCGGGCGCCGGGTCGTGGGCTGAGGTGCTCAACACCGACGCTGGCGTGTACGGCGGTAGCAATGTGGGTAACAACGGCGGGGTGTACGCGGAGTTCGCCCCGATGCACGGGCAGAAGTACTCCGTGTTGTTGAACTTGCCCCCGCTGGGCGCCGTCTTCTTCAAGGGCAAGGTGTAGCGCGTCGGACCACTCGATAGACACCAAACCGCGTCGGCCCGTGATCGGTTCATTCCGATCACGGGCCGACGCGGTTTACTTCCGTGGCCTCGGCCGAAGCGCCGGCCGGGGCCGAACTACCCGAAGGCCCGCGGCGGCGGTGACGGCGCCCGATCGGCCGCGATTCGGTCCGCCCGCGTCACGCGGCCCTCATACACGTACCCGATGAGTGTGTCGCATCGGTAGTGAGCCGCGACCGGAAGGGAGCGGGCCGACCGCGATCCGGTTCGTGGTCGGCCCGCTCCCTTCCGGTCGCGGCTCCATTCGCACAAACTCGACACTCCCACCGGTTCGTGTATCAGATGCTGTTCACATTGACATCCTTGGTGCCCGAACCGGTGGCGTCTCCGTCGTTCACGGTGAAAGTGAAGGTGAGGGTGACGCTGACGTTGACGCTGGTCGCGAACGTCACGGTCCGCAGAACGGCCTGATACTGCGCGGGGGTCGCACTGCCCGTGAAGGTGAGTACGCCGGTGCCGGTGGGACCACCGTCGTACGACCCCGAGATGCCGAATCCCGTTGCCAACGCGGAGTCGAAGGCGAGGACGTCCCCGAACGCGAAGTTGCCGGAGCCGCTATCCACCGTGGCGCCGACCATCATGTCGCTGGCGTTCGCGTCCGTGACGGTGATGGCGGCGTCGATGATCGCGCCCGGGTCATTGACGGTGTACGAGGTCGTGCCCCCGGACGTGGTCACGACCGGCGCCAGGTTGAGTTCGGTGACGGTGACCGCGATCTCCTGAGTGTCGGTGTTCGTCCCGTCGGACACCTGGACGGTCACGTCATAGACGTTGTTGGCGCCCGCGTCGGCCGGGGCGGCGAAGCTCGGGGCGCTGATGAAGGTCAGTACGCCGGTGTTGGAGTCGATGCTGAACAGCGCCGAATCGGCCCCGCCGACGATGCTGTAGGTGAGCGCGGCGCTGGCGTCGGCGTCCGTTGCGGTGACGGTGGTCACCGCGGTCTGGCCTTCGCTGGCGCTGGTGCTCGCCGTCGTGCCGCCGCCGTTGCTCGTGATCGTCGGGCTGTTGTCGTTAGCGTCGGTGACGCTTACGGCGATGGCCTGCGTATCGACGAGGATTCCGTCGGAGACCTGCACGACCACGTCGTAGACGTTGTCGCTGCCGGCGTCGGCGGGCGACTCGAAGTCCGGGGCGCTGTTGAAGGTCAGGGCGCCGGTGTTGGCGTCAATCGAGAACAGCGAGGAGTCCGCCCCGCCGCTGATGCTGAATGTCAGCGTCGAACCCGCGTCGCCGTCGGTCGCGGTCACGGTGGTCACCGCCGTGGTGTTCTCGGCGACGCTGGTGCTCGCCGTTGAGCCGCCGCCGTTGCTGGTGATCGCCGGCGCGTTGTCGTTCAGCGCGGTAACCGTGACGGCGATGGCCTGATCGTCGAACAGCGCGCCGTCGGACACGCGAACGACCACGTCGTAGGTGTTGTCGCCGCCCGCGTCGGTGGGGCTCTCGAAGTCGGGCGCACTGTTGAACGTGAGGGCGCCGGTGTTGGCGTCGATCGAGAACAGCGCCGCGTCCGCGCCGCCGGAGATGCTGTAGGTGAGGGTCGTGCCGAGGTCGGGGTCGGTGGCCGTGACGGTGGTCACAGCGGTCGCGTTCTCGGCGACGCTGGTGCTGGCCGTTGAGCCGCCGCCGTTACTGGTGATCGTCGGCGGGTCGTTCACGTTGTTGACGGTGATCGCGGAGGTCGCGGTGGCGGTCTTTGAACCGCCCGTGCCGGTGTTCCCCTGGTCGTCGATGGCAACGGTGAGGGTGTCGGCGCCGAGGTAACCGAGGTTCGGCAGGTAGGTCAGCCCGGCGAGCGCGGCGTTGATCGTGGCGAGCGTGCCGGTGAACGTCATGGCCGCGTCGGCGGTGCCGTCGCCGGTGGCGAAGGTCAGTCCGTCGGTGGCGAGACTGAGCGTGCCGTTGGTGGCGCCGAGCGAGACCCGCGCGGTGCCCGTGCCGGCGTCCGGATCGGCGACGCTGATCCCGGTGAGGGCGAGCGGGGTGTTCTCGTTGCCGGTGAAGGTCGCGGGCAGGGTGACGGTCGGCGCGCCGTTGACCGCGGGCGGACCGCTCAGATTGCCGACGTTCGCGACGGGCAGGGTGCCGACATTGAGAACCGCACCGGTGGCACCGTCCACCGTCCCGACCACCGTCGTGCCGTTGGCGCCGAAGATCAGTTCGGCGATCCCGTCGCCGTTGGTGTCCGTGCCGATGCCGACGCTGAGGCCGCTGGCGAAGGTTCCGAACGGCGCGTAGGCGCACCGGATCGCGCCGCTGAGGCCGTCGAACAGGCCGGCGGCCGGAATCCCGTTCGCGAGTCCGAGGAGCACCTCGGCCCGGCCGTCGCCGTCCACGTCACCGGCGGCGAGGCTGATCGGGCCGTCGTACCCCGCGACGAGGAAGGAGGAGATCGCGCCCCCGGTCGCGCCGTCAAAGGTCCGGACCCCGGTGAACCCGCCCGCTCCGGTCGCGGCGACGATGTCGGCGCGGCCGTCGCCGTCCACGTCGGCGACGGCCACTTCGACCCCGCGGCCGAGCGCCGGGTCGAAGGCGAAGAAGCTCGTCAGTTCGGCCCCGGTGGCTCCGCTGAACACGCGCACGATCGGGGCGCCCGCGTTCGCGGATACCACGATGTCGGCGCGGCCGTCGCCGTCCACGTCGCCGCTGGCCACGTTCACCCCGAGGGTCAGGCCGTCGAGCGCGAAGAAGCTGCGGACCTCCGCGCCGGAGGCGCCGTCGAACACCCGGACCACCGCGGGCGCGCCGCCGGCCGTGGCGGCGATGACGTCGGCCGTTCCGTCACCGGTCACGTCCCCCATCGCCACGTTCACCCCGCCCCGGTACGACGGGTCGAAGGCGAAGAACGCGGACACCGTGTTCAGCGTGACGTCGTCGAAGGTGCGCACGACCGGCAGTTCGCCGGGGGCCGCGCCGGACGCGACGATCGCGGGGACGCTGCGGTCCTCGAGCGATTCGACGAGCAGCCGCCGCGACCGGGCGACCGGCCGGGGCGTGTGGCCGAGTTTGCGGAACAGCGAGACGAGCCAGCGGGGCGTGGGCATGGGTGGGTCCGATCGTCTGGTGAGTGGGCGGCGACCGGCGGGCGCGCCGGTCGCGGTTCGGGCGGATGTGCCCGTGCCCTTCGACGAAACCCGGCAGGTCGGGTGTCCGGCGCGGGAGAGTTGCGGGCGTGCGGGCGGTAGTTCCCTAATTCCGCGCCGACAGGAATGCAAAGCGGGCGCGGGGCGGAAGTGCAGAAAAAATCCGAAAACTCGTCCGGATTCAGGTTGCTGATCAATATTCAAACCGCGGGTCGTGCCGGACTCTTATTTCTTCCTGCGTGACATTGGGACCGGGATCAGGTCTAATGGCGCCAGTGCCACTACCTCGCCCCTCCTTTCCCTCGCCGGAGCGCGTCTCATGCTGTCCGCCGACCAGAACCCGTCGTGCCCCGAATGTGAAACCGGCGCCCCGATCGCCCGACGCGACTTCATCCGCGTCGTCGGCACCGCCACCGCGGCCGTCGTCGCCGGCGGCCTCACCCCGCTGCAAAAGGCCCGCGCCGCCCGCGCCGAGAAGCAGAAGCAGGCCGAGGCGATGATCTTTGAACTGTTCTCGACGATGACCGCCGAGCAGAAGAAGAAGGTGGTCCGGGCGTGGGACCACGGCGCCGCCAACGGGAAGGGCATCCCGTCGCGGCTGCGGACCGGCAACGCCGCGGTGGACAAGCTCGTCATCGCCGAGAACTACACCCAGAAGCAGATCGAACTGCTCGACAAGATCTTCCGCTCGATCGCCAACGGCGAGCAGGGCTACAAGGAACTCAGCCGCGACGGCCGGTTCGACGCCAGCAACAGCTTCGAGGACATCAGCGCGATCATCCACGGCGAGGCGGTCGAGGGGAAGAAGTTCTCGCTAGTGTTCACCGGGCACCACCTGACGGTCCGGTGCGACGGCAACTCCGAGGAGGCGACCGCCTTCGGCGGCCCGCTGTACTACGGGCACAGCCCCAACGGGTACGCGACCAACAACGTGTTCCACCACCAGACGAAGGCCTCACTGGACTTGTACCACGAGTTCGGCCCCGCCGCGAAGAAGGAAGTGCTGATCACCGACGACAACAAGAAGTGGCGGGACGAACACGGTGGGATCAAGGTGCCGAAGAAGGGCGACCCACTGCCCGGGCTCTCGTTCAAGGACATGTCGAAGCACGAGAAGGCCCTCACCGAGAAGCTGATGAAGGAACTGGTCGCCCCGTACCGCAAGGAGGACGGCGACGAGGTGATGGAACTGATCAAGACGACCGGCGGGATGGAGAAGGTGTCGCTGGCGTTTTACACCGAAGGGGGGAAGGTGTCCGACAAGGAGCCGTGGACCTACTGGCGGCTGGAGGGGCCGGGGTTCGTGTGGAGCTACCGGGCGCTGCCGCACGTTCACACGTTCGTCCACGTCAACAGCAAGCTGGCGTAGTTTGAAGGAGGCCGGGACCGCTGTCTTTGATAGGAGTTAGGCGGGTGAGTTCGATTGGCCGCAGCGCGGGTCTCCGGCCCGCGCTGCGGCTGAACACCTAAAGGCGGAACTCCTATTTGATTTCAACCACGGGTCGGTGTCGGTCCGCGGCTCGATAGCGCGCCGCCGGCGTCACGCGACGCGGCGGAGGTACGCCGAGGGCCAGTGCGTGACGCGGTCGGTGATCTTCCCCTCGTTGAACAGGAATCCCGGTTCTTCCAGCGTGAACTGCGGGTTGGCGGCGGCGAACTCGCGGGCCGCGGCCGACGGGTTGTCCCACTCCCACCCCGGCTTCGACCCCGGGCGCCCGGCCACCGCCGACATGATCCCGTCGGTCGCGACGATGTACGACCCGGCGCCGACCAGCGGGGCGTAGGCTTCCAGCTCGGCTCGCACGTGGGCCTTCGTGTGGTTGGAGTCGAGCAACACGAGCACGCGCTCGTTCGGGCGAAGCAACGCCTGCACCTTCGCGACGGTGTTCGGGTCGGTCGAACTCCCCTCGACGAGGGAGATGTACCCTGTCAGCGGGTGCGATTCGATCGCGCGGCGGTTGTGCGGGCGGATCTCCACATCGATCCCGATCACGCGCCCGCGGTCGGTGGCCTTGCACAGGCTCGCGTAATAGATCAGCGAGCCGCCGTGCGCGACGCCCGTTTCCACGATCACGTCCGGCCGCACCCGGTAGATCACTTCCTGAATGCGAACCATGTCTTCGGGCAGTTGGATGATCGGGCGCCCGAGCCACGTGAAGCCGTAGGTGTACTTTTGTGTCCACCCGACGGTGAGCCAGTGTTCGGTGATGAGCCGGAACGCCTCCGGCGAGTCGAGCGGGTGCTGCCGCGGGCCGTCCGGCGCTTCGGCGATAACGGTCTGCGCGTCCGTGTCGATGATCAGGCGCATTTGCTCGCTCCCTCGCTGCCCGCGGATCGCCACCACTCGACGGCGTGTTCCAACCCGGCGGCCAGATCGAACCGGGGCCGCCAGCCGAGTTCGTCCCGCAGTCGGGCTGTGTCTGCCACCACCAAAGGTGGTTCGCCCGCCGGCGTCGGCCGATCGTGAGCCGGCACCAACTCCGGGCGCCCGCACGCACGAGCCACGGTCCCCACGACGGTTCGGACCGCGACCGCTTCGCCGGACCCGACGTTGACCGGACCGGTCAGTTCGCTCGCCGTCAGCGCCACCAGTGCGCTCGCCACGTCTTCGACGTGGAGGAAGTCGCGCCGCTGCGCGCCGGCCGTTTGCGGCGCCGGGACGCCGGCCAGAACCGCGCGGGCCACCGACGGCACCAGCCGCGCCGGGTGCTCGCGCGGGCCGTACATCCAGAACAGCCGCGCCCAACTCACTCCGACGCGCCGCGAGCGCCCGAACGTCGTAGCCCAGCCGGCCAGCGCCTGTTTGCACTTGCCGTACAGAGTCTGCGGCCGGGTTAGGGTGGCGAACTCGCGGCACACCCCGCCGGCGGCCCAGTCGTACTCCGCACACGTTCCGGCGAAGACCACTCGCGTTCCGCCGCATCGCGCGAACGCGAACAGCAGTTGTTGCGACGCCTCCACCCACCGGTGGTTCTCCGGCGCGGTCCAGAACGCGCCCGGGGTCGCGATCCACGCCAGGTGCAGCAGGTGCGTCGGCCGGATCGCTTCGACCAGCTGCGCCGCAGCGCCGGATGCCAGCAGGTCGCACCGGTGGTATCGCACGCCCGGAACCGCTCCCGGCGATCGCGCAGCGGCGTGAACCTCGCCGAACCGCTCCCGCGCCAGCCGCACGGCCGGCTCGCCGATGAACCCGGTTCCACCCGTAATGAGCAACCGAGTCATGCGGGCAACCCCGGGAACGACAGATCGCGCGGCGCGATGACACGCGATTCGCACGTGGGCCACTCGATCCCCAACACCGGGTCGTCCCACCGCGCGCCCCGGGCCGCGTCCGGCACGTAGAAGGCGGACATCTGGTAGAAGAGTTCGGTGCCGTCGGCCAGCGTCTGGAACCCGTGCGCGCACCCGGCCGGGATGTACACCGCGCGCCGGTTCGCGGCCGTGATTTCCACTGCTACCCACTTCCGATACGCCGGCGAATCGGGTCTCAAATCAGCCACCACGTCGAAAGCCGCACCCGCGGTACAGCGGACGAGCTTCACCTCGCCGTGCGGATCGGCCTGCCAGTGCATTCCGCGGAGCGTCCCGGCGCGGGTGTTGAACGACACGTTACACTGCACCCACTCGGTACACAGCCCACGGGCGGCGAACTCGTCGCGGCAGTACGTGCGCGCGAACAGCCCGCGGTCGTCGGCCCGCGGCTCGACCTCGACCACGAACACGCCCGGCAGGATGGTGGGAACGAACAGCATCGGAGACTGTCCGACAAAGGCAGGAGAGGCACTAACCACAGAGGCACAGAGAAGACAAGAGAGAGTTTTTTGAATGCACCCATTTCTACGGTCTTCTCTGTGTCTCTGTGCCTCTGTGGTTAGTGCCGTTTCTTCATGCCACCTGCGGGCGCGGCACCGGGACGATGAACCGGCCGCCCCGCGCGCGGTACTCGGCCTGTTGGCGCAAGATCTCGTCGGCGAAGTTCCAGGTGAGGAGCAGCGTGTAGTCCGGCATCTCCTCCAGCAGCTTGTCCGGCGAGTAGATTCGCAACCGCGTGCCGGGCGTGTACTTCCCCTGCTTGATTGTACTCCTGTCCACCACAAAGTCAAGAGTCTCGGCCCCGATCCCGCAGTAGTTCAAGAGCGTGCTGCCCTTCGCCGATGCGCCATAAGCCGCGATCCGCTTGCCGTCCGCTTTCAGTTCGGCGAGCAGGTCGCGCAAGCCGCTCTTGATCCCCGCGACCCGCTCGGCGAACGCGCGGTACGGGGCCAGCGTGCCGACGCCCCACGCGGCTTCTTCGGCCAGTAGCTCGGCCACTCGCGGTGATGTTGATCGCGGGGCTTCCGTCGGGGCGGCGAACAGCCTGAGCGTCCCGCCGTGGATCGCGACCCGCTCGACATCGCGGACCGCTAGCCCGTGCCGGCGGAAGCAGGCGTTCAGCGCGGTGAGCGAGAAGTAGCACAGGTGTTCGTGGTAGATCGTGTCGAACTCGCAGTGTTCGAGCATGTCGCGGACGTAGGGCGCCTCGATCACCGCGACCCCGGTCGGCTTCAGCACGGTGCGGATGCCCGCGACGAACCCGTTCAGGTCCGGGACGTGGGCCAGGACGTTGTGCGCGTGGAACACATCGGCCCGACGTCCTTCGGCGGCCAGTTGCTCGGCGCAGTCGCGGCCGAAGAACTCCTCGCGCGTCGGGACGCCGTGCCGCTCGACTGCGACTCGGGCGACGTTCCGAGCGGGTTCGATCCCCAGCACCGGCACGCCGGCGGCAGCGTAGTTCTTCAGCAAATAGCCGTCGTTGCTCGCGGCCTCGACCACGAGACTGTTCGCGCCGAGTTGCTCGTCCTTCAGCAACCGGGCGGTCAGCGTCGCGGCGTGGGCGAGCATCGTGTCGGAAAACGACGAGAAGTACACGTAGTCGCGGAACAGGTCGTCCGGCGGCACCTCGTCGGTGATCTGCACCAGCGAACACTGCGGGCACACGGCGAGGTCGAGCGGGAACGTCGGCTCCGGGGCGGCGAGTTCGCCGGCGGAGCGGAGCGCGTTGGCCAGTGGCGTCGCGCCGAGCGACAGCACCGGAGCCAGCGGGGTTGCTCCGCACGACCGGCAGGCGGGAGTGGTCACGCGGCGGCCCTCGGTGCCAGGAAGGTGGTGTACCACGGGATCGTCCGCCGCAATCCTTCTTCCAGGGTGAACAGCGGGCGCCACCCGAGCCGCGCGCGGGCCTTTGCGGCGCTCAGGCTCTGGTGCTTGATCTCGTTGCTGGCCTCGTTCCGCACGTCCGGCTTCAACCGCGATCCCATTTGGTCGAGGAGCCGCTGCACCAACTCCAGCACGCTCACCTGAATCTCGTTGGAGAAGTTGAACGCCTCGCCGCGAAGCGACGGATCGGCCGCCAGCTTCTCGGCCAGCAGCAGGTACGCGGCGGCGCCGTCCTCGACGTAGAAGTAATCGCGCACGTGCGTTCCATCCGAGCGGATGACGGGCCGCTCGCCCCGCAGGACCGAGCGCACGGTTCCGGGGACGATCCGGTTCCAGTTCAGGTCGCCGGGGCCGTAGAAGTTGCCGCAGCGCGTGATCGCGACCGGCAGGTCGTAGGTGAGGGCGTAGCTCTGGGCGATCAGGTCCGCGCACGACTTGCTCACGTCATACGGGTGGCGGCCGCGCAGCGGGGTCGATTCGTCGTAGGGCAGAACGTCGGCGTCGCCGTAAGCCTTGTCGGACGACGCGAGTACGATCTGCCGCACCTTCGGGCTGCGCCGACACGCTTCGAGCAGCGCCCAGGTGCCGGCGATATTGCTCTCGAAGGTCGCCACCGGGTTGCGGTTGGCCACCGGTACGAGCGTCTGCGCCGCGAGGTGGATGGCGGTATCGACCTCGAACTCGCCCAGTACACGCTCCAGAAGCGGCTGATCGCGGACGTCGCCGCGAACGGTCTTCACCCGCGCCAGGTGCCCGCCGCGAACCAGTTCGCTCTCGGGAATCCAGTCGCGAACGAGGCACACCACGTCGGCCCCGGCGCGGAGCAGGTGCCGCACCACCCACCCGCCGACCAGGCCGGTCGCGCCGGTGACCAGCGTCGGGCGGTCCCGCCAAAAGTCGCTCATGCGCTCGCCCTCCACGGGGCGCGGCCTTCCTGCCACAGCGCCTCCAGTTGCCGCTTGTCGCGAAGCGTGTCCATGCACTGCCAGAACCGATCGTGGCGGTACGCGGCCAGTTGCCCGTCGGCCACCAGGCGCGGGAGCACGTCGTTCTCGAAGCTGTCGCCGTCGGCGCCGATGTAGTCGAGTACCTGCGGTTCCACCACGAAGAACCCGCCGTTGATCCACCCCTCGCCGGTCTGCGGCTTCTCGGTGAACGCGCGAACGAGGTCGCCGTCGAACTCCAGCCCGCCGAACCGCGCCGGGGGCCGTACCGCGGTGACCGTCGCGAGCCGGCCGGTGGCGCGATGGAATCGCAGCAGCGCCTGGAGGTCCACGTCGCTCACCCCGTCGCCGTAAGTGAGCATGAACGTTTCGCCCCGCACCCAGTCGGCGACGCGGCGCACCCGGCCGCCGGTGTTGGTCGTGAGTCCGGTGTCGATGAGGTGAACGGTCCAGTCGGCGCCGGCCTGCTCGTGATAGGTGATTTCGCCGCGCGCAAGACTAACCGACAGGCTCCCGGTGAGCCGGCTGTACTCGACGAAGAACCGCTTGATGACTTCGCTCTTGTACCCGAGGGCAACGACGAACTCGGTCACCCAGTGGGCGGCGTAGTGGCTCATGATGTGCCACAGGATCGGGCGCCCGCCGATCTCGACCATCGGTTTGGGGCGCACTTCCGTCTCTTCGGCGAGCCGCGTACCGAGACCGCCGGCGAGGATGACTGCGCGCATGGGGGCCGCCTTCCGTGACGGATGAGGTATTCGGCCGGAACGATCGCGGGACTTTACCGCAACCCTCACCCGGCCCGCAAGCCGGCTTTCGCGCCGCACGCGGCGCGCGCTTTCGCGCGGTATATCCGCGTGAAACGTCGGCGGTCGTCTCAAGGGGCACGCGCGAAGTGCTTGAAAACACGAAAGATTGCCAAAGATTGCCAAAGATTGCCAGGTGGCAATCTTTGACCAACCCCCAGAATTTCCAGGGTTTCGTCGCTGTCGCGGTCAAAGGTTGCCAAAGGTTGCCAACTCGCCACCGCCCATTAACTATACATTTGTGCGCACAATTGGGCTTTGCTACGCATTGAGCGAAAATGGCGTCAATGCGTATCAGCCGGTCCCAAAGCGTATCAGGCGGTGAATCCTCTTGCGGCCCTTGCTCCCGGTCGTTCTAATAAGGCGCCAATCGTGGAGGTTAGGCCAAGAAAAGGCCCAAAGGGATACGCAGATGGGCAATCCTGTGGACAACGTGACAGCAGTGGACGCCTTTTGGCTCGGCGTCATGCTTGCGGAAAACCTCGGTCAAGAGATCGACCGCGAGAAATTGATGACCAATCTGTTGGCCCTGTCTCGTCGCGAATTGACGCTGCTGCCGAGTCCAGCCGAAGCGCAACCAGAGAATCGTGAGTTGGTCAGCAACCCTGAAGGGCGATACTGGACCGATCTTCAGGGGCATCTGGTCGCATTGCGGGTACTTCGGGAAATGGCTCAAGACCACGCTGGATGAGCCAGCGCCCGATATTCTCTGCGTGAAGCCATCGCGAGCCGTTGGTTCCGGCCCAGGCGCGTAACTGTTCGCGCGTCATGTTCGCCCACGGTTTCAGCATCTTGTCCAGTTCGACTTGCACCGTTCTCTCCTCAAAGCGCGCCTAACCGGGTGCCGCATCTGACCCGGCCATATCTTCCTCTCTTGGAAGTTACCGGGGACACGCCAGAGCGAGCGATCCGCTTTCCAACTTCGGCTTCCAGAACACGGACTCGATTCCCAACTCGTGTTCCTCTTGGATCAGCACGCACAGGTTGTGTGCGAGCAGTTTGCACAACGTCTCGTTGACCATCGCAGTTTCCGTCCGACTCCTCACGGCGTCGCCGAACTTCCTCTTTATCATCGAGAAGGTTGACTCCACATTGCTCCGCTTGTGGTAGTGTTGAAGGTACTCGTCGCGCTTGAAGCTGAAGTAGTGGAACGCCTTCTCGAAGTGCCCACCGACTGCGCCCGTCGCGTTCTCCTTGAACGCAATAAAGCCCGTCCCGCCGCACTCCGCGACCGTCTCGAAGTTCGCCAGACTCCCGTATGCCTTGTCCGCGCTCACTTCGCCGATGGTGAAGTCGTCGGCCGTTTCTTTCACGAGCGGGGTGAACTGCGGGGAGTCGCCCGCGTCCTTGTCCAGAATCCGAACGGCGGTGACGATGTTCGTCTTCACCCCGCACGCGATGTGGCACTTCACCCACACGCACTTGCTCCGTTGCGTACCCCACTTTTCATCGAACCACCGCTCAAACTTGTTGCTGCTGAACCCACTTGAGTCGATGGCGAAATCCGTCTCCACGGCGCGGAGCGGCAAACTGCTTTGGCGAATCAGTTGCTTCAGGATCGGGGTGAACGCTTCGTTCTCGAAGAACTGCGGGAGCTTCAGACCGGGAATCGGCTTGGACAGATGACCGCGTTCGTGGGCTTCCCGCAAGTCGGAAGAGAAGCGACGACTGCTCAGGGTGCCGTACACCTTGAACACCATCGCGAACAGCGAGTCACGGACGGTGTGCGGTTTCTGCCCGCGCGTGGGTTTCCGCTCCGGTTCGGGAACTCCGCGGAGCAGGTCGGAGAGCAGCACTTGAACGCGGTCGCCTTCAACGGACTGCGCGAGGTTGTACGCCTTCCAGTTCTGCTTGTACGTCGGGCGATGCGCCTTCGTTTCGGTGACGCTGACGGTTGCCGTCGTCGTGACTGAACCGTTGGGGTTGTACTGGCGCGTCATAGTGCAAGTAACCGCGTAGATGTGCTTACACGGCATCTCGCGCAGTTCCCAATCGGGGCAGGTACATGTCGGGAGGTCGGGGTGGAGCCGCACCGCGTACCGTGGCCCGCCCGACTGACTCGGCACGAACCACACGTCCCCGTGCTTCTCCACCTTGCAAAACTCGGCGATCGCTTCGCCCCGCTTCTGCCGAGCGTCTTGCTGCTCTTTGATCGGGTTCATCGCCGTCCCCTCGTCTCATCCGGCCCACACCCCACAGAATGAATATTGTAACGACAAAATACTTACATGCCATGTGCGTAGCTTGACGCGCGTAGTTTTTTGTCGTTACACTGCGAGTATGGGGAAACAACGCCGCGGCAGACCGAAGAAGAAACCCGACCAGTCGCGGGGCGAGCTATTACAAGTTCGCCTCACGACTGCTGAGAAGAACGGTTTTGCGGATGCCGCCGAATCGGTTGGGCAAGAACTTAGCGTCTGGGTGCGCGATGTGTTGCGCCGTGCGGCGGGGGAAGAGTTGCAGAAACGTGACAAGCCGAATCCATTTTAGCCTTCCAAAAGCCGATTCTTCACGCATAGTAAGTGAGACGGAGTGCGCAAAATGCCCCCGGTGGGATTCGGACCCACGACAACCGGCTTAGCAAGCCGGTACTCTATCCGCTGAGTTACGGAGGCACGACAGCACTTCGCGGTCTGACGGGCGTTTACCGCGCCCGCCAGACCAACGAGACGACGCCGACTAGCAACCGGCTAATCTCAGGGTCCGCATGACCCACCTCCTTGCTGATGCACCGATGCGATAGCGTCCCGGCCTCGTGAACTGAGTCGCTACCGAATCGAATTGGTAAGGACACAACACCCGGCCCCGTGCCGGGTGCTTGTGTTTTGTGGGGTCACTCCGGCGCACGAGCGGTTTTGCAGTCACTCGGCGCGAAGTTCCAAAACTTGTCCGCAACGGAATCGGCCGCTCGCCAGCAGGCGCCTTCAAGACCACGCTCGCGAACGAAGCGGCCGTTGTTGCGATCCGGCTTGCGAAGTACGGATTGCACCGTTACGAGTTTCAATCCCGTAGCTTCGACGATTTCGGCAGCGGTCGCCGGTGCGTTATCGTTCTCGCGGAAGTATTGCATTATCCGATCCGCGACGCTGAGCTGCGTCTCCCTCTCGTCTCCGTCGTCCGCCCCGGGCAGTTCGTCAGTGGGCGCTCGTTGCTTGTCGTGATCCTCGTGCGCCGAGCCAGTGGTGAGCGACAGGAACTCCAGAGCAAAATCCTCGCTGAGTCCCGGGAACGAAGTCAGTGCCTCGCGGATGGTAGACAGGGACGCTACGATCGAGTCGATGGCCTTGAGTTCGGCCTTCAGTGCCGTAGCCCGCACTTCGTGGGGTCGCGTTGGGGGCATGGTCCTTCTCCGTCGGGCGGGCGTTCAGCTAACCGGCTCTCCAAAGGTAGGCGGTGAAGTGGATTGGTGCCAAGACAAAGCGCCCCGCCCTATCGCCATATATGGCATTGGCGGATCGACTGGCGCGATGAGGACTGCTATGCCGAGCGAAAGTGTGACAAGACATGCGCCGGACGTGTGGCCGGCGGAGAAATGTTAGAACAGTGATGTTCGCGGTTCATCTCAAGACGCCCGAGTCGCACGACTCACGACCTGTGCAAAGCCGGTCAATCCGTATCATCCCCCGGTAATGCGTATCAGAGGGCTAATGCGTAGCAAAGCCGCACAATTGGCCAAATTCGCCGGGCGCCTTCGCGCGGGAGCCGCACTCATTCAACCGGAAGCGGAAGTGGGCCCGCGCTCCGGCATCATTTGACCGTGACCTTGATCCCGGCTTCCTGGAACATTTCGATCAGCATCATCTGGATGACCTCGCCGTTCATCCCGCAGTCCTTGAGGAATCGCTCGTAGACCTGGTCGATCTGCTCGATGCACTTGTCCGCCATTTTCTCTTCCATTGGGCCGAGGTTCAACTGTTTGGTGAGGGCCCGAAGGGTATTCAGATTCCCGTGCATGGCGCGGATTTGCAATTTGTACCACCCCGGCGGCCCGTCACCCGCCAGCGCCACCTTGCGCGCCAGGTCGGCCATCTCGTTGAGCCGCTTGTCGATCGGCTGGAACGCCTTCGTCGCCTCCGGGCCGTTCGCCTCGGCAACGACCCGGATGATGACGATCGCGTGGGCGAGTTTGGCGTCCACGTACGTGGCGATGATGGCGATGTCGCGGGCGTGCAGGGCCGTGGCCATGTTGCTGTGCTTGACCCAGCCGCTGCGGTCGCCGAGTTCCGCCAGGGCCGCCTCGATCGAGTGGACCGGGATGCAGTACGCCTTGCCGGTGGGCCGCCGGTCGCGCCCGAACTCGGCCAGCGTGACGACCCCGACCACCTCGCCGCGCTCGTTGATCGCCGGGCCGCCGGAGTTGCCCCGTCCGATGCGGATGTCGGCCGCGCGGGTCGCGTAATTCAGCAGGTAGAACGACTTCCCGCCGATCAGGGGAACGTCCCTTTCGCACCGGGCCTTTTCGACCACGTTCCCCAGCGCGCCCCCCGTGAGCTGGGCCGGGCTGCCGATCACGTACAGTTCCGGTTCCGCGTCCGGTTGAAACCCCTTCGCCAGCGCCAGCGGGCGCCGGGTCTGCGGTTGGTCCAGTTGCAGTAAAACGAGATCGCGCTTCTTGTCCTCGTAGAGCAACTTCGCCTTCACGCCCTTGTCCTCGATCGCCCCGTTGGTGGCGAACCGGACCGTCACGTTTTCCATCATCTCGCACAACACGACGTGGCTGTTGGTGACGACCACATCCGGGGCGATGAGGAACCCGGACCCGCGACCGTATTTCCCCTCGATCAGCACGACCGCGCGCTTCGCCTCCTCCAGAATCGCGGTCAGGTCGCGCAGGCGCGGCATCGGGGCGACCGCGACGGACGGTGCTGGTGGGGGCTCCGCGGGCACTGCCGGCGGCGCGAGTTTCGGCGCGGGGGCGAAGGATGGCGCCGATTTCAAGGTTTTCGACAGCCCTCGGCCGAACACCGTCGTGCCCGGTTCCCGCGGTCCCGCCATCGGGACAGGAGCGGGGCGCGCGGGGTCCGCTTTCGGTCGGATCGGAGTCCGGTTGTCGGTCTCCACGGCCGCCGTTTCTGTCTTCTCCCCGCGTTTCCGGTCATTCAGCGCCCACGCGGTGAGCGCCACGGCGGCGATCAGGAACATGCCGCCGGCGGCAACGCAGATGCGCAGCGGCCACGGCGAACCTTGTGCGCCGTCATCGGTGTCCGGTTCGTCCTCGGTGGCCCGGTGGCGCGGTTTCGGAGCCGGAAGGGGCTTGTGAGGGGCCGAGTCGCGGGGCGCAGGGGCCGTGCGGGCTTCTGCGGGGATAGTGAGCGCGGCCCGGCAATGGGGGCACCGCCCGGATTTGCCGCGGGCGCTGGTGGGAACCTGGAGCGCCGCACGGCACCCGGGGCACGTCATGCTGAACATCGCAGGGGTTGGAGTGGGCATTGGGCTGGCCCTTGAGGGGCGAGGAAGTGGGACCGGGAGTCGGTCCCGCTCTCGACCGGGTTGTCCGGCAAGGTGCTAACCGGTGCGGCCGAGCGGTGTGACAGAAATTGTGTCCCGATTTTCGACCGGCCGTCCAAATCGTTGTTTCCCAACGGGTTACGTGGTAAGTTCACGGGTCGAGCACACGATTTCCGAGCCGAACGTGTCACACGTCTGCGCCCGCTCCGGTTAGCCGATCGAGCGGGCGTTCGCTTCGCCACCCGACGGAGGCCCGCCGTGCCCACGGACAGCCGGCCCGTGATTCCCAACGAGAAGGTTCTGGCGACCCACTTCGAGCAGTGCCGGCCGAAGCTGCGGGCCATGATCGCCTCGCGCCTCGACCCGCGGGCGCGGGGCCGGCGCGACGCCGACGACCTGCTCCACGAGGTGTTCCTCAAGGCCCGCGGGGCGCTGGACCGCTACGCCCAGTCGGGAATGACGCCCTACGCCTGGTTCTACCGGCTGGCGATGGACCTGATCCGCGACGATCACGACTTTCAGCACGCCGAGTGCCGCAACGTGTGTAAGGAGCGGGCGCTGCCGGACGGCTCGACCGCGGGGCTGGTTCCGCAACTGGCCGGGTCGGGAACCAGCCCGAGCCAGCGCGCCGCGAAGGAAGAACTCCAGGCGCTGATGCACGCGCGGCTGCACGCGGTGCTCCCGCAACTCGACCCGGACGACCGGGAAATCTTGCTGAAGCACAACTTCGACGGACTGACCCTCGCGGAACTCGCGCAGGTGCTCGCCATCCCGCCGGCGACCGCCCGCCAGCGGTACGCCCGCGCCCGGCTGAAGCTCCGCGACCACTGGATCCGACTGTACGGCGAACCGGAGGCCCAATCGTGACCGAGCAACAGATCAGCACGAGCAACGAAGTGGTCATCGGCACCTTCCTGGAGGAACTGGAAGGCACCGACAACCCGAGCGCGGTCGTGCGGAAGTACCGGACCGCGTACCCGGAACTCGCGGCCCTGTTTCGCGACCTCGCGGGCCAGGAACCGGCCCTCGACGCGATCCGGCCGGCCGCGGACACCGACTACCCGACGGACCTGCCCGACTTCCGCATCGAGTACGTGATCGGCCGCGGGGGCATGGGGGTCGTCCTCAAGGCGTGGCAAGAGTCGGTGGGCCGGTATGTCGCCCTGAAGGTCCACCGGGGCAAACTGACCGACGACGAACTGGAGCGGTTCCGGCGCGAGCCGCGGCTCCTTGCGCAGTTGCACCACCCCAACATCGTGCCCATCCACGCCGTCGGTCAACACGAATCGTGGCACTACTTCGCGATGGACTACGTCGAGGGCGCGCCGCTGTCGCACATCATCGCCCGCACCGGCGGCCACGCCGCGCGTCGCGCGCCGACCCCGACCCTCACGGAAACGGCCCGCAAACAGTTGGATGATCCCGAGAGCCAATCGGACGTCGAGACGGGACTCGCGACCCCGGCCGAGCCGATCATCGCCCGCCCCAAACCCGCGCCGGTCGGGAAGCCGGCGCTCTCGGACAGGTACTTCACCTCGGTGGCGGAACTGATGGCGACCGTGGCGGAGGCGGTGGATTATGCCCACTCGCTCGGCGTCATCCACCGCGACCTGAAGCCGGGCAACATCCTGGTAAACGCGGACGGGAACCCGCTGTTGATCGATTACGGGTTGGCCCGCCAGCAGGCGTTCCTTTCGGACGACCCGGACACCGTGCCCGAAGGGCCGCTCCCGGACGACGTGGGCCTGACCCACGGGCCGATGGGGACGCCGCAGTACATGTCGCCGGAGCAGTGGCGGCCCGACGACACGGAGCCGGGGCCGCACATCGACATCTGGGCGCTGGGGGTGATCCTGTACGAACTCGTGTCGCTGCGCCGGGCGTTCGCCGGCGAGACGATCCTGGACATCGGGTTGAAAGTCGTTCACGAGGAACCCGCGCCGCTCCGCGATCTGGTGAAGAACGTTCCGGTTGATCTGGTCAGGATCTGCGAAACGGCGATGCGGAAAGACCCCGCGGACCGCTACCCGACGGCCCGGGCGTTCGCCGACGACCTGCGCCGGTGGCTGCGGCGCGAGCCGACCGAGGCCCGCGGGTACGTCAAGTTCCGCCGGCCGCTGTTGTGGGTGACGCGGAACAAGTGGCTAACGTTCGCGATGACCCTGACCGTCATGGCGCTGGTTGCCGTGGGCTTCCTACAGACTCACGCCGCCAAGCAGGACAAGAAACTGATCGCCGCCGATGCGCGCAAGAAGCAGGCCGACGCAGAGAATCGGGCACAACAGGACAAACTCCGGGCCGACGCCGCCGACGAGCAGGCCCGGGAGAAGGACCGCACCGTTAAAATCCAGTCTCTGGAGCGGCTGCGGCTGGTGGAGAAAGAACTCGGCTGGTCGGAGAAAGCCTGGGGCATGATGAAGGAGTTGACGAAACTTGGGTCCGACGAGAAGCTTCGCGATCAGGCCGCGTCGCTTTTGGTCGGACTGGATGCCACGCGAGTGATCGACCCCTTCAAGTTCCAGGCTTCGGGTCTGGCGTGGAATTCCCAAGGCCATCTCCTCATGGGTGGGAACAGCCAACAGCCCACGCAGGTGTGGGAAGGCGCGAACATCACCAGGCCGACCAAGTTGCTCGGTAGCGGACCGGTGACCTACACGAAGGACGGGCGCGCGCTCCAACTGGTCGCGCTGCTTCCCGCGAACGAATTCCGCGCGCTCCAACCGGCCGAGGCGAATCCCACGGTACTCCGCGTTTACGACGTGGAGAAGAATAAAGCGATCTGCACGTTGACGCTTCCCGGCGAGGGGCAACTCCCGTTCCGGGCGATGGTACTGGCGGAGGACGGCTCGCGGGTCGCGGCGATGGTCGGCCGGCCCGACGAGAAGGCGACCATCGCGGTCTGGGACGTTCCTTCGGGGGATCTCATCAAGGAGTGGGACCGCGAAACAACCAAGATCGCGCTGACGCCGGACGGCGCGTTCCTCGCTGCCGGGTCGGAGGACGGACTCGTTTCTGTGTTTGCGCTGCCGGACGGGAAGGAAGTCGCCACGCTCCCCCGCCACTCCAAGGTCTCCGCGCTGGCGTTCGGCCGAAACGTCGTCCGCCCACGCGACGGCGCCGGGTCGCTCGGCAACTGGCTGCTCGCGGTCGGCGATCTCGGAGCGGGCGTGGCCGTGTGGAACCCGGAACTCAAGATTCCCGTTTCGTACTGCAACGGATCGGCTCACCACATCTTCGCGCTCGCGTTCAGCCCGGACGGCGTGACGCTCGCGTCCGCGGGGCGCACGTTCGTGAACCTGTGGGACATCGCAACCGGCAAGCCGGTGTTGCGGCTCCCGGTTTCCGAATATCACCGCGCGCTGGCATTTTCGCCCGATGGCGAGCGGTTGGCCGTGAGCAGCGCGACCGGGGGTGTCGAGCCGGAGGTCCACGTCTTCAAGCTCCAGAACGGGCGCGGGCTGACCTCCCTCCGCGGGCTGGTCGGGGAGATCGCCAAGGTGACGTTCTCGCCCGACGGGACGAAAGTCGCGGCCGCTTCGCACCGGTTTGACACCGCCGTGTGGGAGTGGCCGTCGGGCCGGTTACTCCACGTTTTCGACACACCCAAGGGCATGTGGGCCGACAATTTGGCCGTCGCGCTCAGTCACGATGGCAAGCGGCTCGCCTACAGTTCTCACAACCGCGCGGTCCTCTACGACCTCACGACGGGCAAGGAACTTAACTCGTGGCCGCTGCCCATTGGGTTCGTCGAACTCATGGCCTTCGATAAGACCGACAAGAAACTCATGCTGTTCCGCGCGGAGACCGACGACCCGAAGGTGCCGCCGTGGGGTAGTGATCCCCGCGATTTCCCGCGCGTCTGTCGCCTGCGGAATCTGTTGGAGGGCGACCAACCCAAGGTGGTGGCCGAGTTCAAGGATTTCGACTGGCACGTGTTTGAAGCCGCAATTGCCACGGACGCGAGCCTGATCGTCGCCGGCGGCATCGGCACGACCAACGGGAAATCACAGCGAGTGGTGAAGGTAATTGACGGCACGACCGGCGAAGAACTTTGGAAGAGGACGATTGAACGGAAGCACCAGGGTCAAAGTTTTGTGCTCGACCTGAGCGGCACATTCCTGCTACTGTCGCTCGATGACAGTGAAGAACGCCAACTGATGGGAATCCGAACCCAGAAGCCCATCGCGGTGTTTCGAGGGGACGCGGGCGGGTCTCTCTCGCCCGGGGCCGACTATTGGGGTAACCGGAAGGATAACGGGTTCGGTTTCGGCCGCCGCGCCGACAAGGCTCCGCTCCTGTTGCTCGGTCTAGACCTTCCGGTGACAACACCGTTTTCCAAGTTCCATCCCGACCCCAAGAAGCTCCAGGTCGTCTGGGGCGTGCGCGACGGAACCGTGATCGTCGCCGACATCCCACAGGTGAAAGAGAAACTCAAGGAGCTGAAGCTGGACTGGTGACGGACACCGCCTTACTCCGCGGCCGGCAGTACCGCGCCGCGGCACGACCCGAACCCGATCCGCGCGAACCCGGGGCGCGCGCAGTGGGCCGTCAGCGTCACCTCGTCGCCGTCTTCGAGGAACGTGCGCGTCTCGCCGTTGGGCAACCGCACCGGGTCGGCGCCCTTTGCGGTGAGTTCGAGCAGGCAGCCGCGGTTTAGCTTCTCCGGGCCGGACACGGTACCGCTGGCAATCAGGTCGCCCGGGCGCACGCGGCAGCCGTTGGAGGTGTGATGGGCCACCATTTGACCAAGCGTCCAGTACATCTCCTTGAACGACCCGCGACTGAGCAGGAACGGTTCGGGTAGCGATTTCGTGCGGAGCCACGCCTCGACGGTGATATCGAGCGCGCCCGCGCCCGGCTCCTGAAGGTAGGGCAGCGTCGGTACGTCGTGCGCCGGGGCGTCGGTCCAGAACGGCGCCAGCGCCTCGGCCGTGACGACCCACGGCGAAACGCTCGTGGCGAAGTTCTTCGACAAGAACGGCCCGAGCGGCTGGTACTCCCACCGCTGGATGTCGCGGGCCGACCAGTCGTTCACCAGGCACACGCCGGCGACCTGCTCGCGGGCCGCGCCGATCGGGACCGGCTCGCCGAGTGCGTTCCCCGGGCCGAGGAACGCGCCGACCTCGACCTCGTAATCCAGTTCACGGGTCGGGCCGAACTTCCCCTCGCCGAGCTGCCCGCTCGGGCGCCGGACCGGAACACCGCTCTCGACGAGCGACGACGCCCGCCCGTGGTAGCCGATCGGCACGTGCTTGTAGTTCGGCAAGAGCGGGTTGTCGGGCCGGAACAGCCTGCCGACGTTCGTCGCGTGGTGGATCGAGGCGTAGAAGTCGGTGTAGTCGCCGACCGCCGCGGGCAGCCACAGGTTGCATTCTGCTCTGGCGACCAGCGGGCAATCGCGGGCGCCGGCTTCGAGTTTCTTCACGAGCGCGCGGCGGATGTCGCGGCGCTGCGCGGCGGAAAGCGCGAAGTAGGCGTTCAGCGTCGTGCCGGGCAGGTCCGCGTCCGCGACGAAGTCGCCGATCGCGACCCCGATCCGCACCGATACGTCTTCCAGTCCGCTGAACGCGCACAGCGGCAGGTTCTGGATCGGGAAGTCGCATCCGGGGGCGTTCGCGGATTCGACCCAACTGCGCCGCGCGGGGTCGTGCGTGTCGTCGATTGCGGTCATAGCAGCCCCAGCGCCTCCAGGTCGCGCACCGGTTCCTCGAACGAACACGAACCGAACGCGTGGGCGAAGTTTGCGCGGGCGTCGCGCACCTCTTCCGCATTGAGCGAGCGGTCGCGCCAGTGAGCGCGGTCGTCGAAGCGAAAAGCCGACGGGTCGGTCTCGGCGAGGATCGGTTCGATGTCGTTTTCGCCGTGCCACGCGAAGCACGCGGCCAGGAACACGTTGAGGAAACCGTGCATGACCGCCCGCGGGGCGCCCGGTTCGTAGGTGAGCGGATGTTCGGCGCGGACCGGGTGGTGAAGCCCCGCGGTCGCCTTGAACGCGAGCCGCCGGTCGGCGCACGCGCGGACGAAGTGCGCGACATCCGCGACCGCCGGAATCGCCTCCGGCTTCACGCCGCCGGTGCGAACCTTCGCGAAGCACCCCGCGGCCTTCACCGCGTCGAGTTCGCTTAGCGGCACCTCGCAGTAAACGGGCCGCGGGGCCGCGAGTACGCGCTTCGTTTCGAGCGCGGCGGCCCGCGAGTGGTCGGCGTCACTCAAAACGGCGAGCGCGGCGGCGAGCGCGGCGGGCACGCGGTCGAGGTCCGCAGCGCTCACCACGAGCCACCGGAGCATCCAGGAATGTTCGCTCTGCTGGTATTCGGCGAAGTTGGCTGCGGCGGCGGCACACGGCAGCGCCGCCGGCGGGAACGTGCCGGCGTAATCGATGAGGTGTTCCAACAGCGCGCGGAGCGCCGGTGCGACGGGTCGGCCCATGCCGGAATTGTACTCAAAGTAGTAGGCACACGCCGT
>CAZBXY010000031.1:34029-39049 GCA_964495365.1 uncultured Frigoriglobus sp. | reverse complement strand
GTGGCACCCGCAGTCGCTCACCGCGACGGTGTAGAAGTCGCCGAACGCCAGAAGCGCCCGGGTGCTGCTCTGCCCGCCGGCGGAGCCGCCGTAGATCCCGACGCCCTTCGAGAGGTCCATCTCCTTGTGCTTCTCCGCAGCGGCCTTGATCCACAGGATGCGATCGGGAAACCCCGAATCGCCGAGGTTCTTCCAGCACACGTCGTGGAAGGCCTTCGAGCGCCAGTTGGTGCCCATCCCGTCGATGCGGACGACGATGAACCCGAGTTCGGCCATGCGCTGTTCGCCGGGCGCGGGGTTGAACGCCTTGCGAACGTGGTGGTCGTGCGGCCCGGCGTAGATCGATTCGATTACCGGGTAGCGCTTCGACGGGTGAAAGTTGCTGGGCCGCACGATGGTGCCGTGGATGTCCGTGACGCCGTCGCGGCCCTTCGCGACGAACCGCTCCGGATACCGCCAGCCGGTTTTGAGCAGTTCCGAGTCGTCGGCCTTCTCCAGGTCGCAAATCTTCTTGCCGTCGGACGTTCGGCGCAGTTCGGTGACCGGCGGCAGATCGACGCGCGAATACGTGTCTATCAGGAACCGCCGGTCCGGAGACAGTTCGCCGGTGAGCCGCAGCCCGCTGCGGAAGTCGGACTGGGCGTGCGTGCCGTCGCCGGCGGTGATCCGCACGAGCGTGGTGCCGTCGAACCGGGCGCGGCAGAGGTGCATGTGGTACGGGTCCTGCTCGGCGTGAAGACCCATCGCGTAGAACCAGACCTCGCGGGCCTTGGCGTCCACGTGCTTGACCCCACGAACGACCCACTCGCCCTGTGTGATGCTTGTCGCCGTGCCCGTCGCGAGATTCACGAGGTACAGGTGGTTCCAGCCGCTGCGCTCGCTCATCCAGATCGCTTCGTTCGTGTCGTCGAGGTAGTTCAGGTAGAGCTTGTGGTTGTAGTCGAAGAACGTCTTGCACTCCTCATTCACAACGACCGTGACGCGCCCAGTTTCGGCCTCGATGGCGAGTAGCCGCATGACCGTGTGCCCGCGCTGGTTGTAGACGAAATAGAACCACTTCCCATCGCGACTCCAGTATTCGCGGGTCACGCTCCACGGGTTCGGGAACAGCGCGTCCGAAACGGGAACCTCCATCTTCGCCTCCACGTCGAACAGGTGGGGCTTCGGCAGCGGGATCGGGTCGCCCGGTTTGAGGTAGTCGTAGGTCGAGGTGATCGGCTGCAGCTGCGTGCGCGGCGACGACTCGACGAGCGTCACCTTGCGGTCACCTCCGGCTTTCGTTTTGATGGCGACGAGGCGCCTGGAGTCCGGCGCCCAGATGACGCGCCCGTAGGAGTCGCTCGCGGTGCCGTCCTTGCTGAGCTGCGTTTCGTCCTTCGTCTTGGTGTCGCGGAGCCAGACGTTGTTGTCTTTGACGAACGCGGTGAGCTTCCCGTCGGGCGACTCGCCTCCCCCGCGACGGGGTTGTGCGAAGAAACCTAACCCCCCAACCCCCTTCCCTAAGAAGGAAGGGGGAGGAAATCCAAAACCCGAAGACGAAAACGCGCCGAGAAGCTCGCTTTCTCCCCCTTCCTTTTCAGGGAAGGGGGCCGGGGGGTTAGGTTCTTCTGTCGCGCTTGCCTCCTCTCCTTTTCCGAACCCCTTCTTCGCCGGCGGGACCGGCTTGGCGTCCTTCGGCAGCTTGTCCTCGCTCACGACCTCGCGCGTGCCCTTCACTGCATCAACCAGCACGAACTCCCCTTTTGAGTTCTTGTACCAGAACGTGTTGCCGTCGGGCGTCCAGTTCGCCTCGACCTTCGCGGACGTGACCTTGCCCGCGGTCCACTTGAAGATGGTGTTGGCGCGCTCGTAGTCGGCCTTGGTCCCCTGCGCCGCGGCGAGCGGCGCGAGGACGAGGAGCGCGAGGATGGCGAGAGGGCGGCGCATGGATGATCTCCGGGCGAACGGCCGGTGTCAGCCGGCCGGTGTGGCGTAGCTCTCGGAGACGCTTTGCAACACGAGATGTGTGCGTCCCACCGGCCGGCTGACACCGGCCGTTCGCCTCAGCGTGCCCACCCCGGGGCGGTTACCTGTCCGTTCGCGGCCAGCGCGCGGGCGCTCACTTGCAGCACCCGCAAAAACCCCTCGCTGTCCGCGTGGTCGAACGAGCCGATCGCCTCCATGCTGGCGTTCGCTTCCGAGTACATCTGGTGCGGTACGTCCTCGGCCGACTCGAACTCCGCCCGGCCTTTGTAGAGCTTCAACGTGATGGTCCCGGTCGCCAGGTGAGTAATCGGTGCGAGCGCGGAACGGGCCACGTGGGTGGCGAGGTCGAAGCCGTAACCCTGGTAGATCTGCTTGGCGACGAACAGCGACAGTTGGTCGAACAGCTCGCGGCTGCGGCGGTCGAGGACCAGTTGCAAGAGGTAGGCGTAGGCGGTGCCGATGAGTTCCATGCCGGGGGCTTCGTACACGCCGCGGCTCTTGATCCCGACGAACCGGTTCTCGACCAGGTGCGTGCAGATGCCGACGCCGTGCTTGCCGCCGAGCGCGTTGGCGGCCTGAATCGCCTGAAACGCAGTGGTTTTCTTGCCGTTGAACGCGACCGGGCGTCCCTTCTCGAATCGCACGGATACGCTTTCCGGCGTGTCCGGCGCGTCTTTCGGCAGAACGCCCATGCCGGGCGTGACGAACCACGGGTCGGTGGTGAGGTGTTCGAGCTTCCCGGCTTCGTGGGTGAGGCCCAAGAGGTTCGCGTCGGTCGAATAGGGGGCGTTTTTGCTCGCTTTAATGGGAAGCTTGTGCGAATTGCAGTAGTCGATCATCTCCGAGCGACCCGGAAACTTCTTCAGGAACTCGCGGTCGCGCCACGGCGCGTACACCGTGAATTCCGGGGCCAGCATGTTGGTGCAAAGCTGGAACCGCACCTGATCGTTACCGCGGCCGGTGGCCCCGTGCGAGAGTACCTTCGCCCCGCGCTTCTTCATTTCCGGGATCATCCCTGCGACGATGACGTGCCGCCCGATCCCCGTCGTGTTCCAGTAGTTGCCCTCGTACTTCGCCTGAAACTGAATCACCTCGACGCCGCTCTCGGCGATCATGTCGTGCAGCGGGATCGCGACGTAATCGGCCGCGCCACAGGCCCGCATCCGCGTTTCGATTTCGTCGAAGTTGGCTTCGTCCGGCTGGGCGATGTCGGCGGTGAAGCAGACGACTTTGACGCCGTTCTCGGTGAGCCACTGGGTGACGGTGCAGGAGTCGAGGCCGCCCGACGCGGCGAACGCGACGGTCTGGCCCTTCAGGTCGTTGACGGTGGTCATGGGTTCCTCGCTGAATCGTTGTCGGTTAACGTACCAATCGTGTCGGCGTCGGCACCTTTCGTCCCGGGGTTGAAACCCCGAGTACTCGCAACCCGGGGTTAGAAACCCCGGGCTATTAGACGGTGACCCTTTCAGGGTCACGGGTTGGGTTTTGGACCCCGAAGGGGTTACCGTGCAATAGCCCGGGGTTTCTAACTCCGGGTCTTCGTAACCCCGGGACGGAAATGTTCACCCGCCTCGACATCCCCGATTTGCTGCTCGCCGAAGTCATCGCACACGCGCGCGAAGAATCGCCGCTCGAATGCTGCGGGCTGCTCGCGGGGCGCATCGCCGGCGATGTCGGCGTGGTGACGGCGCGCTACCCGATCGAGAACACGGCCCGCAGCCTGACCGAGTACGAAACCGAGGCCCGCGGGATGTTTGCGGCGTTCCGCGACATGCGCGAACGCGAACTGGAGCTGCTGGCGATCTACCACTCGCACCCGGCGTCCGAACCGGTGCCGAGCCGGCGCGATATCGACCGTAACACTTACGGAGAGAGCGTCGTTCACCTGATCGTGAGCCTCGCGGGCACGGAACCGGACGTTCGCGCGTGGTGGCTGGGCGAAACCGGGTTTCGGCCCGCGGAGTTGCTCGTCACACAAATCTGAACGTGCCCTCTTTCATTTTCTGGCCCGTGTCGGTATGTCGCCGGGCCATGAGATCGCATTCTCGCGCGAACCGGATCGCGTTCCGCCGGGCGGTGTGGGCGTCGGTCGTCCTGCACGCCCTCGCCGCGATCACGCTTGTCGTGTTCGTGCGGACCGATGCGAATCGCCCCGTTGCGCCGAGAATCGACACGCGCGCGTCCGACGAACCGCAAGTGCGGATGTCGTTGACCGAAGTGGCTACCAGCGTTGAGGTTGCGCCGCTTGAACCCGTAGCGCCGCCAGCAGCGGAAGCGACGGCCACACAAAACCCACCGACACCAACACCCGAGCCGCAAGGGCCGCCGCTCGCAACATCGCGGCCCTCGCCGCAAACGCTTCCGCCCGAACTGGTTGCGCTCATCCGAAAGCCCGCGCCGGTGGCTGCGCCGGCTGCAACGAACCCGCCGGTTGCCGATCCGAACGTGCGACCCGCAGCCGGAGCCAGCGCGCCCGAAGCGACCGGACCCGCATCCACGCCGGCGATTCACGGCCCGCTGGCGCCGAATCAGACCGTGGTGTACGTTCTGGATTGCTCCGGGAGCATGGGCGCGGCCGGGAAGCTCGACGCGGCGCGATCGGCGCTCGTGGCCACCCTGAAGCAGCAGCCGGCGACCGTGCGGTTTCAGGTCATCACCTACGCCGGCGGCGCGATCCCGCTCCTGACGACCAACGGGACTGCACTTCCGGCGACCGAGGCGAACATCCGCAACGCGACCGACCGGCTCGTCGCGCTCGAAGCCCGCGGTAAGAGCAACCACGCGACCGCGATCCGCGCCGCGCTCGCGTTCCGCCCGGACGTGGTTCTCTTGCTCACCGACGCGGACGACCTCGACCCCGCAACGCTCAAATCGCTGCTCGCGTCTTCCCCGAAACCCGTTTTGGGGTGTGTCGGACAAGTGACGGTCGCGGGCGTACAACGTCCGCGTGAGTTGAAGTGATTTCTTGTTGTGGTGCGGGCGGGCCCCCCGCGCAAAACAAATCAGGCGGGCCCCCCCCCCCACCAAAAAAAAAACCCCCACACCCCCAAACACC
>CAZBXY010000031.1:0-34019 GCA_964495365.1 uncultured Frigoriglobus sp. | reverse complement strand
TTTGGTTTGTGGGGGCGGCGCGCCCCCCCGCCCTCCCCGCCCGCCCGCCCCCCCCCCCCCACCACAATAAAACAAGCCGCAACACCCGAGACTCGCGTCATGCCCGGCAAGCTCAAATCCTGGCCGCGCCCGCACCACACGCCCGGCGGCGGCGACGCGCTGTTGTTCTTCGCGGTGTTCGGCGCGTTCGACCTGCAAAAGCCCTTGAGCGTGTCGAAATACCGCTCGAACGGCCCGGCCGACTGGCTGGACGTGAGCCACGTGAAGCGATCCGCCGCGCCGGAGGTGTTCGCGGAATATCAGTCCGGCCCGCTGTGGGACCAGCTCATCCGCGACGCGCCGATCACCGCGACCGAAGCACGGAAGGTGCCGGAGCTGGTCGCGGTGCGGGCGGAAGTGCCGGACCCGGCCACGCTCGACTACTTCCGCGACACGATCGGCGTCGTCACTTGGCTGCTCGATTGCGGCGGGGTGTCGATCTACGACCCGCAGCGGTTGTGGTTGTGGTCCGCGGACGAGTGGCGGCGCGAGATCTTCGAGCCGGGCAAGCCGCAGCCGCAGGAACACACCGTCGTCATCATTTCGGACGACAAAACGCCCGACACGCAATGGATTCATACGCGCGGGATGCGGCAGTACGGGCGCCCGGACCTGAGCGTTCGCGGGGTCGGACCGGGCCACATCAACGCGGTCACGCAGATGATCGAGCGGTTCGTCGAGATGCAGGCGCTCGGCGGCGTGGTGAAGGACGGGCAGGAGGCCCACATGCTCGGCCTCCCGCCGGGCGGCGCGTGTCGGCGCGCCGGGAGCCTGGACGACCCGGAGTTCAACAACGTTCACATCGCGATCGAGTGGAAGGACGGGGCGATCCGCGACTGACCCGATTCAGCGGGCCGCGGCGCGGAGAGCCGCCGTCGGCTCGCCCTTTGGCAGCCCGGTGTAATCACCCCGGAGCGCCTTCAGTGCGTTCCGCTCGTGGTCGATCTCGGTCGCGGTGCGAACGCCGAGCCGCCGCAGCACCGGGACCGGCGGGCACCAGCCCTGGAGCGCGTGTTGCAGGAAGAACGCCTGCACCGTGAGGGGCAGAACGAACCACTTCCGGCTCACGGTCAGCCCCAGCCCGATCCCGAGGAGCGTGAACGTCGGGGCCAGCGTCTCGACGTAGCGCTCGATGTCCCACTCGTGGTCGAGTTCGCGCAGTCGGCTCTCGATCGCGCCGGGTTCGGCGCCCGCGAGCCGGCGGACGTTCTCCTCGGTTTCGCGGCGGATGCCCTCGTTGACGTGTTCGGCGGTGTTGACGGGAACGCGGTCGGCGGTTGCGGGTAACATGACAGAGTCTCGCTGAATGCGGGCGCACTCGCGAGACGATGCAAACGGGATGCCGCGGCCGGCCACGGCGAACCCCGTCCGCAAGGGCGGGGTGGCGGGTGAAGGCCGTTCCGCGGGCGCACCAACCGCCCTTGCGGGTTCGCTCACATCAGAACGGGATCTGGTCCGCCGACCGGCTCGCGTCCGCGCCCTCTTCCGCCGGCGGGGTGTTGGCGAACTCGGCGCTCGACGGGTTGTGGGCGTCGATCGAGCGGAGCAGCTTCGCGGTCTCCTCCAGATCGTTGCCCATGCAGCACACGCTGATGACCATCTCGGCCAGCGCCGCGAACGGCAGCCCGTCGGAGAGCGAAACCCACTTCGCCAGTTCCGCCGCGGGCAGCTCCGGCACCTTGCGGCCCAGGTACGCCTCGCGCATCCGGGCGTCCGGGGCGTCGATCCGCAGAATGCGGTCGAACCGCCGCGGGCGCGAGATGATGCGCCGGTCGAGCTTCTCCGGGTAGTTCGTCGTTGCCAGGTTCACCGCCTTATCGACCTGGTGGTTGCCGTCGAGCCACTGCAAGAGGTCGGAGTCGCCGTAGTTCGTAATGATCGCGTCGATGTCCTCGAAAACGCACACCATCGGGCGCTGCGGCTCCACGTCGCGGAACTTCCGCATACACTCGATGAAGTGGCCCGGATACTGGCAGTAGAACGCGACGTGCCCGTCGGCAATCACATCGGCGATGATCTGGTTGACCAGCGACGACTTGCCGCAACCCTGCTTGCCGTAGAGCAAGTAGCCGCGGCGGTGCAGGTAGCCGTAGCGGGCGAACCGGTCGCCGACCGACCAGAACTGCTTGATCTCGCCCTTCACTTTGGCCGGAAGGCTGTCCGGAAAGTTGATGAGTTCGTCGGACTGGATGTCGCGCCCGTCGTAGTGCGGGTGGCCGCAGTTATCGACGTACACGGTGTACGCGCCCGGTGGGAGCGTGTCGGTGGTGCGCCCGCACACCTGGAACGTGTTCGGGCCGGTAATCATCCACTGGTAGCCGTACTCGTTGCGGACCGGCAGTCGGTTCACCATTGCGTCCTCGACGGGTGAGAGTCTACGAGCATGACCGCATAGAGTGATACGCGGTTCGCGCGCCGAAATTGAAAACTGAAGAGTTGTAACGCGCTTCGGTCACCGACGCAGTGTCGGTAGTGCGGTTTGAGAGGTGCCAAAAAACGAGTGATTGGTTCAAAGGGTGCCAAAGGGTGCCAAAGGGTGCCAACTGGCGTTCTTAGACCAAACCCTGGAAATCCTAGCGTTTCGTGCGAAGTGCGCCGAAGAAAGCCAACTCGATGTACCCCTCTCGAACCCGAAGAGACGGAAATCCGTTGAGCTGCGATGCCACCCGGCGTAACTTGGTCGCGCACCTCGACCTACCGGAGCCACCCCATGACCCGCGGCGCGCTCGTCGCTTTGTTTTTGCTCCCGCTGTTGCTCAATTCGGCGCTCGGGCAGCCGAAGGTGTCGGCGCCGCCGGACGCGGTGTTCGAGAAGTACCGCAAGGACGATCAGCCCGTCGCCCGCAAGTTCTACACGAAGTACCTCGACGTGAAGGGCGTCGCCGTACTGGCTTCGGGCGAAGTGGCTGACGAGGCACTCGTCCGCACGCACCACATCGTCACGCACATGCTCGCGGGCCGGCCGGACGTGCTCGAAGCGATGGCCAAGAACGGCACGCGGCTCATCATCATCGGTAAAGATCAAGTTTACACCGACATGCCCGAATACCGCAACACCCCGAACCCCGCGTACATGAACGAGCGCGTCCGCGGCACCGGCGGGCTGGGCGTCACGAGCTTCGGCGAAGAGAACCTCTTGAACCTCGCCGGCGATCGCTACGACGACGAAAGTATTGGGGTACATGAGTTCCTGCACACCATCGACGCGGCCCTGCGGCGGATCGACGTTGGCTGGTCGAACCGGCTGAACCAGACGTACAAGTCCGCGATCGCAAAGGGCCTGTGGAAGAACACCTACGCGGCGTCGAACCCGGCGGAGTACTGGGCCGAGATCGCGCAGAGCTATTTCGACTGCAACCGCGTCAACAACTGGAACCACGGCCCGATCGCCACTCGCGAGCAGCTCAAACAGCACGACCCCGACGGCTACGAGCTGGTTCGCGTCACGATGAACCTCAAACCGGAGACCGACTGGCGGTTCACCCCCGTGAAGCAACAGCCGAGCGTGATTAGCCCGCCCGCCAGATTCAAGTTCGACGCTCACTACACGAAGTTCACCTTCGCCCGCGAGTTCCCGGTGCTGGGTTCCAAGCACGTCAGCGACGCGGCATTGCTGAAAGCGAACGACACGGTCCGCAAGATGTTCGCGTACCGACACGACCTCCTGAAGGCGATGATCGCCGACGGCGCGCGGCTCGTCGTCCTGGGCCGCACCGAGAAGCTGAGCCATCTCCCAGAGTTTGCGGACGCGAAGAACAAGGCCGACCTCGACCTCGTCCGTTACTGCGATTACTCACCGACATTGAAGCTGATGGTCGTTCCCGAGGAAAATGTCCTCGGCCTCGCGAAGGAGCCGTTCGCAGGGAAAGACATGACGGTGAGTGTGTTCGCCAAGGGGTTCTACCACATCGCGGGGCTGCGGCCTGTGGACCCGGAGTTCGAGAACCGGCGCGAGAAGCAGCAGTACGAACTGCGCGTGAAGCGCCTGGATGTCGAGTTCGACAAGAAGGTGACCGCGCTCTTCGACGCGGCGACCGAAAAGAAGTTGTGGAAGGGCACCGCGGCGGCCCGCGACCGGTTCGAGTACTGGGCGGCCGGGGTGGAGGCGTATTTCGACGCCGGCGGAAGTGGAGTCGCGCCCAACGGGGCCGATCGGCCGATCGTCACGCGCGAGTTGCTGAAGGCTTACGACCCGGAGTTGTTCGGGCTGGTGGACGAGACGATGGCGTTCAAGGAGCGGGTCGATTGGCGGGCGAAGCGCTGACCGCGCGAGTTGAAACGGACAGCGGAGAGGGCGGGATTCGAACCCGCGGTACGGTTACCCGTACACAGCATTTCCAGTGCTGCACAATCGACCACTCTGTCACCTCTCCGTGAGCGAACGGACACGCACCGCGTGCGCGCGGTTCGCCCGCAATCAGCATAGTTCGGCGAGGGGGGGGCGACAACAAAGTAGTAGGCACACTCCGTGTGCCGTTGCTATTCCTCTCGTAAAGCGACGGCACACGGAGTGTGCCTACTACTTCAGTTAACACCCCGCGTGCTTGCGCTTCTTCCCGACGCGGCCCGCGCCCTCCACCTTCGCGATGTATTCGCTGGCGTCCGGCACCTGGCATGAGGTGTCACCCATATCGACCTCGACCCTGCCGAGCGCCTTCGCGGTCGCTTTGGCCTTCGCGGTCAGCGGGGCCACGAAACTGCCCACCACGATGACGAAATTGTTCATCGCGTACCGGACGCGGTTCGGGGCGCTGCCGATCTCGGTCTGAACGCGCTTCAGCAGCTTCTCGATTTCCGCAAAGTCGAGGTCCGTGTCGGGCGTAATCGACACCAGCGAACTGTACGTGGACCAGCCGCAGTTCGCGATTTGCTCGTTGTCGGAATCGATCCAGTCGAGCGCCAGTTCGCGGCCGAACCGCGACTCCGCCGCAACCCACGGCACGGTGTACCCGCTGAGCATGTTCCAGTACGCCTTCTTCGCCCACGCGCGGAGATCGGCCTTGGTGAACTCGGCCGGGTCGGCGATCAGCCCCGCGAGGTACATCGCGTCGGAGTTACCGCTGTCGTACAGTTCGAGCGCCAGCGCGTGATTGGTTTTCAGCTTCTTCTGGAGAACCTTGAGGTCGCCGACCTTCACGCCGAAGAACGGCTCCTTCGCCCCGTGCCGGAGAAAGGTCTTCTTGGTCTGCTCGGTGCCGAGCTTCTTGAGCTGGGCCAACACGTCCTTCGCGGTCATGGCAACCTCCGGCAAACGGCCGGTGTCAGCCGGCCGGTGAGAGTTTACCCAGCGCTCGCCATTTGCTAAAGGTCGGTTGCGTTTTGAAGTGAATCGCACCGGCCGGCTGACACCGGCTGTCGCCCACTACGTCTTGCTCATAGCCGAGACCATTCGCAACGTTCCACCGGCCGGCTGACACCGGCCGTTCGCCTAAAACACCTTGATCGGGCGGCCGGTGGGGAGCATCGGGATCTCGCGGCCCTCGCGGTCGTGCAGCACCGTGCCCGGATCGACCCCAAGCGCCTCGTAGACCGTCGCGGCGGTGTCGGCCGGGGTGTACGCGGCCGTAACCGGATCGGCGCCGCGGGTGTCGGTGGTGCCGATCACTTGACCGCCGTTCACACCGCCGCCGGCGAAGAAGATGCTCCCGGTGCGGCCCCAGTGGTCGCGCCCGCCCTCCTTGTTGATCTTCGGCGTGCGCCCGAAGTCGGTCAGGAACACCACGAGCGTTTGATCGAGCCGCCCGCGCACCGCGAGGTCTTCCAGCAGCGCCGCGAAGGCCCGATCAACACCCGCGAGGTGATACGGCCGCTTCGCCATCTCGCAAACGTGCGGAAAGTTCTGGCCCGGGGCGTTGTGCTGGTCCCAGAGGTTCCCGTATTCGGGGTCGTAGCCGTAATCGACCATCACAAACGGTGCCCCGGCTTCGACCAGCCTCCGCGCGAGCAAACAACGGGTGCCGATCCGCGTCTTGCCGTAGAGGTCGCGGGTCTTGTCGGTTTCTTTTGAGAGGTCGAACGCGGCACGCACGGCCGGGGAAAGCAGCATATCGAACGCCCCGCGAAACTCGTCGGACACCGCGGAGGCCGGTTCGGAGTGCTTCAGGGCCTTGTCGAGTTTTTCACGAAGTGTGCTGCGCCCCGCGAGACGGTCGTCGGTCAGTCCCGCACCCGGCCGCACGGCTTGCTTCGTAAACTCTTCCTCCGGCACGTCTTCCTTCACGCCCGCGGTGAAGTCCTCGTTCTTCGCCTTCCCGCCGGTCAGGAAGGGGCCGTACTGCCTACCGAGCCATCCGCCGACGAACAGGTTCTTGGGCGGCGGCCCGGGGCGCGTGGTGCCGGGCACGGCCACATAACCCGGAAACCCCGCGCGCGAACCGTGCAACTTCGACAGCACCGCCCCGATGTTCGGCTCGGTGTCGATCTGTTGCAGGTTCACCATTCGCCCGGAGAGCGCCCGCGCCTGGGCCTGGAAGTGGTCGTCGGTGCCGGCGGCGAACGTCCGCACGAGGGCGATCTTGTCGGTTTGCCGGGCCATTCGCGGCATGACTTCGCTGAACCGCACGCCGGGTAGCGTGGTCTGAATGGTGGTCAGCGTGCCGCGAATCTCCTCCGGCGCATCCGGCTTCGGGTCGAACGACTCGTGATGCGTCACCCCGCCCGCAAGCCACAGGAAGATGACGCTCTTGGCTTTCGCGTCAGCCCGCGGATTCACGTCCGCTGAAACGAATGACGCACCGACGGCGACACCACCGGCAGCGAGAAGGTCGCGGCGATTGAGAAGCGAAGGGAGCATCGGCGGGAACCTCTGGCGGGAACCCGATTATGCACGAGCGCCGGGTGGATTACAATCGAATGATGCGGACGATTTACCTCGACCACAACGCGACGACCCCTGTGCTTCCCGAAGTGTGGGACGCAATGCGCGCCGCGCCTTCGGGCAACGCATCGTCAGCGCACGCGGTCGGCCGCAAGGCCCGGCAGGCGCTCGAAGACGCGCGGGAGAAGATCGCGGCGCTGCTCGGAGCGCACGCCGACGAGGTGACGTTCACCAGCGGCGCCACCGAGGCGAACAACCTCGCGATCTTTGGGCACCGACCCACGCTCGCCTTTGCGTCGCACCTCGAACATCCGTGCGTCATCGAACCGCTACGGCAGCTCGAAGCCCGCGGGGTGCCAGTCGAATGGCTTACGGTCGATTCGGGTGGCCGACTTTCTCCGAAAGTCGGCGTCGCTCTCGGAGAGAGCGACCCACCCGAACTCGTCTGCGTGATGCTCGCGAACCACGAAACCGGCGCACTCCAGCCGGTGCGCGCGATAGCGGCAACGTTGCCGCGAAGCGCGTCTGTTCATTGCGACGCGGTACAAGCCGTCGGCAAAATTCCCATCCATTTCCACGACCTCGGCGCCACCACGCTCACCGCCAGTGCGCACAAGTTCGGCGGGCCGAAGGGCGTCGGCGTGTTGCTCACGAAGCGCGGAACCGAACTCGCTCCACTCACCTTCGGCGGGCACCAGCAGAAGGGCCGGCGACCCGGAACGGAGGCGGTTCCGCTGGCCGTTGGAATGGCCGTCGCGCTCGAAATTGCCACACGCGACCTTGTGCCGAATCGCACCAAGTTGGAAGCACTTCGTGCGCGACTCTGGGACGGCTTGCAACGAACCTGCGCGCCGGTTGTGCTGAACGGCCCCGAAATCGGCGCTACGGATGTCGTTCCGACAACACTGAACGTGTCGTTTATGGGTTGCCGCGCGGACCTGCTGCTGATGGCGCTCGACCTCGCCGGCGTCGCGTGTTCAACCGGCTCTGCGTGCTCCAGCGGAAGCCTGCTGCCCAGTCCGGTGTTGCGAGCGATGGGTGTTCCCGACGACGTTCTGCGCTCGGCGCTGCGGTTCAGCCTGTCGCCGTACCAAACGAAAGAGGAAATCGACGAAGCGATTGTGCGAATTGCTGGTTGTGTCGATCAGATCAGACGCGAGTAAGTCTGTTGGAAATGCGATCGTCATTTCTACCGCGGCTTGGCACGTGTGCTGCACCACAACACCCACAGCCGTTTGTTGGGCACCGAACAATGGACATCGATAGACACAACCTGCCTGAAGAACAAGGGTTTAGCGTATCAGGACAGGCCGACACGTACACCGCGGGCGAAGAAGTGCTCGCTCGTGCAAGGTCCGTTTCTCAACAGATCGCCGAGCGGGTGCGGAAGTTGATTCAGGCACCCGAAACGGAGACTCAGGACGCAGCGACCGGCGAACACGATTCACTGGCCGAGTAAATCGAGGTCGTTTTAATCCACCGTGCCCCGGCCGCAGGATTTCGGCCCGGGGTCCGCGTTTCTTGGTGCTTTCGTCACACATTTCCGGGTGCCAAAGTGTGTCCCTCAAAGGGGTTCCGACGAGGCCGCCAGCTTACCCATTCCGCCATTCGCAACTTCATGCCATTTCAGCACTTACAACGCTCCGCTTGACCTTTACCGCACGCGGCCAAAACCGTAAAATGCCGGTTGAATGAATACCGTTCCCCGGACGCCGGAACCTCGTGCCACCGAGGCGCCTTCGTCGGTCGTTCGGTGGAGCGGGTTTTTGGTGCTGCCAGAGAACCGAATCGCGGTCCGCGCGGTGAAGTCGATGTGCCGCGCGGTACTCGCGGGGAAGCGCCCGGCGGCCAATCCGCTCGTGCTGCACGGCCCGCCCGGCACCGGGAAATCGCGCCTCGTCGCGGCGCTCACGGAACGACTCGCAACCGCCCCGGAGGGAATCACCGTTCGGACCGTCGCGGTCGGCGACCTGGCCCGCTCGCCCGACGAGAGCTTCACCGATCGCGAGCTGTTCGACTGCGATCTCCTCGGCCTCGAAGACGCCCAACACCTGACCGACCGCACGGCCGGCGCCGCGACCGACCTGATCGACCGCCGGACCGTTCGCCGGCGGGCCACGGTCGTCACGGCCAGTGCCGGCCCCGCGGGGCTGACGCACCTGCCGCACCGGCTGACCTCGCGCCTCGCCGCGGGGCTGGTGGTGCAGCTCGAACCGCTCTCGGTCGCGAGTCGGCGCGCGATTCTCGCGGATGCGGCCCGCACGAAAGGCGTTCGGCTCACCGCGGATGCGCTCGACTTCCTCGCCGAGCAGCCGACGAGCGGTGGGGTGCGCTCGACGCTCGGTTTGCTCCAGAATCTCGCCCAAGTAGCGCGGCAGTTTCCCGGGCCGTTGAAGCGGGCGGAAGTTGAGGAAATTGTCGCCGGAACCGGGCAACCGACATCGGCCGCGCCGGATGTTTCGGCGATCGTAAAGCGTGTGGCCGTTGCCTACGGAGTGACCGAAGCGGACCTGCTCGGCCCAAGCCGGCTTCGCGGTGTGCTGCGGGCGCGGCAGGTGGCGATGTACCTGGCGCGCGAGCTAACGGGGCTGTCGCTCCCGCGACTCGGCGCGGCGTTCGGCGGGCGCGATCACACGACCGTGCTTCACGCCTGCCGCAAGATCGAAGAGGAGATGACGGCCGATGTGGCGCTGGCGAAGCGCGTGGGCGAAATGGCCCGTGGTTTCTAACCCCGGGTTCAAAGGTTGTGGAAAACCCGGCGCGCGGATGGCGCGCGCGCTTTCGCAACGGACGCGCAGCGGCCGGAGTTACCGACAGCAAACAGCGCCCCGCGTCGGCGCGGCACAGGAAACCAGCGGCGCGCCACCTGCGCGCCGGGTTTTCCACAGGCGGTTCCAAACACGAACCGCTTGCGAAACCCGGAGATTCGTGGTCGCGGTCGTAAGTGCGCGCCAGAAACAGCCGTCGCCTTACTACTGCTACTGGATGTATAAAACTTAGAACTCAATGTATCTGGTTAACGCGCTCGAAGCGCGAAGACCAAAACCCAGGAAGGGGAGGGAATCATGAAGGTGACGTGCCAGCGAGACACATTGCAGATGGCGTGTCAGTTGGTGAGCGCCGCGGTGCCGGCCCACACCACAATCCCCGCCCTCAAGAACATCAAGGCCACCGCACAGGACGACGCTCTCCAGCTCGTCGCCTACGACCCGACGCAGGGTGTGGGTATCCGGTACACGCTCAACGGGATCACGGTCGCCCGCGCCGGGTCGTGCATCCTGCCGAAGGATCAGCTCATCTCGATCCTGCGCGAGAGTACCGACCCTGACATCAGTCTCGATGCCGGGAAGGAGGCGATCGTCGCGAAGGCCGGCGGGCGGTACGAGATGCTCAGCCTCGACGTGAACGACTTCCCCGACATCCCCACGTTCGACGACGGTGGCCGGTATCACGAGATCAGCGCCGGGACGCTCCGCACGATGATTAAGCGGACCGCGTTCGCAGCTGACAAGAAGGACACCACCGCGAAGTTCCAGCTTCAGGGTGTGCTGTGGGAGGCCGAGGGGAAGGAAGCCCGGCTGATCGCGACCGACACCAAGCGGCTGGCCCTCTGCCACGGCCCGGCGACCGTGTACGGCGCGCCCGAAACGGCGAAGGTGCTTCACCAGGTTCCGCTGAAGGCCGTCAACATTCTCGAACGGAACCTCACGACCGACAGCGAACTGGTTCGGATCGGGCTGCGGAACAACGACGCGCTGTTCCAGACCGAGCGGGCGATGATTTACACGTCGCTCCTTCAGGGGAAGTTCCCGCCGTACCGCGACATCATTGCGAAAACGCGCAAGGAGGCGACGCAGAAGGTGCCGCTGCCGACGGACGCATTTCTGTCGCGCGTCAGACAGGCCGCGATCATGACCGACGACGAGAGCAAGCGGGTGGACATGGTATTCGAGGCCGGGAAGATCACGATGACCGCCCGCGGCGCGCAAACTGGATCGAGCGAGGTGGTGCTGGAGCTGCCGGAGTTCGACGGGACCAAGACGGAGATCGCGTTCGACTCGAACTACCTGATCGAGTTCCTGCGGGCGCTGGAAGGCGAGCCGACGGTGACGCTGGAGATGTCTACCGGTACCCGCGCGGCGCTGTTCACCTGCGGCGAGGATTACGCGTACCTCGTCATGCCGCTGACGGGGTGATTGATGCCGCTCGATGATCTGCCCGACGGTGTGCGTGGGCTGGTTCGCCCGCGGCTCGTGTTGCGAACCGAGCGCGACTCGCGGGACGACGAGGTGTGCGGCATTTGGGGCGGAGGCGGGGTGGTTCCGCTGCCATCCGGGACCGGTCGATCGGCTCGCCCGCTCCGACATCTGGTGAGCGTGGACTGCCAGTGGTTAGCGGACAACGGGTTCGGGGCCCGAGGCTGTCTGAGCGTCTACGCTGCGGGTCTCGATGTGGCCGTGGTCAACGACCCCGACCGGGTGTTCGCGGGTGGTCAGACCGGCGGGGCGCCGCTGTACGGCCAAGAGGAGGAGTCGTGGCCGGAGATCGAGGTGTTGGAAGCGTACCTCAGCGAAGACGAGATCAACGCGATGATGTCTGCGGCGTGGGCGGACGAGTACTTCCGCCTCGCGCGGCAGGCGTGTCCGCTGTACCGCGACGACTTGGCCGCGGTTCTCGGTGGGTGGCACGTGAGTTGGCCGGACGGTCCGCCGAACTTGCCGCGGCTTGCGCAGTTGAGCGAGCGGATTGAGCGCGCCGGCGGTCCGGGTGCGATGCCGCACGGCGAAACGTTCCGGCGCGAGCCATACCAGTTGCTCCTCTGGACGCTCCGCGATGCGGAGCCGTGGTACGAGGTGTGGGGCGCCGGCGCGGACGAGTTGCACGCGGTCGGACGGGTCACGTGATGGGGCTGATCGATGGCCAACGATAATCGCGGGCCGGAAAATCTCTCCGACATCCTCGGCCGGCTGTTCACGTCCCGCGGGTGGGGGCGGAAGAACGACCGGTTGCGGCTGGAGTCGGCGTGGGCCGCCGCCGCCGGCGAAGTTCTCCTGAAGGACACGGCGGTGCTGGGGATGCGCCGCGGGGTGCTGGAGGTCGCGGTGCGGAACGCGACGCTGATGGCCGAGCTGACGAACTTCCACAAGCGCGGGCTCTTGACGAAACTCCGCACCGCAATGCCCGGGGTGACGCTGACGGATCTGAAGTTCCGCGCCGCCGCTTGGTGAATGTCGGTGGTGAGTTGATCTTCTGTCCCGAGGCACGGAGGCCACACTAACGAAGCAGGAGCTGATCGTGACTCAGGTGAATCGTGACGATCTGGTTCAGATTGTCGGGCCACTCATCCACGCCCTCCCGCCTTTGTGGCGCGCGTTAGAACGACTCGACGGGACAGATGCAGTTCATCACGCGACCATTAGCACTCTCGAAGCGGAACTCGCCGAAGAGCGGAAGCAGAAGTTCCGCGCAGAGCAGGAGCGGGATGAAGCAATTCGGCAGTGCGATGAGTTCAGAGCAGAGGTTCAAGAACTTCACGAACAGGTCATCAGGCAACAATCTCGGATCGACGAGCGTGGTTTGCCGCGAGTCTGTTGCCGGTGTCCGTCCAATACGGTCGTCGTTACCTGTCGCAAGTGCGGTGAGATCTTACTCGAAGACAAGCCATACCAGGATTAAGGAGATATCAACGCGATGAGTACCGAGATGCCGCCGGTCGGAGAATACACCGAGGCTCACATGAAGAGCCTCAAGGACGCCGCCCACATCCGCCAGAACCCCGGCATGTACGTCGGGAACACGCAGTCCGCCGGGCTGCACCACCTCGTTTATGAGATCGTCTACAACTCCGTGGACGAGTGGCTCGCGGGGCACTGCAAGAACATCCGCGTCACGCTCCACACGAACGGCTCCATCACCGTCGCGGACGACGGCCGCGGCATCCCGGTCGGCATCAAGAAGGATACCGGCAAGAGCGCGCTCGAAGAGGCGCTCACGGTCGCGGGCAACAGCGGGAAGTTCGACAACGCCGCGTACGCCTTCTCGCTCGGTTTGCACGGGATGGGCGCGAAGGCGATGAACGCGCTGTCCGAGTGGTGCGAGGTCGAGGTGAGCCGCGACGGCCGTGTTCACAAGATGGAGTTCGAGCGCGGGTACGCGACCAGCGAACTGCAAGACCTCGGCCCGGCCCCGGCCGGGCAGCGCGGGACCACGATCACGTTCCGCCCGGACCCGCTGCCCGAATTCTTCGGCAGCCTCGAATTCGATTACGTGACACTCGAAGACCGGTTCCGCGAGATCGCGTACCTGTGCAAGGGCTTGGCGATCACCCTCACCGACGAGCGCGACGGGAAATCCGTTCACTTCGAGTTCGAGGGCGGAATCGCCGAGTACGTCGTCTGGCTCAACGAGAAGCAGGGCGAGACGCCGGAACACCCGGCGGTCTACGTCATGAAGGAAGTCGAGTACGTTTCGACCGAAGCGACCGGGAAGGGACTGAAGATCGCGGTGGAGGTCGCGCTCCAGTACACCAACGGCGACGACGAGCGCATCCGCTGCTACACGAACAACGCGTACAACCCGGTCGGCGGCACGCACCTCAGCGGGTTCCGCGCCGGACTGACGAGGGCCATTAACGCCTACGGCAAGAAGGAAGGGCACTTCAAGCCGGACCTCGAAGTGAAGGGCGAGGACTTCCGCGCCGGCCTCACCGCGGTCGTGAGCCTCGCCCACCCGGACCCGCTGTTCGAGTCGCAGACGAAGATCAAGCTGAACAATCCCGAAGTGGAAGGGATCGTCGGCAGCGTCGTCTACGAGTTCCTCACGGAGTATCTGGAGAAGAACCCGAAAGAGGCGGCGCGGATTTGCAAGAAGGTGTCGCTGAGTGCCGAACTTCGGCTGGCCGCGAAGAAGGCCCGCGACGCGCTCAAGGACCGCAAGAACGCGCTGTCGGGCGGCGGGTTGCCGGGCAAGCTCTACGACTGCACGAGCCGCGACCGCGAGAACAGCGAGCTGTTCCTCGTCGAGGGTGATTCCGCCGGCGGCAGCGCCGAGAGCGGGCGCAACCGGCAGTTCCAGGCGATTCTGCCCTTGCGGGGCAAGGTACTCAACGTCGAGAAGGCGAAGTTCGAGAAACTGCTCGAAAACAACGAAATCTCCGCGCTCATCTCGGCCGTCGGCGTGGACATCGACAACGTCGAAGACGTGAGCAAAGTGCGTTATGGGAAGATCATCATCATGAGCGTGGACGCCGAGGAGCACGTCTTTGTGCGAGACGGCGCCGGCGCCCGCATGACGACAATCGGTGCGTTCATCGACGCGGCCCTGGCGGCCGGTGCTCCGGGGCGCGACCGCCTGTCCGGCGCGGATTTGGGTGAGGTGCTCTGCTTCGGCCTGAAGGACCAGCGGGTCCGGTTCCGCCCGATCCGCGCCGTCATCCGGCACCCCCTGGAGGAACCGCTGTACGAGGTGAAAACCACTTACGGCCGCTCGGTGCGCGTGACGGCCAGTCACAGTGTTTTCGTGACCGAAGGCGGGACCGTGCGCCTGAAGCGCGGCGACGAAGTGAAGCCGGGTGACCTGCTGGTCGCGCCGCGCACGACGCGATTCCCGGAAGACGCCCCGGAGCGGATCGACCTGCTCCGCGCGCTGCACGCCGCGCCGGCGGCCGGTCAGGTGTGGCTCCGCGGGCCGGCGGTCGCCGAGTGGTCCGCGGCCCAGCCAGCTCTTGACGCGGGACCGGCGGTCGCAGTCGCGGTGCGCGGCGCGGTCCGGTCGTCCGTCCGGCTCTCGGCGCTCGCGGACGCGGACCTGGACTGGTTCGACGATCGGGACGACCTGGAGTTGACTCCCGAGCACTACAAGCACAAGGGGCTGGCCCGCTTCATCGACGTGACACCCGAACTGATGACGCTACTCGGGTTCTATCTCGCGGAAGGCTCGTGTTCCGACCGCAATGGGGTTCGGCTGACGATCGGTAACGGCAACCGCCGGCTGGTGGGCGAACTGACCGCGGCGATGACCCAGGTTTTCGGGCTGACCCCGACTCACTACGAACAGACGGATCGCGCGGGCGAACTGAAACTGGTCAACCGGGTCGCCGCGCTCGCCTGGCAGCACGTGTTCGGGTTCGCCGGGGCCGATTCCGTCACGAAGAAGATTCCCGACCTCGTTTTCAACGTCCCCGAGGCGCTGCGCCTGGCGTTCCTGCGCGGCTACTTCCTCGGCGACGGGACGGGCGCGGCCGGGCGCATCATGTTCGCCACTTCTTCTCGCGACCTGGCGAGCGGCCTCGTTTACCTGCTCTCGTCGTTCGGCGTCGTGTCGTCCTCGTGCCGGTACGAGCCGGACGGGGTGGTGCGCGAGGTCCGCGTGGCGCCGTGCGAGACCAAGCACCCGCACTGGCACATCACCGTAACGGCCCGGGAGGATCTGGCCCGGCTGCGGCCCGTGTGGAACGACCACCCGGCCGCGTCGGCCATCGCGAGCAAACTGGAGGGCACGTTCCCCAGCTTCAACCGCCGCTTCGTGCCGCTCGCCGGCGACCTGATGGGGCTGCCCGTCGAGTCGGTGAGTGCCGTCGAGGCGAGCAACGGCCGCGTCTACGATTTCTCGGTGGAGGGCGACGAGAACTTCATCGCCGGTACGGGTGGGGTGTGCTGTCACAACACCGACGCGGACGTGGACGGGCAGCACATCCGCACGCTGCTCTTGACGTTTTTCTTCCGTCAGATGCGCAAGCTGATCGAGGAAGGGCACGTGTTCGTCGCCCGGCCGCCGCTCTACAAGGTCACTCAGAAGAAGGAGGCGCGGTTCGTCCAGACCCGCGAAGAGATGTCGGTCGAACTGACCTCTCGCGGGCTGAAAGCCACGACGCTCCGCGTCACCGCGGCCGGGCGCGGCGCGTCCGGGGGCGAGGACCGCGGGCTGACCGGCGACGACCTGGCGAAGCTGCTCCCGGTGCTGACCGAGGCGGAAACCGCGCTCGTGGGCCTGGAGCGCCGCGGGCGCACGCTCGACGACATGCGCCCGCACGCGACCGACGGCGTGTTCCCGGTGTACCACGTTCACGAGCGCGCAAAAAACAAGGAACACTGGTTCCGCACCACCGAGGACGTGGCCGCGTTCAAGACCGCGCTCGCCGCCGACCTCAAGCGCGAGCCGGTGCCGGGCGAGGACTTCACGCTCGACGAGTGGCACGACCTGAAGGCGCTGAACCGCGCGATCACGAAACTGAAAGCCGCCGGCTTCGACGCGACCGACCTGGTGCCGCTACCGCGGATCGCCGGGCGCGAGCCGCCGGTGCGGTTCGTGCTGGAGCACGAGGCGAGCCGCAAGGAACTCATCAGTCTCCGCGAGCTGGTGGTCGAGATCCGCCGGCTGGGCGAGAAGGGGATCGCGATCACGCGGTTCAAGGGGTTGGGCGAGATGGACCCGGAGGAACTGTGGGCGACGACGCTCGACCCCGCGCACCGGACGCTGCTGCGGGTGACGCTCAACGACGCCTTCAAGGCGGAGGAGATGTTCCGCACGCTGATGGGCAAGGAGGTCCAGGAGCGCCGCGAGTTCATCTTCAAGAACTCGCTCAAGAGCGTCGAGGAGATCGACTACGGGGCGTGACCTTTGCCGCGAGTCGCCGGCGAGCGCGAACGAGAGCGGCCGGGGCAAAAGCTCCGGCCGCTGTCATTGGGGAGCGTTTGAGGTGAGGCTTGGGCGAACGACACAGCTCAGCAGCGGCCGTCTGCTGCATCGCCGGGTTCGGCCTACATCTGCTACCTGTGACTTCGGGCGAGCCAATCCGCAAGGCGAGTCGGACCGAGACGTGGGTTGTCGCCCGGCATCAGAGAGCGGTCGTCCACCGCCATGCCGTAGTAGAGCGCCTTGGGATCGGTGGTGACCGTCCGTGCGTCCCCGGTTGCATTCAGGAACTGTCGCACGAGGTCGTCTTGGCGGATCGGCTCGGGGCCGGCCAGATCGACCGTGCCGTTCAACGGCTCCGCGAGGGCCACATCGGCGACGGCGGCGGCGACGTCGTCCGACACGATGGGCTGCATCAGGACCGGTGGAAGCCGGACCGTCTGCCCTTCGGTCGCCGCTTGAGCGATGCCGCCCACGAACTCGAAGAACTGCGTGGCCCGCACGATTGTGTAAGGGATCGGGGAGGCCTTGATCAACTCCTCCTGAGCCATCTTCGCGCGGAAGTAACCGCTCGCGAGCATGCGGTCGGTGCCGACGACCGACAGCGCCACATGATGGCCGACGCCCGCGGCGGCCTCCGCGGCCACAAGGTTGCGACCCGACGCCTCGAAGAACGCCAGGACCGCACCGTCCTCCCACGAGGGAGCGTTCGCGACATCGACGACTACCTGAGTGCCGACCAACGCCTGCGCCAGCCCCTCGCCGGTGACGGCGTTGACACCCGACGATGGCGACGCCGCCACCACTTCGTGGCCCCGCTGACGGAGGTTCGCCACGACTTTTTTCCCGATGAGTCCGCTTCCACCGATGACGACGATCTTCATAGCTTCCCTCCCCTGCCTGAAGAAGGTGATCTGCGCCCTCCCTCGCCGAATATGGGATTTGCGTGCCGATGAGAAACGTGCTCATCGCGCGCGGCGCGATCTAACATGGCATTTTCCGATGTTAGCGCTTCGCGCGATCTAACACAGTAACACGCACCTCTCGCCACACCAGATTCCCGCACGTGTGGCGCTCTGTCAATAGGCGGTCGGTCACTTCACGAACCCGTCGAGGGGGTTCGGCAGGACCGCGCCGCCCTCCAGGGCCTGGTTCTTGAGCGCCGCGTCGATCCGGTCCTTCACCTTCTTCAGGTCCGACTCGTTCTTCTTCAGCGCCCGCTCCTGGTCCTCCTTGCTCAGCTTCTCGAACTTCTCGCGGCTCGCCCGCACGCGCTCGCGCGCTGCGTCCTGGCGCTCCGGCGGGTCTTTCTTCTCGATCGTATCGGCGAACAAATTCGCGTTGGCGATCAGCTCCTTCACCGCGAGGTCCGACCCGCTGCAGCCGCTCCCCGCAGCCAGCACCAGACCGACGACCCCCAGCGCGACGACCCGCTTCATCCGACGCCCCCGAAACGAACAACGCTCGCGTGCGGTCGGGCCGGGTGACCCGACCGCCGCGAGCGCTACTATACCGCGCATCGGCCTCAAAGTAGTAGGCACACGCCGTGTGCCGTCGCGACACCAGAGGTGCAGCAACGGCACACGGCGTGTGCCTACTACTTTAAGCATCTACTATCGCGCGTCCGGCGGGAGCTTCAGTTCGGTGCCCGCCGGGAGCACCTGCGACGGGTCCGTGTGCTGCCGGTTCAAGTCCCAGATGTCCTGCCACCGCTGCTCGCTGCCGAGCTTCGTTCGCGCGATGGCCTTCATCGTCTGCCCGCCCGGCGGGATCACGTACACCCCGCGATCGTTCGTCCCGGTCGCGCGGGCCGGCACCGGCTCTGATCGGCCCCCGGCCGTTTCCCAGTTGGGGCCGGCGCTCGTCGGGGCGCTGCCGGTCCCGCCGACCGGGGTCACGACCCCGCCGGTCTGACCGGGGAACCGCTTCTTCAGGATGTGAATGGGCGGCACCTGCACGTACCGGCCGCCCTGGAGCGGCTGGTTGTCGTTGAACGCCTTCAGTGCCGCGGCCAGTTTTTTGTCGTTGTAATACTCCAGGCTGATCGTCTCATAGGTGTCGGTCGCCTTCGGGTCATAGAGGTCCACGTCGAAACTCGTTTTCGGGGCCGAAGCCCCGGCGAGCGGTCGCGCGTCGGTGCCGCCGGCGGGCTTGGTGATCGCGGCCGGCGCGCCGGCCGCACCCGGGAACACCGGGTCCGGGATCGACGGACGCCCGTCCGGTTTGGGCTGCCCGGCGATGCCGGGGAACGTGTTCGGCATTCGCGGATCGGGAATCGCCGGCGCCGCGGGTGGCATCGCTGGGGCGGTCGGCACGACGCTCGGTCCCGCGGGGATCGGCGGCAGCACGCCCCCACTTCCGCCCGGACCCGGCGGCATCATGGGCGCTGTTGGGGGCGAAGTCGGAGCGACGGGCACCGCGGGCGACGCCGGCGGCGAGAGGGGCGCGGGCGGAACCGTCGGTATGAGGTCCATCGGCTGCGGGATGCTCGGCGTGCCCATCGCCGGTGCGGCCGGAAGCGGCGAGGGTGAAACCGGGGCCGCGGGTAGCGGCGGGATCGGCGGCGGGCCGCCGGTCGCGGGCGGCGTGGGTTGATCCCTTCCGCTCGCGGGCACCACTGTCGGAACTGGCGGCAGGTTGTCGAAGTTCGGCAGCACGGGCGGAACGACTCCGGGCGCCGCCGGAGGCGTGTACGCGGGAGCTGCGGGTGGTGAATAGGCCGGCGGCGTGGGGGGCGAATACGCTGGCGGCAGAGTCGGTTCGAGTACGGCCGCCGGCGGCGGGAGCGTTCCGCTCGCCGGGGCAATGTACGTGGGCCGGGCGCCCGAAGGCGCCGCGGGCGGCGAAACCGGCGCGACCGGGATCGTGTGGGGCGCGATCAGCGGCGCGTCGGGAATCAGCGGCGCATCTGGGGCCGGCGGCTTCGGGGTCGCTGCGGGTGCCGAAGCCGGGGTCGCCTTGACCGGCGGTTCGGGCGCCCGACTGATCTCCTGCGCGGGCGCCGGCGGGGTGTCCTTCGCCGGGAACATGAGCCGAACGGCCCCGATCCCCGCGACCAGACTCAGTGCCGCGGACGCGCCGATGGTCAGTTGCCGCTTGGTGAACCGCGAGAGCAACCCGGCCATCGTCGCCGCCGGTGGCGCACTTGGCGACGTCGGATTGGCCGGATCCGCGGGCTTCGGCGGCGAGTCGATCTTCGGCAGGACCGCGGGGAGCGGCACCGGGAGCCCCGCGGCTGCGGCCCCCGCCACCGCGGCGCCCGCGAGAGCTGCGGGCAACGAGGACGCGGGGCGCGGGGCGGCCGGTTTGGCCGGCACATCGACGGCGATGGGTTCGGTCATCCGTGACCTCGGGTCGGAATGTCACCGGCCGGCTGACACCGGCCGTTCGCCTACAGTTCGTATCGCGACTCGCAGTTTCGCGCTGCGTGCGCGCGGGTTGCGGGCCGTTTCGTCCGCACCGGCTTCCACCGGTTTCTTGTTCGCCAACTGCCACACGCCCGCGGCGCGGAACGCGTGCTTCACCCGCCGGTCTTCGAGCGAGTGGAAGCTGATGACCCCGGCCCGCCCGCCGGGCTTCACCACCGCGGGCAGTACCGCGAGCAGCCGGTCGAGCGCACCGAGTTCGTCGTTCACCGCAATCCGCAGCGCCTGAAACACCCGCGTCGCGGGGTCAATTCCACCCGACCGCGGCACGCAGCTCCGCACCACGCTCGCGAGGTCCGCGGTGGTCGCGAACGGCTGTGCCGCGCGCCGCTCGACGATCTTCCGCGCCACGCGCCGGCTGTGGCGCTCCTCACCGAACTCCCAAAACACATCCGCCAACCCTGCTTCGCTCATCGTGTTCACGAGGTCGGCCGCGGTCGCCCCGGTGGTCGGGTCGAGCCGCATGTCGAGCGGGCCGTCGCCGCGAAAGCTCAGCCCGCGAGCGGCCTCGGCCAACTGGTCCGAACTGAACCCCAGGTCCGCGAACACCCCGTCCACGTGCGTCAGTCCGCGAGCCGCCAGCACTTCGGGCAACTGGTCGAAGTTCGCGTGAACCAACTCGACCGGCAGCCCTTCGACTCGCGCGCGAGCGAGGCTAAGCATGGTCGGGTCTTGATCGAGGCCGATCATGCGCCCGCTCGGTCCGATGCGCTCGGCGAACAACCGCGTGTGTCCGCCGGCCCCGACGGTGCAATCGACCCACGTTTCGCCCGCTCGCGGGTCGAGGAGTTCGAGCGCTTCGGCCGGCAGCACGCTCGCGTGAACCGGCACCCGGTCGGCGGACATAGGCGGAGTTGGAAATTGGGTCAAGGCGAAGGTGAGGGGAAAGTTACAGGTTACGGGGTCTCGAACCGCATGTGGCCCGTTGATTGTCGAAACCAGGGCATGGGCAACACCTAAAACGGTTCGGGGCAATCGGAGTGGAGTTCGTCGAGCATCTCGTCGGGAAGGTGCTGAAACAGCGCACCGATCTGTTCTTCACCCGCGGCCAGTACGATCACGCCCTTCTCGTCTTCGACGAAAATGATGTTCTGGCCGCCGTGGCGGAACGAGAGCATCCACTCGCGGAGCTGGTTCGCCACCACTTCCGGCAGCGGCTCGATCTTCAGGTGACTGCGCACATAAGCGATGTCGAAGTCCGCGCGGGCGCGGGCCTCCGGCGTGACCGCCAAGTAGTCTTCCGGGCGCTTGTCTCCGCTCAGGATGCGCCGGGCACGTTCAAGGAACTCCTGGCACGGCTCCGCCGGCGGCTCGGACGTGGACGCGGAATCGGCGGTCGGTACTTCGTGTTCGTGCGACATGACACGTCCTCTGGAGCGCTTCATCGTACCACACTGCTACCACCGGCTCAGCCCGACCTTCAGCTTGCCGAGCTGCTCGGCCCGCTTCAGGATCGCGTCGTGGGCCGCCAGCTTGTACAGATCGCCCAGCGTCGGGTAGTTGAAGCACGTGGACAGGAACAGGTCCGCGGTGCCCCCGGCCATCATCGCCACCAGCCCGACGTGGATCAGCTCCGACGCCTGCTCGCCGATCACGTGAACGCCCAACAATTTCAGGTCGTCGCGCCCGAAGACGAGTTTCAGGAAGCCGGTCTTGTCGTTGATGATCTTGCCGCGCGGGTTCTGGTCGTAGTCCGCGCGGCCGATCACGACCGGCAGCCCCTTTTCCTTCGCCTGTGCCTCGGTCAGGCCGACCGAGCTCACTTCCGGGATCGTGTAAATGCCCGCCGGCAGGTACTGGGCCAGCGCCTCCTTCGCGTTGGACCCGCACGCGTGGCACGCGGCGACCCGGCCCTGCTCGGAACTCGTACTCGCCAGCGCCGGGAACCCGATCACGTCGCCCACCGCGTAGATGTGCGGCACCGTCGTGCGGAAGTGCTCGTCCACCGGGATGAGGCCGCGCGAGGTGAGGCCGAACCCGGCCGCTTCCGGGCACAGCGAGCCGGCGTTGCTCGACCGCCCGGCGCACACCAGCACGTGATCGACCGCCAGCTCCTGCCCGGACTTCAGCTTCAACTCGATCTCGCCCGACCGCGGTGCCCGGCACGCTTCCGCCGAATCCTTCCACCAGAACACGATCCCCTGGCGCTCCATCGCCTTTTTCAGCGCCTCGGACAGGTCCGCGTCGAGGAACGGGAGCAGCACGTCGCGCCCGTCGATCAGGTGGACGCGGACGCCCAGCGCCGCGAACATGCACGCGTACTCGCTGCCGATGACCCCGGCCCCGACCACCGCGAGCGACCGCGGGATCGAGGTGATGTACAAAAGTTCGTCCGAGTCGTGGACCTTCGGGTGCGAGAAGGGGAACACCTCCGGGCGCACCGGGATCGAGCCGATCGCGATGACGATCTTGTCGGCCCGCAGGTCGGTGTGCCCGCCCGGCGGCGCCGGGTGGGTGACGCGCACCGTGTTCGGGTCCAGGAACTTCCCGCTGCCGCGGTACACCATCACCCCGTACCGGTCGAGCAGCGTCCGCATCTGGTGCGCCTCGGACGCCTTCACCACCCGCTCGTGGCGCATCAGGTCTTCGATCTTCGCCTCGCGCCGCACCGACACGTCCACGCCGAAGATCGCGCGGGCCTTGACCCCGGAGATGGCCACCGCGGTCTCGCGGAGTGTCTTGCTCGGGATCGTGCCCGTGTTGACCGCAGCCCCGCCGCAGACCGGGTGTCGCTCGACGACGGCGACCCGCTTGCCGAGGAGCGCCGCGGTGTCGGCCGCGGCGACCCCGCCCGGCCCGGCCCCGATGACGATCAGGTCGTAGTTCTGGACGGCGGGCATGGCGGAAACTCCTGGTGTCGGTGAGGCGTGTCCGACATGATACCCCGGCCCGGCTCCGCGTCACGGCTTCACTTCGCGCGGGGGCGGGGCGACTTCGCGTTCGACCGGTTTGCCGGGGTACTGCGGCGGGGGGAAACTCGCCCAGAACTTCTCCCACTCGGCCCGCTCGTCGGGCGGGAGTTTCGCGAGTTCCGTCGGGTCGCACACCGGCTGAAGATCGGTCCGCGTTGCTAATCGCGTCCCCAGATACGGGAGAAGCGCCTTGTTGTCGTTTCGTTTGACCGCTTCGCGTAACCACGCCAGCGCCATTTTTCGGAACTTCGCTTTCTCTTCCGGCTTGAGCAGCTCGGCATCGACCCCCTTGCCCGAAGCGGCCTGAACGGCCCACCCCGCGAACTTGGTCATCTCGGTCCAGTTGTCGTAGAGTTTGGGGTCCAGTTTCACTCCGATTTCGGCGACCTCGGCGGCCAGGAGGTACTTGTTCTCGAACATCGCGGCGCAACTGGCGATTTCCACCAGTTCGGTGCTGCTGTCGGGCGTGTACTTCCCGTCGATCACGTCCTGAACTTTGCCCTCCCACCGCACGATACTCTCGAGTTGACGGAGTTGCATTGCGAGCAACGGTTTGCGAGCGTAGTCCGAAGTGGCGAGTTGATGGGCCTTGCGGTACTCGGCCAGCGCGGCGCGGTGGTTCCCCTTCTTCGTGTGCAGTTCGGCCAACAGATCATGACTGCCGGGGTGATTCGGGTGCATTGCCGCGGCTTCTTCGATGAGGCGCGAGAGGTACGGGTCGGATTCGTCGGGCTTCATGTCCGGGGTGGGTCGGTAGGTCGCGAGCGCGAGGATCGCGGAGTGAATCAGGAAATACGACGTGTCGGGATCGGCTTTCACCGCCGCTTTCAACGGGGCGGCCACGTCGTCCCACTTCTCTTTTTCGATGCTGTACATGACGAGAAACAAGTGCGGCCAGGGGGAAGTCGGATCGACCTCGGCCGCGCTCTTGAGCACCCGCAGGCCGGCGGCTTCCTGGTTCAACTCGATCAGTTGCATTCCCAGCGCGGCCCGCGCGATCGCGCTGCGCGGGCGGGCCGCCACGGCCGCCGTGAAATACCGCAGCGATTCGTTCGCCCTGTTGTTCGGCTTCGGTTCGACCGCGGGCGCCTCGGGGGCGTCGGGCGCCTTTGGTTTGGAGCTATCGGGTGGTTTTTTGGGGTCCGGTTCGGCGGGGATGTCGATGGTCTTGGGTTCGACGGGTTCTGAGTCGCGCAAAATCTCGGTGGCCATCGCGTAGCGGAAGAGAACCCAGAATTCGCCCGGGAACCGCTCATAAGCGAGATTCATGAACGTTTGGAGGACTTGCGGTTCGCTTGCGAACGACAGCGCGTCGGCCAGCGAGGCCAGTTCGCGTGACGACATCCGCCGCAGTTCGGGGCGCTGCACGAGCTTCTTCATCGCCGCCATGTCGTGCTTTTTGGCGGCCGCCCACCACTCGCGCGTGAAGGCGTCTTCCGTTACCGCGGTCAGGATCGCGCCGAGCCGCGTCCCGAGATTGAGACGGGTTCGCCATGTGGTCACGATGGCCTGGCCTCCGACGGCCGCGAGCGCGTCGAGTGGGTACAAATCGATGAAATTGATGCCGAAGTCTTGCTCGTCGGGCGGTAACGAATACGACCACGCGCGGACCGCGCGCGCGAGCCGGTCGCGGAACCGATGAGCCTTCAGCCACGCGACCGCGTCCGCCGTCGGCGCGGTCACCGGGTCGATGCCGGCGGTGCGGAACGCGGTCGCGTAGCGCCGGGACGTGACGCTGGTAAACGAAACTGGGATCATCAGGCGGATCTCATTGTCGTCGGAGATGCGGTCGAGTTCGGCCAACAGTAGGCGGTCGCGGTCGTCGCGATCCAGTTCCGCCCGCGCGGCAGCGACGCGTATTCGCAATTCGTCGGTCGGTTCGCCGGCGGCGAGCAACCCCTCGGCTCGCTTGAACGACGACCGCGCGGCAACAAGTGTCAGTGCCCACCGCTCGGGGTCGTCGATTTGCTTCAGCCCCTGTTCGCGAAGCACCTGGACCTCGTTAACGGCCGCGGTCACGTCGCGCTCGGTCGTCAACTGCCGTTCCCGAAGTTCGGTTTCGCGCTCCTTGCGAGCCGTCTCGCGTTGGTTCTTCTCCGTCTGGAGGAACATCTCCCGTTCGATACTGTGGCGTGTCTGCTCGATATCGATGCGCCGAGCCGTGTATCCGATGACCACGAGCAGCCCGATCATGGCCAGCGCCAAAACGCGCTGCACGCGGCGCCGCTTCCGCTCTTCCGCGACCTTCACCTCGGCGGTGGCGCGGTCGGTTTCGGCCTGTCGGGCGCGCCGCTCGGCGTCGGCGCGGAACGCCGCGACTGCCCGCGCGACCTCGCCGGCGTTCGCGGGCCGGTCCGCGACCTCGGGCGAAAGGCACCGCTTGCACAGGGCCACCAGTTCCGGTTCCGCGCCACAGGCGTCCAACCGTGTGAAGCAGGTGTCGAGCTTCCCGCGGGCCGCGAGCACCCGGGCGGCCTCGGCGGTGTCGGCGATGAACGGCGGCTCGCCAGTGAGGATCACGCACAGGATCGCGCCCAGCCCGAACACGTCGGCCCGCTCGTCGATCTGGTCGATCGCCCCGACGGCCTGTTCCGGGGGCATGAACGCGGGCGTGCCGAGCAGGCTCCCGGCCTGCGTCACGTCCGCGCCGTCGCGCCCGGCGCGGAGTTCGGCGCTCAGCGACTCGTCGCTCGCGCGCGGGTCTGTCGAGTGGGTGCTGCCCAGTTCCTTCGCCAGCCCCCAGTCCATGACCTGCACTTCGCCGAACCCGCCGACCATGACGTTCGCGGGCTTGAGGTCGCGGTGGATGATGTGCCGGGCGTGGGCGAACGCGACCGCCTGGGCGATCTGCTCGAACACGCCGACGAACCGCCCGCGCTCGTCAGTTGGGGTCGCGCGCTTTTTGAGCAAAACGTCGAGCGTGTCGCCCTTGATGAGCTTCATCGCGAGGAACGGCCGGCCGTCGGGCGTGTGGCCGACCTGGTGAACGGGCGGGATGCCGGGGTGGTCGAGCCGCGCGGTGATGCGCGCTTCTTCGTGGAACCGCCACGCGGTGACCGACTCCGGCGCGAACCGGGCATGGAGGAACTTCACGGCCACGAACCGGGCGAGCGCGCGGTCGTGCGCGCGGTACACCGCGCCCATGCCGCCGCTGCCGACGAGCGAGTGCAGCTCGTAGCCGGGCGGGGCGTCCGGCGCGCCGGGTGGGGGCCCCGTCGGAGGGCCGCTGGCGACGGTTTCGGCCGGGCCAGCCGGTTGGGGGTCCGAGTCGGGCGCGCGGGTCAGTGTGGGTTCGGACATGTTGGTGGCTTCGTCGTCGAGGGGTAACGCCAGAATACCCGCCCGGCGCCGCGCGTGCCAACTGGCGAACGGGCGGATTTCCCGTCGTTTTCCGCGGGTCGGGTGCGTATGATGCATTAACAAGTTGCGTTCCCGTGGGTTGGCCCTCCGCCACAGTAAAAACAAGGAGCCGCGCCATGCCGGCTATTCTGGACGACATTTCTGCCGAAATCCTCGACCTCAAGAAGCAACTCGGCGCCACGATCCTGGCCCACTACTATCAGGAGGGCGAGATCCAGGCGCTCGCCGACGTGACCGGCGACAGCCTGAAGCTGGCCCGCGAGGCGACGAAGGTCGATTCGCCGGTCATCGTGTTCTGCGGGGTGCTGTTCATGGCCGAAACGGCCAAGATGCTCAACCCGTCGAAGCGCGTGCTGCTGCCCGACCTCAAGGCGGGGTGCAGCCTCGTGGACGCGTGCCCCGCGGACAAGCTCGAAGCCTACCAGGACCGGCTCCGCATCAACGGCCGCAAGTTCCAGACGGTGTGTTACATCAACTCCTCTGCGAAGGTCAAGGCGCTCTCGGATTGGGTGGTGACGAGCGGAAACGCGGAGGACGTGGTGCGGAACAAGGTGCCCGAAGGGTACGAAATCCTCTTCGTGCCCGACAAACACCTCGGGCGCTACCTCCAGGAGCTGACCGGGCGCGACATGATCCTGTGGGACGGGTCGTGTATGGTTCACGAGATTTTCAGCGTGGTGGACCTCATCAAGCAGAAGAAGGAACACCCGAAGGCGAAGACGATCGCACACCCGGAGTGCCCGCAGAACATCCTGGCGCTGGCCGACTTCGCCGGCGGGACGGAGGCGATGATTAAACACGTCGCGACCTACACCGAACCAACCGAGTTCCTGGTCGCGACGGAAGCGAACATGATGTGGGAATTGCAGCGCCGTTACCCGCAGCACGCGTACCTGGGCGTGCCGGGGATCACCTGTTCGTGCAACAAGTGCCCGCACATGGCCCGCAACACGCTGGAGAAGGTGCGCGACTGCATGAAAATCGGCCGGCCCGAAATCCTGTGGCAACCGGAGTTCGACAAGGCGAAGGAAGTGCTGGCCCGCAGCCTCCTGAACCCGCCGATCACCGCGCCCGTCCATCCGATGGGGGACTGACCTGCGAGGAGATCGCGATGCCAACCGTGCGCGTGAAAACCCAGATCCCTGAAAGCCGGCAGGTGACGATCACGCTGCCAGAAGACTTCCCGCTTGGCGATGTCGAGTTAGAAATCATCCTGCGTCGCCCGCTTCTCGCACTCCCGTACATTGAGGAGACGCCAGAAGAGCAAGCTGCGTTTTGGGCAAGTATTCTCGCGTACCGGGACGAAGTGAATCGCGCGACGAAGTCTGGGCCGTACGCGGAGGACGATGAAGAGGACGCCGAGGAAGATCAACCGCATTACGTCGAGTGAATGCGCCCGCGCTTGTCGCCGTAGCGGTTCCAGCCGAAGGCTCATTCGCACCCGAACGGAAGGGGCCGCGGAGATCGTCTCCGCGGCCCCTTCGCGTTGGCGAGTTCGTCAGTTGGTCAGGCGGTGCACTGGCGGCGGATGAGGCGCCGCAGGCCGAGAACGGGCAGCGCCGAGAGGACCAGCGCGAGGCCGGTTGGGGCCGGGGCCGGGGTGATCGGCGCCCCGTTCACGAAGCTCTCGCTCCCGCCCCCCGAGAACCCCTGCACGTGAATACCGATGCGCAGCCCGTTGGTCATGTCCACGCCCGGGTTGTTCAGGCTCAGTTGCATCGCGGCCAGGGTGTCGCTGTACGTTTTTCCGTTGATGAGGTTGAAGGTTACCCTCACCCACTCGCCGGGGTTCACGCCGTTGGCTTGAACCGGCGGGTCGGAGTCGGCCAGGAAGCCGGCGCTCGTGTGGAAGTTGATCGCGTTCCCGCCGGGCAGGTTGGGCGGCGAGCCGCCGACGCTGAACGAGACCCCGGGACCGTTGGTAATCGACGCGATCCCCAACAGCGTGCCGTCGTCGAAATAGAGGTCGGTAATCGACATGGCCGACGGGCCGTTATTGAGGAACTTGAACGCGACCCGGTGGACCGTGTTGCCGCCGATGACAACCGTCCCGGCGTCCGACACGTCCACGGTCAGTTGGGCCGCGCCCGCGGCGGTGTTGGTGGCGTTGTTGTTCGTCACGCCCGTGAACCGGTATACGTAGCCGGCGGAGGCTCGTGGGCCGGTGAGGCCGACGACAAGCAGAGCGCTGAACGCGAGAACGGCGGGGCGAAGGGTCACGTCGCGGTCCTAGTTTGGGCGGTGTTGGAGCCGATCGGCCCACAAACACGAGAAACATCCAACCACCATTAAACCGCGCACCGTTCGCGCGTCAAGTGAAACGAGCGGCAGAACAGGAACTTCGAGCAAATTCGCGCCCCGCCCGAAGTGGCTCTGTTTGTCCCGGACCGGCGTTTGGCTATACTGAACACAATGTCCGTCGCAAGGAGGCCACTTTATGCCGCCGATCGTGCCGAACCGGTTTCTGGTCCGCGTGTGCCACCCGTGTCCGTTCGTCGCGGACGCGCCCCGCGACACCGACGAGGACGAACACCTCGTCGAACTGCCCGAAAGCGCCAAACTCAACAACTTCGCGGCACTCGACGAGAAGGAGAACTTCGCCGACGTGCGGCTCGCGTGGAACGAGTTCGGACTGGCCGTGCAGGTCGAGGTGAGGGGCAAGGTGCAGCCGGCGGTGGGCGATTCCGACAAGCCCAGTTCGTCCGACGGGCTGCGGCTGTGGATCGACACCCGCGACGCCCGCGCCGGCCACCGCGGGAGCCGGTACTGTCACCAGTTCGCGTTCTTCCCCGCCGGCGGCGGCACCGACAAGGACGAGCCGTTCCTCACGCAGTCGAAGATCAACCGCGCGCTGCAAGACGCCCCGATGGCCAACCTCGCGGACGTGCCGTTCCGCGCGCACCGCATCAAGGGCGGCTACCGGCTGGAGGTGTTCCTGCCGGCCGCGGCGCTCAACGGGTTCGACCCGCAGGAACACCCGCGGCTGGGCGTGTACTACGCGGTGAGGGATCAGGAGCTCGGCGACCAGTTCCTGAACGTCGGCTGGGACTTCCCGTTCGGCGACGACCCGTCGCTGTGGGCGGTGCTGGAGCTGGTGAAGTGAACCCGCGTGCCCAGTTTGGACACGCGGGCTGTTGGCGTTGCGAAAATCAGGCCGCGGCCGGCTTACGGCGGAGCCGGGCGCCGAGCGCGCCGATCCCCAGGAGCGCGCCGAACACCGCCAGCGACGCCGGCTCGGGCACCGGGTTGCTGCCCGGCGCGGGGTCGGGGCCGGGGCCTTGGCCCGGTCCGACGATACCGCCCAGGCGGATCTGCTCAATTTTCTTGATGGTGTTCCCCGACGAGGTAATCGTCACCGAATTGATGAACTCCGTCCCCAGGGTGGTGAACCGGAAGAAGTTCTGCCCGTTGTCGTCCAGTGTCGAGTTGAACGCGAACGTTCCCGTGTTGGTGACGACCGAGAACGCCACGGGGCCGTCGGCCGTCGCGTCGATGTTGAACTTCAGGTCTTTGAAGCTCCCCATCGGGAGCAACCCGCCCGGCAGGTTGTTGGCGGTGTGAGGGGCCAGGGTGACCCCGGCGCCGCCGAACGCTCCGGCCTGTCCCTCGACGCGGGCCTGGCCCCCGTTGCCAACCAGATTGACGGTGGACGTGATGTCCAGAACTCGGTTGGAGTTGTTCGTGACGCCCTGGATCGTCGCCGCCGGCCCGAGTTGCAAGTTGGCGTTGTTGAAGAGCAGGTTCTCGCCGGGGTTCCCGCCGCCGGGGCCGACCGTGAAGATGGGCGCGCCGTAAACACGCGCGGGCGATGCCCCAAGGAGCAGCGCGGTCACCAACAACAGCGCCGAAAGACGGGCAAACATCGAACGGCCTCCGAACTCGGTGCGTACCTTCCACGCGACCACTCGTCAGGTGGTTCGGGGTGACATCCGGGTCGCGGTGGGTGGTGTCGGTCAGACGGTATGAGGGCGACCAATCGCGGATCTATTCTGATCCTAACGGCGGGCCGAAGTGGCTCAACACAACTTGCGGAACGCGAGAAGGATTATTGTCTGGCGTAATTCGGGAGCGGGAACGTGGATATTCAGCGCTCGTGATGCCAAGGGAATCCAATCGGATTTGACGGAACTCGTTATCTCACATGCGATTCGGAACGTGTCGGCAGTTGGGGCTCGAGCGAATCGTGCCGGAAGTGGAGGTCGCACAGTTCGGTTTGGTCGTGCGAGTTGAGTTTCGGCGCAAAAACCAACGTGCGCAATCAGCCGATCCGGCGCTTCCCGTTAGTTGGTGGCCCGGACACGATCTCGGAATCGCGTCGCGAAAGCGCGGGTAGTATACGCAGTTTGTCGGGCGGTGATGCGCGCAAATGTATAGTTATGTGAACAGGCGATGAGTTAGTGAAATTGCGAACATGCATTATCCGGGCACTTTCGCGATACTCAAACGATCGCTGACTTGCCACGTGGCAAGTTTTTTGCCCTTTGTGGCCCATTTTGCCCTTGCCAGATTAGCCACGAGCCGAAGGCGAGCGCCTGGGGCTCGGGGCTGACTCGACTCAGTCGAGGTCGATGCCCAAGTCCTTCGGCGGGGGCACGACGAGCGGCGGCGCGTCGAGATGGATGCCGAGTTGCTCCGGGGTCGGTGCGACGACCACCTGCGGAACCTCCGCCGGCGGCTTCGGCGGCTTCACCGCGACCGGTTGTGGCCGCGGCGGCTGGCGCACGGGTTGAGGTTGTGGTTGAGGCGCGTAGTAGGGCGCCGGCGCGCCGTACCCGTAGCCCCCGAACTGGTCGAACATCGGCGGACCGCCGACGGGGCCGCAGCCCGCTGGCGTTCACCCGGCGCCCGACCGGCCGGGGACGAGTGTGAACCACAGGCTCACACCCAGAACCCCGACCACCGCGGGTACTCCGACCCAAAGCGCTGCCGTGCGCATCTCGCGTCCCTGCTTCGGCGCCGAATCCGTTCGGCGCGAGGGACGCTTCATAGCTTCTGCCGCGAACCGGTAAAGCCCAGTTTGCGGAACCGCTCCAAGTTCGCTACCGCAAGATGTCGTTGGCGCTGGTGCGGATCGTTTCGCAATAGGTTTCTAGCGGCAGGTCGTCGCCGTCGTAGCCGAACGGCTGCTCGACCGCCTCCGCGGTCAGCTCGATCCCGAACACGAAGTACACCGCGATCGCCTGGATCACGATCACCCAGACCCCCAGCATTTGCACGAGCGCCCAGGGAGTGAACAGGAACCCCAGCACCAGCCCGTGCCGCAACAGCGACAGGTACGAGGGCGCGAGCGGGGTGTTGCGGACGCGCTCGCAGGCCCCGCAGATGTCCATCAGCGCGTTGAGGTTCGCGTCGAGCATCTGGTGCTTGTGACCGTCGAGGCGGTCGGCAGTCCGCCACGCCGCGACGGTCGCCATCAGCCGCCCGGCGACGTGCGCGGGGACGTGGGTCGGGGTCGCGGGGTCGTCCTTGAAGTCGTCGAGTTCGTTCAGCACCAGTGGCCCGCGGAGGTGCCGCATGAGCGCGACCGGGAACGCGGCCACCAGCGCCGCGAACCGCGCCCGCTCGGCCGCGTCGGGCTGCGCCAGTTCGCGCACCTTGAGGCAGAGGTTCCGCGAGTTGTTGACGAGCGATCCCCACAAGAGCCGGGCTTCCCACCAGCGGTCGTAGGCGATCTTTGTGCGGAAGCTGACGAGTAAGCCGAGAATCGCGGTGTTGAACAGTGCGAATTGTGACGACCACAGCGGTTGGAGCATCCCGTCGTGCGGGTCGATCGCCCACACGAGCGCGGAGTACCCCGCGGCGGTGGCGACCGCGACCCACAGCCGGCCGGCGATCGGCGGCGGCGGCCACACCCAGCCCGCGAACGTGCGACGGTTGTCAGCCAACAGGAACTCCTTCGGAGTTAAATTCCAAAACTCAAAACCCAAATTCCAAACACAGAAGATTCAACGCCGCTGTCTTGTTTGGGATTTGGGTTTTGAGTTTTGAAGGTTTCACACTTGTGAGGGGTTGCCGAGCCGGGGGAGTTCGTCGAGCGAGCCGAGACCGAACACGTCGAGGAACCGCGGCGTGGTGCCGTAGCGGACCTCGCGCGCGGTGGCGTCGGCGCGGTGCTGCACCGCGATCAGCCCCAGCCGCACCAGTTGTCGCAGGGTCGCGCCGGAATCGGTGCCGCGGATCGCGTCCACCTCGGCCTTGCCGACCGGCTGCCGATAAGCGACCACCGAGAGGACATCGACCGCGGTCTGGTTGAGGCGCGTCTCGCGCGGCCCGCCGAAGAGGCGCTCTCGCAGGTTGCGGTACGCCGGGCGCACGACGAGTACGAAGCCCTCGTCGCGGGCCTCGATCGTGTAGGGGCGCCACTGGTCGCGGTAGCGGCGGTTGAGGGCGTCGACCGCGACCCGGAACCGCTCGGGCGTCAGCCCGCGGACCGCGGCGCACGCGACCGCCGGCGCCAGCGGGTGCCCGCCGACGAACAGCATCGCCTCGACGAGCTGCTCGGGGGAAGGCGGCGCTTCAGTGGGCAGTGGGCAGTGGGCAGTGGGCAGTAAAGGCGGTGGTGGCGCGCTGTGTTTGGCCTCCGACTTCTCTCCTTCTTGGCTGTTTTCTGCCCACTGCCCACTGCCCGCTGCCGGCTCTTCGACATCGACGTGCCACTCGCCAGCGAGTTGCGCCGCGGCGGCCTTTCCCAGTGCGAGCGGGTCGGCCGGTTCGTCGGTCGTCATGGGTGGCTCAGTGGGGAAGGCCCAGGCCGGTAATCACGGTACCGGTCCACAGGAGAACGAACCCCGCGGCCAGCGCGAGGTGCAGTCGCTTCAGCCGCATCTTGCCGCTGACGATCATCGCGGGCAAGAGCAATGCCGACGGCACCGAGAACCACAGGTGCGTACGGAGCGCCTGCCGAGCCGCGTCGTCGAAGGCGGACGAGACGTCGATCCACTGGAGCAGCGCCTCGAACCCGGCGACGGTCGCCATCGTGAGCGCGAAGAACGCGGTGTTGATGTGCCCGTGCAGCCGCGGGCGCTTGAACACGAGCGCGACCAGTGATGCCAGGAGCAACACCGTCACCGTGACGACGAGTACCTTCAGCGTGAGAATGATCTGCGGCCCGTTCGGCACGGTTAGTCCTCTTCTTCTTCGGTACGTCTCTGTTTTCGTTCTCGCCTCGGCCGCTCGTCCTCGGGCCGGGTGCAAACCATCGCGTGCTCGTCGCCCCAGATGATGACACAGGGGATCTTCGGCCCGTCGAGCCGCTTCTCGGGCAGGTGGTCGCGGTAGATGTAGATGTGAACGAGGTACACCTCGCGGTCGCCGGCGAACTCGGCCGGGAGTTTGTCCTGCTTCCCTTCAATGTACGTCTCGTCCGACATCAGCTTGGAGACGGCCCGCTCGGCCTTGGTCCGGCCGATCACGCGCCCGCTGTCGCTTTTCAACTCCATGATCTTCTCGGCCAGTTCGGTCATGAACGCTTCGTCGTCGTTGGTCTCGGCGTCCGGTGAGATGACGACCAGCGCCGGGGCGTCCATCATGCCCTCCTCGAAGAGGGCGTTGTTCGCCTGCACGAGCCAGCCGTACGTGTGTTCGCCGTGTTCGAGCGCGTACGCCTTGCGCTTGTTGTCGCGCATCACCGCGTACACGATGAACGCGATGATCGCAACGGTCAACAGCCCGCAAACGGACCCGACAATGAGCCACATGGTGTGCCCCTTCAGAGTAGTAGGCACACTCCGTGTGCCGTTGCGCTTTAGAACGACACACGGAGTGTGCCTAATACTCTGAGAGTCTATCCGGGAAGGTGGGGATGTCGGGAGGCGTGATGGTCGGTAGCATTAG
>CAZBXY010000030.1:0-39139 GCA_964495365.1 uncultured Frigoriglobus sp. | reverse complement strand
ATACCGATGACCAACTGCAACGGCCAGAAACTGTTCAGAAGGCTGAAGGGTTACAAACCCTGGAAATGGCAGAATTGGCGGAAATGCACCAATGAAAAACCCCTGGTTTCCCAGGGGTTTTGAGTTGCGGCGGTAGGATTTGAACCTACGACCTCCAGGTTATGAGCCTGGCGAGCTGACCGGGCTGCTCCACGCCGCGTCATGTTGTGAAGTTATCATATACCAGCCCGATGCGATCGGGAAGGGCAGCTTCACTTTCTTTCGTAAGAGGGCAGCAGTTCATCTGTATATTTTTGCACATAGGTGGGGATTGACCCCGCGGAGGTTTCTTGATGAACATCGAACTGAAATACTGCTCGGTTTGAGGGTACGAACCAAAGGCCGTCGGTCTGACGGCCAAACTGCTGACCGACCTCAAACAGAAGATTGCGCGGTTCACGCTCGTCCCCGCCGGCGGCGGGTGCTTCGAGGTCACCGTGGACGGCGAACTGATCTACTCCAAACTCAAGACCGGGCAGTTCCCTGATGAACAGACGGTCCTCGATGACGTGCGCAAGCGGCTGAAGAAGTGAGTCACGCGCCGACGGGCGCGGCCAACATTTCGTGCACTGCGGCAGCCAGTTGGCTCGGCGTGTACGGCTTGTTCAGCGCTCGGGTGCCCGGTGCGGCGACAGGGGCCGGCGTGGGGCCGTGATACCCGCTCGCGAACAGGATCCGCACGGCGGGGTCGGCCCGGCGGATCTCTTCGGACACCTGCCGGCCGGTCAGGTGCGGCATACTCGCGTCCAGCACGGCCGCCGCCACCCGCTCCTTCGACGCCCGGAACACCGCGACCGCCTCGGCCCCATCGCGGGCGACCAGAACCCGGTACCCGGCCATCTCCAGGGCGGTTTTGGCCAGCTCGCGAACGGCCGGCTCGTCGTCGGCGACCAATACCGTTTCACCCCGGCCCTTGCGTGCCCCGTTCGGGTCGGTGAGAGCGCGGGCGGTCCGCTCCGCGGTGGTCGGCCCGCGCGGCAGGTACACGTCGAACCGGCTCCCGGCCCCGGGCACCGAGATCACGTCCACACACCCGCCGTGCGCCTTCGCCACGCCATACACCACCGCCAGCCCCAACCCGGTGCCCTGTCCCACGCCCTTGGTCGTAAAGAACGGGTCGAAGATCTTCGCCCGCACCTCGTCGGTCATCCCGACGCCCGTGTCGGTGATCGTCAGCCGCACCTGTTCGCCCCGCGGCCCGTCGGCGCCCGCGGCCGGATCGGGGTTGGCCGTTTCGACCGTCAGGGTGCCGCCCTCGGGCATCGCGTCGCGGGCGTTCAGGCACAGGTTCATCAGGATCTGTTGGACCTGAACCGGGTCGGCCGCGATCGGGCACAGGTCCGGGGCCGGCTGGAACCGGATCACGATCCGCGGGTCGATCGTGCGCCGCAACAGGCCGATCGACTCGCGGGCCAGGGCGTTCAGATCGACGGGCGCGGTGCGCAGCGGCTGGCGGCGGGCGAACCCGAGCATCTGCTTGGTGAGATCGGCGGCCTGCTGGGCGGCCCGCTGGGTGGCGCCGAGCATCTCGTCGGCCTCGGCCCCGACCGCGGCGCCGGTGCGCACCAGCTCGATGTTCCCCAGGACCACGGTGAGCAGGTTGTTGAAGTCGTGCGCGATCCCGCCGGCGAGCCGGCCGAGCGCCTCCAACTTTTGGGCCTGCCGCAACTCCTCTTCGAGCCGATCCTGCTCGGTCACGTCGCGGCCCAGGACGATCAGCCCGGTCGGAGCGCCGTCGGCGCCCTTGAGCGGGGCGATCGCGAAATCCAACAGCACCTTCCGCCCGTCGGCGTAGACAACCCACTCCTTGCCCCGGGCGGTCTGCCCGGTGGCGAACACCGCGTCCTCGGCGTCGCGGATGCGAGCGGCCCACTCGTCGAGGAACACGTCGCGGCAGTGCAGTCCGCACAGGTCCGCCGCTGGGCGCCCCGCGAGCGCCTCGAACGCCGGGTTGCCGCCCAAAAACAGTCCTTTGCGGTCCTTGTACACCAGCACGTCGGGCACCGACGCGAACAGCCCTTCCAGGAGCGCGTGCTGACTGGCCAGCTTGCGGGCCGATTCGCGCTGCTCGGTCACGTCGCGGTAGTTGATGACCAGCGCCCGCACGCTCGGGTCGGCGAGCCGGTTCACCGCGTTCATCTCGATGATCCGCGAACTCCCGTCGGCCGCGATCGCGCAGAACGTGTCCGCGATGTCCTCGCCCGGTTGCCGGAGGCAGCCGGCCAGCCGCTCGCGGGCCGCGGGAAGATCGTCCGGGTGGATGAACTCCAGGGCCGAGCGCCCGATCACCTGTTCCGGGTCGTACCCGAGGATCGTCTTGAGGGCCGGGGCCGCGTACCGGATCACGGCCTGGTCGTCCAAGAGCACGATCCCGTCGCGGCTCTTTTCGACCAGCGCGCGGAACCGCTCCTCGCTCTGGCGCACCGCGTCCTCGGCCCGGCGCTGCTCGGTCACGTCGGTGACGCACCCGTCGAGCCGGGCCGGGCGCCCGGCCGCGTCGCACACCACCTGAACCCGGTCGCGGACCCACACCGGGCCGCCCGTGGGCGGCTGAACGCGATAGAGCAGCTCGAACTCCCCGCCGCCGGTCAAGAGCTTCCGCAACGCGACCCGGTAGCGGTCGCGGTCGAGCGGGTGAACGACCTCGGCCCATTTGAACGGGTGGTCGAGCGCGTCCGGCGGGCGCCCCGCGATGCGGGCCAGAAGGGGCGAGACGTAGCGGAACTGCCAGCCGGCGAACACGTCCGGCCCGGGCGCCCGCTCGGCGCTCCACAGGGCCGCGGGCGAGCTGGTCAGCACCGCCCGCAGTTCGGCCTCGACCCGCTTGGCCTGGGCCAGCGCCGCGCGCCGCTCGCGGTCGTCGCGGGCGACAATCAGGCCGAGCGTCTTGGGGGCCACGTGCAACCGCGACACCGTCAGCCCCACGGGCACCCACGCGCCGTCTTTCGTGCGGAGCAGGAACCCGTCCTGCCCGTGAAACACCACCGTCTTGGTGAACGCCCCCTTGAGCCGCTGAAGCCCGCCGGCGGCCTCGAACCGGAACAGGTACGCGGCGGGGGACCGCAATAGTTCGGCCCGAGCGAACCCGGTGATGCGCTCCGCGACCGGGTTCACCTCGACCAACTGGTCGGTGTCCGGGTCGAGCAGGAACATCGCGTCGCCGCTCTCGGAGAACAGCGCTTGCGCGAGTTCGGCCTGATCGAATGCGATCATGCGCCCCTGGAGCGAAAGTGCGAGAAAAACTGGTGGAGTGAGGAAAGGTGGCCCGCGGGCGGAGGCCCCGAAATGGAGTATAGCTCGTCCGGAAAGGGCGGTCACGTGGGAACAACGGAATCGTGGTCAGAGGCTCGTTCGGTCGCGCCGTGAGCGGCGTTCGGGTTGCTCGTGTGTCGAAGCTTCACTCGCGGTTTAACGTGTGGCAAGAAACCCGGTCACTCCGTGACCGGACCACGTGGGACTACTTCAACAGTTCCCGCACGCGGTCCTTTAGGCGCGACAGCCCGTCCTCGAACCGCTTCTGGCCGTCGGGGTACTGATCGTTCGGCAGCCCGTCGTACATCGCGCGAATGACACCGTTCTTGTCCACGACTACGAGCCGTGTGCCGTGGTCGAACTCGTCGCCCGGCTTCACGTCCGGGCCGAGCTTCCGCTCCACCGCCTGTTTGAACTGCTCCTGCATCAGCTTGTGAATAACCTTCTCTTCGCCGGTGAGGAACAGCCAGTTGTTCGGGTCGGCCTGCCGGGCGTTCGCGTAGTCTTTGAGTGCCTGGAGGTCGTCGCGGACCGGGTCCACGGTGAACGTGACGAGCTTCAGTTTCCCGCCCTTGAGTTCGTCTTTCAGCTCAGATTGGAGCCGGGCCATCGTGTTGGTGACCGCGGGGCACGTGCCGGTGCAGCGGGTGAAGATGAACGACGCGACCCACACCGAGTCGCGCAAATCCTTGTCGGTGACCTTCTTGCCGCTGCGCTCGGTGAGCGCGAACTCGCCCACCGGGAGGTCGAGATCGGGCGCCGGTTGGGTGGGTTGCGTCGGGTTGCGCGGGCCGCCTATTGCCCCGCACCCGGCGGCGATGAGGAGAGCGAACGGAAGAATGCGACGGGTCATGTACCGGCTTTCTCTTCAGCCCGAAGGGCTGGGACAACGTAGCCCGGGGCAACGCCCCGGGTTCGCCGAATGATTTGTTTTCCAGGCTGTAGGCCTGGGACATTCTGTCGCACCCCTTCAGGGTGCAAAAACCAATCGCATCCGTATCCGGGGCGTTGCCCCGGCCCTTCAGGCCGAAAACCAAGCAAGAACCCACAGGATTACTTCAGCAACAGCGCGTCAACCATCAGAACCGCGAACACGCCCGGCAGGTAGAACAGCGAGGCGTGCAGCACGCGCCGGGCCTTGCGGTCGGTGCGGTCGCACGCGAACTCGACCGCGCGGCGTAGGAACGACAGCCCGAACAGCGCCGCGCCGACCGCGAACACCCACCCGCCCAGTCCCGCGGGCTGGGCGAGGAACCCCAGCGGCACGAGTGCCGCGGCGGTCACGACCATCACGGCCGCGGTCAGCTTCCCGCTGGGGTCACACCCGGGGAGCATCTTCAGCCCGCCGCCGGCGTAGTCAGCGCGGTACATCCACGCGATCGCCAGGAAGTGCGGGATCTGCCACAAAAACAGGATGCCGAACACCACCGCTGCCCCTTCCCAGCCGGTCCAGCCGTCCCACCCGCGGGCCGCGTACCAGCCGATCACAGGCGGCAGCGCCCCCGGCACCGCGCCGACCGCGGTGTTCCACGCGGTCATCGTTTTCAGCGGCGTGTAGACGAACGCGTACAGGACGAACGTGAGGGCCGCGGCGATCGCCGCCGGCGCCGGCACGGTGCAGACCAGGAACGCCAGCCCGGCGCCGGCGAGCGCCGCGCCGAACATCGCGGCCTCTTCCGCCGTCAGCCGGCCGGCCGGGAGCGGACGCTTCATCGTCCGCTTCATCCGGGCGTCGATCTTCCGTTCCACGAGCTGGTTCAGCGCGCTGCCGCCGGCGGCGACCAGCCCCGACCCCAGCAGCGTGCAGACCAGCACCCGCAGTTCCGCCCCGGCCCCGGCGCCGAGCAGGTAGCCGGCCGCGACGGTGAACAGCGCCATCACCGCGATCCGCGGCTTGGTCAGTTCGAGGTAATCGGCGAACCGCGTCGGGGCGGCCACCCGCGGGCGCGCGGCCAGTGCCGGCGCGCCCGCCGCGAGGGGCGTGAGCGTATCGGCCTCGGCGGTGAAACTCGCCTTCATCATTTCGCGTCTCCGCTGAGAACGCCGACGGCGGCGCGCGATTCGCCACCCGGCCACGCGGGATCGATGGGTTCAGTTGTATTGGCCAAGGCGCGAACCGGCCGGAGCCGAATCGCCAACATCAGTGAGACCGCCCACACCCCACTCCCGACCAGCGCGTGGAGCGTGCGAATCGCCCCGCTCTCCGCGGTCACCGGCACCAGTTCCGGCGGCTTGTACGCCCCGAACTTCGCCATCCACGCTTCCACGCCGAGGTAAAGCTGAAGCGCGACCAGCCCCGCGAGCGCCCACGCGACCAGCCCCGCGCGCCGGCGGGCGTCCGCGCTCACCAGCACGGCGCGGATCAGCCACACCGCGACCGCGGTCGCCAGGAACGCGGTGACGAAGTGCAACCGCTGGCTGAGCGGATTCGGATAGTGCCGGACGAACGCCCCGAGTACGACTTGCAGAAAGATCAGGTGCGCGAACGCGCTCGCCCACCGCCGCAGCCGGCGCGCCTCGGCCACATCCCCCGTAACCGGCACGGGCCGCGCGGTGTAGGTCGCGATCATCACGAGTAGCCCGAACACGACCTGAGCGAACATCCCGTGAAACGCCGCGAGGTCCGTGCCGACCAGTTCGTTCAGCTTCACGCGGAACCCGCCGAGCAGCCCCTGCACCATCACCGCGACCAGCGCGAACCCGCCGAGCAGCCGGACGCCCCGTGTTGCCGCTGCGCCGCAAGCGGCGGCACAAAGCATCAGCCCGGCGCCGGCGAGCGCGGTCCACATCGGCATTTGTGGGAGCTGCACCGCGCTCGCGGGAACGTCCGGCTTCGATTGGGCCATCAGCCCGCGGTGGAACTCGCCGTACCCGGCGATCAGAACGAGCATCCCGGCGAGCGCGACCCACCGCGCCGCCTTCCGCGGGTCGCTCCACAACAGCCCGCCGGCGAGCACGATGACCAGCCCGCCGACGGTCCACGCAGCGAGCCGGTGCGTGTGCTCGATGAAGAAGTCGAACTGCTCGCGGAACCGGGCCTTTTCGGCGTCGGTCGCGGTGTGGAACACGTACCACGGCTCGGTGGGCCAGACGCGGTCGGCCATCCCGGCGCCGAAGCTGGTGACGAGCTGGCCGATCGCGAGCAGCACGAGCGTGGCCACGACGGTCAGCACGGCCCAGACGTGGAGCCAGCGCGGGACGGGACGCAAAAACGGGTCGGTCATCGGTGCGCAACTCGGTGCGAAACGGCGAGAAGAGTCATGTTAGGGCGCACGCGACGGCCGAAGCCCCGCGCCGTGTGCAAAAGTCCTGAGAAAACGAAAGGTTGCCAAAGATTGCCAAAGATTGCCAAAGATTGCCACGTGGCAATCTTTGGTTTCTCCAGGGCTTTTGGCCCTTTTTTTCAAAGATTGCCAAAGATTGCCAACTCGCCACCCTGTCACCGATAACTATACAAAATTATACACTCGGGGGTCGAGTAATTACTCATTCTTGCCCGCTTACGGATTCGGATGAACCGCGGCCCGAACGTCGGGCGGCAGTCGCACCGGGTACGGCGCGGATGTCACGAACCGCACCAGATCCCACACCTGGCGCTCGTTGTACTTCGGCGGGCCGTGCGCCGGCATCCCCACCGCCGGGATGCCGAACCGCACGCGGGCGTACACGTCCTCCGGCCGGCTCCCGCCCTTGAAGTTCGGTTCCGTCAGGTCGAGCGGTTTCGCCACCGTCCCCCACAAGTCGTAGCGCAGTACGGGTTTACGGCCGTACTCACCGTGACAGCTCACACACGAGTTCTCGACCTTTTGCGTGAACAGCGCGTGCCCGCGGCGCACCGCGTCCTGGTGCGCGGGCGCGTCGTAATCGCCGTCGTTGGGTGGGGCGGGCAGCGCCGGCGCCGCGTCGGCCACTTCCCACTCGGCGACAATCCCCTTCAGCCGCGCCGACAGGTCATTCGGCTTCCCGTCGGTCAAATCGCGGAGCGAATCGAACTCCACCTGCCCGCGGATCGACAGGTACATCACGTAGCCCGCCAGTAGGTCGCGTTCGCCCTCCTGCAAGAGCGCGAACGACGGCATCGCGGTGCCCTTTAGCCCGTCGTGGAGCGTGCGGAGCAGGTCGGAGCGGCGCGGTTTCATGCCCTCGCCGCTCGTGACGAACTTGAAAATACCCTGCCGGTAATCGCGCGGGAACGGCACCACGAACTGGCCGGACTTCGCCCCGCGGCCGTCGCCGGTGATGTTGTGGCAGTCGAGGCAGTGCCGCTTGAACAGCTTCGCCCCTTCGGCGAGGTGCGCTTTGGTCAGTTTGAGCGGGGCCGAAACGTCGCCCGGCTCCGCGGGGGTGCCGAACGTCTCCTTCAGGAAGGCGTCGAGGGCCGCGCGGGCGTCGGCGGAGAGTGTCGCGGGATCGATTGTGCGCCCGCCGAGGGCGTCGAGCGCCGCGATTTCCTCGTCACGCTTGCCGGCGGTGTTCACCGCGGGCGCCGGCTTGTCGGGCACTTTCAGCACGAGCCGATCGGCCCGCGGGGGGAACGTCAGAGTTGGCGGGTACTCGGTTTGCGACTTGCACCCGCCGCAGCCGCTGAGGAGGAAGAGGCCGCCGGCGAGCGCCGCGGACAGCCCTGCCCCGGCGGCCACCGCCCGCAGTCCGTTTCGTTTGGCCGGCGCGCCGGACATGCCCACTTCGTCCTCACCCGACGACGAGGTGCCGGGTCATGTAGTCGGACAGGAACAGCACGAACAGGATCATCATCCAGAACAGCGACGAGAGCGCGGTGATGATGACCACCTTGTCACCCTGTTTGAGGTGCATGAAGTAGTACGCCACGATCCAGGCCTGCACCGTGCCGATGGCCAGTTGCATGACGAGCGTGTACTTCGTCGGCCCGATCGCGTCGGACAGGGTGACGTTCGCCACCGCCAGCCCCAACACGGCGATGAACACGGCGAACAACTGGAACGGGTTGTCGAGATCCTTGCGAATCCCGTGCGGGTCGTCGGGGGTCGTGCCGGCGGGCGTCGGGGTCGGGTCGGCCATTGGAAGAATCCCATACAAGTTCAGTTCGCCCCGTCTTCAGCCCGAAGGGCTGGGACAACTTAGCCCGGGGCAACGCCCCGGGTTTGAGGCAGTTTCTCTTCCAGCCTGAAGGGCTGGGACATCTTCGTTCGGCGTGTCGCAGCCCTTCGGGCTGCAAATCATCATGCGCGTCTACCTGGGGCGTTGCCCCAGGCTACGTTGTCCGACCCCTTCGGGGTCAAAATCAGGACAACGCGTTCGCAAATTGACAACGGCTCGCGCGTTAATGTTTCCCGCCGTAACCGGCGCCGGCCAAATACAACAGCGGCATCAGGAACAACCAGATCGCGTCCACCAAGTGCCAGTAGAGGCTGACGATCTCGACGGTCGAGTAGTTCTCCGGCACGATCGTCCCGCGCCACGTCTCGAACACCAGCCACAGGATGCACCCGATCCCGATGATGATGTGCAGCCCGTGGATGCCGGTCATCACGTAGTAGAAGCACAGGAACAACTGCACCTTGCCGGGGTCCAGCCCGCGGTTCACCGCGTCGCGGTGGAATTCGGGGTGGAACCGTGGGCCGGGCAAGAGGTTCTCGTGGAAGTCGTCTCTGTACTCGAACCCCTTGATCACCATGAACGCGGTGCCCAGCGCCGCGGTCACGAGCAGGTTCCAGTACAGCGCGGACTTGTTGCCGAGCTTCGCGGCCCGGATCGCCAGCGTCATGGTGAGACTGCTGGTGATCAGGAGGACCGTGTTGATTGTGGCGAAGGTCCGGTTCAGGTGCGAGCTGGCCAGCTCGAACTCGTGCGGGTACCAGAGCCGGTACATGGTGTAGGCGCCGAAGATCCCGCCGAAGAACAGGATCTCCGTGGCCAGGAACATCCAGATCCCGAGCCGCTCGCAGGCGTGCTGTTGCCCCAGGTCCTCGAAGTGGTGCTTCAGCGCCGGGGTGTGTGCTTTAGCCGACAACTTCGGTCTCCTTCTTCATGGGGCCTTCGGGGCCGGTCGGGCCGACCTTCCCTTCGGGGCCTTCGGCGCCGCCCGGCCCCGGGGGTTCGGGCAGCCCGCGGCCCATCTGGTCCACCGCGATCGCGTACTCGTACGGCCCGCACACGACCACGGGCATCGTCTCGAAGTTGTGAACCGTCGGCGGGCTGGGGCTGGCCCACTCCAGGCCCGTCGCGCTCCACGGGTTGGCCGGGGCCGGCTTGCCGAAGAACAGCGACAGCGTCAGGTAGAACGCGGGCATCAGGTAGCCGATCCCCAGGATGCTCGCCCCGGCGGTGCTCATCACGTTGTAGAACAGGTACTTCTCGTTGTAGTTCGGGTACCGTCGCGGCATCCCGTGGTAGCCAATGTAGAACTGCGGCATGAACGTGAAGAAGAACCCGACGATGATGATGGACGCCGCGACCCGGCTCCACCAGTCGGAGTACATCCGCCCGGTCATCTTCGGCCACCAGTAGTGCAGCCCCGCGAAGTACCCCATCACCATCCCGCCCACCATCACGAAGTGGAAGTGGGCCACCACGAAGTACGTGTCGTGCAGGTGGATGTCGGTGCCGAGCGTCGCCAGGTACAGCCCGGTGAGCCCGCCGACGATGAACAGCACCACGAACCCGATCGAGAACAACATCGGCGCCTGGAACGTGATCGAGCCGCGGTAGAGCGTCGCCGTCCAGTTAAAGACCTTGATGGCCGACGGGACCGCCACGAGCATACTGAGCAAGCTGAACAGGAGCGCCGCGTAGAAGCTGATCCCCGCGACGAACATGTGGTGCGCCCACAGCAAAAAGCCGACCACCGCAATGCCCACGCTCGACCACGCCACCGCGTGATAGCCGAAGATGTTCTTGCGGCTAAAGCACGTCAGCACTTCGGAGATCACGCCCATCCCCGGCAGGATCATGATGTACACGGCCGGGTGGCTGTAGAACCAGAACATGTGCTGGAACAGCACCGGATCACCGCCGATCGACGGGTCGAAGATCCCGATCCCCATCGCCCGCTCGACCACGATCAGCAAGAGCGTGATGGCGACGACCGGCGTGGCCAGGAGCTGGATCAGGCTGGTTGCGTACATCGACCAGACGAACAGCGGCAGCCGGCTCCACGTCATGCCCGGGGCGCGCATCTTGTGGATCGTCACCATGATGTTCAGCCCCGTCATGATGGAGCTGAACCCCGAGATGAACGCCCCGACCACGCCCGGGATCACGTACGCTTGGCTCGCCCGCGTGCTGTACGGCGGGTAGAGGGTCCACCCGGTGTCGATGCCGCCGGCGAGGACCGACCAGCCGGCGAACGCGGCCCCGATCATGAACACGTACCAACTGGCGATGTTCAGTTTGGGGAACGCGAGGTCCTTGGTCCCGATCATCATCGGGATGAAGAAGTTCCCGAACACCGCGGGCACCGCGGGGATCAGGAAGAAGAACAGCATGAGGACGCCGTGGGCGGTGAACGCCCGGTTGTAGGCGTCCTCGCTCAGGATCAGGCCGGTGTTCGAGAGCAGGTTCAGCCGGACGAGTCCGGCCGCCAGCCCGCCGCCCACGAAGAAGATCGAGATCGAGACCAGGTACAGGATCCCGATCCGCTTGTGGTCCACGGTGAACAGCCACGACCAGATGGAGTGGCCGGCGTTCAGGTAGTTGACCGGCGCCGGGTCCGGCTCGGGCGGGACCGGGGCGACCGTCATTCCGCCGTGCGTAACTGCGATGCTCATCGGATTATTTCCCCCCCGGCGGTAGCGGCGATGGCTGGCGCGGTTCGGTCGGCGCCCCGTTGGGGGCCGGGAACTGCTCGGTCCGGTCGGGCGTGGTGCCCTTCTTCAGGCTGCGGATGTACGCCACCAGCGCGTTCAGTTCTTCGGCGGTCACCTGGCTCTCGTCGTAGGCCGGCATGATCGCCTCCCAGCCGTCCACGACCTCCAGCCGCGGCCGGCGGATGGACTTGATGATGTACTCGTCATCCACAATGACGCCCCCGCCGCCCCGCAGGTCGGCCCGGCTCCCGTACAGCCCTTCGAGCACCGGGGCCTTGCCCTGCGGCGTGGCCGAGTGGCACCGGATGCACTGGAGCTTCAGGAACAACTGCCGGCCCTCGTGCGCGAGCGACCCGTCCACCGGGTTGTCGCTCCCCTGGAGCGGCTTGAACCCCAGCATCCACTCGTCGAACTCCTTCTCCTCGACGACCTTCACCTTGCCGACCATGAGCGAGTGCCACGTGCCGCAGTACTGATCGCAGAAGATGTCGTACTCGCCGAGCCGGGTCGGGTGGTACCACACCTGGGTGTAGCGGCCCGGGATCGCGTCCATCTTCGAGCGGAACGCCGGGATCCCGAAGTCGTGGATCACGTCCTCGGAGGTGATGGTGATCTTCACCGGGCGCCCTTTCGGGAGCACCAGCCGGCCGATCGAATTCCGCTCGGCCTCGGTCATGTTCCGCGGGTTGCCCCCGATGATGACCCGCTGGCCGTTGGGGTACTGGGCCTTCCACATCCACTGCTTGCCGATGACGAACACTTCCATCGCGTCTTCGGGCGGGTGCGCGGCCTTGTTGAAGATGTACGCGCCCCACGCGTAGTACGTGAGGAACACCAACAGCGGCAGGACGGTCCAGGTGAGTTCCAGGCGCACCGAGCCGAGGATCCGCGGCGTGCTGCCGCTGGTCGCCCCGCGCCGGTACCGGACGCAGAAGTACAAAAGCGCCGCGTACAGCCCCGTCCCCACCACCCCGCAGGTGATGGAGATGTACCAGAACAGCGCCTCGAAGTGGTACGCCCCTTCGGCCGCCATTTCGGGGATGATCGGCAGACTGGTGGCGAAGTTCATGCGGTCCCCCCCGACGGCAGCGCGTCGTTCGGCCCCGCGGTGGGGGCCGGCGGTTCGGTGCGGGCCGAGCGCCCGCGGAAGTACGCGATCACGGTCACGCCCAGTGTGGCCAGAAAACTGATCGAGAGCAAAATCGTGGCGAGTTCGCGGTCGCCGCTCCGCATGAGCGAACTGCCCAGCCCCAGCCCGCTCACCGCCACGCAGATCAGACCCAGGAGCGCGACCCGCGCCAGAACGACCCGCAGGAGGCCCTCCCGCCGGACCGCAAAGAGCGCCCCGGCCGCGACCGCCAGGAGCGTGATGATCCCGCCGATCCGCACGGCCCACAGCACGTTCAGCGAGTACCCCTTGTGCAACTGGTCGTACCGGTAGCACAGCATCAGCACCCGCTCGGCCAGCGTCAGCGACCCGCCCTTGCCGTCGGCGGCCTCCAGGAGCGACAGCCGCAGCGTCGTCGTCGGGTTGGTCAGCTTCCCGTTCCTCATGACCTTCTCGCCGGGAACCTCGAACTCCCCGTCGTACCCGATCCCGTAGAAGTACCGCGTCACCTTCCCCTGCGGCGACAGGATGATGATCCCGCTGGGGTGGTTGTACTCCTTCATCATCTTGTCGAACTCGAACCGGTAGCCGACGGTGTCGAGCAGCGCCTTGATGTTGGCCTCGGTGCCGGTGAGGAACCGCCAGCCCTCCTCGGCCCCGGGGCGCCCGTACTCGTCGAGGTACGCCTTCTTCTTGGGCCGCGCCAGGTCGCTGTGCTCCTTCGGGTCCATGCTGACGGTCACCACCTGGAACTTCCCGCCGGCGGAGAAGTCCTGCGGCATCTCCCGCAGCGCGTCCAGGAGGCCGTTGAGCACCTTCGTGCAGAGCATCGGGCACCGGTAGTACACCGGCACGAGGATCGTCGGCTTGCCGGCCATCGCGGCGCCGAAGGTGATCGGCTGCTCGTTCTCGTCGCGGAAGGTCAGGTCGAGCGGCACCTGGGCGCCGATCATCTCCGAGATCCCGGCCTCGGGCCGAAACCCTTTGGGCTGTTCGTGTTGCGGCACAAGCCCGCCGCTCCCGGGCTGCTGCGCGCCGGCCGGCAGCGGCAGCACGACCACGGCCGCGAGGGCCACCACAACTGCAAACGCGATGGACCGCGCGCGAGTGCCTTTGACCTCCCCTTCGCACGTAGCCCGACTCTCCGAGTCGGGTTTACTCCGTCTCGACTCGGAGAGTCGGACTACGTGCGAGTCGGGTCCGGCTCGCTCCGCACCCGACTCGGAGAGTCGGGCCACGGGGGAGGTCAGAAGCCCGTCGGTGTACGGAGCGCGGGTCACGGTTTCTTGTCCTCTTTCTTTGGCGGGTCCGGTTGCTTGGGCGGGTCGGCCTTCTTGTCGTCCGGCTTCTTGGGCGGCTCCGGCTTCTTGTCCTCGGGCTTTTTGTCCCCGGGCTTTTTCCCGTCCGGCTTCGGGTCGGGCCTCTTCTCCTCGGCCTTCGGTTCGGGCGGCTTGGGGATCTCCACGAGCGATTCCTCGGCCCCACGCCCGGCGTTGGCGGCCGTGGGCACGTGCCGCGAGCCGATCAGCTTGCTCCCGGCCTTCTGCACCGGGAACAGGGTCTTGAGCGCGTCGTCGTTCAGGCCCATCGTCTTGTCGAGGCCGACCTTGCCGCCGCCGGTCCGGTAGAGTTCCGGGTACTTGTCCTTCGTGGCCCGGAGGTCTTCGGGGTGCAGCTCGGGCGAGTTCCCCTCGGGCAGTTCGGGTCGGGTGATCGCGCGGCTGAGGTCGTGAGGACCGGTGCCGGGGTCTCGTTGCCGGAGGACTTCGAGCCGCGGTTGGTCGCGGGTCGATTTCCCGCCCTGGCCGTCGTTGCCGATCCCGGCCATGCGCTCGTTGAGCGACCGCTTGTTGCGCTCGGCCGCGGCCGGGTGAACGTTCGGGTCGCGCTTCTTCGGGTAGGCGATCTGGTTGAAGATGATTGTCACCGTGCCGAACGCGAGCACGAAGAACAGGATGACCAGCAGCGGCACGCTGATGACGCTCTTGGCGTCGTAGGTGTCGAGTTCGTACCCGCGGGCGATCGTCTCCGGCGACGGCGGCCCCGCCCGGTCGTGGTCGTCGGCCGCCGGCGCGCCCGGCTCCTTCGGTGCCAGTTGGTTCACCGGATCCTTCGGGGAGTCAGTGTGCTGCATGGTGGTGCCCCTCCGGCAGCAGGAACGCCTGGTTGTCCGGGAACAGCGGGCGCTGCTTCAGTTGGTACAGGAAGTACAGCCCCCAGATGCCGCCCACGCCGAGGATCGCGCCCACGTCCATCAGCCACGTCGGGAACTTCCCGTGTTCCGGCGCGCTCGGCGCGATCCACCACGTCACATCGACGGCGCAAATCACCATCAGGTAAATGGCCACCACCCGCAACCGAACCGGGTGCAGCTTGATGTTGCGGAACAGGAGCAGCAAAAACGGCAGCGCGAAGTGCAGCGCGATGAGCGCCGCCGACACGTACCACCAGCCCGACTGGTGCCCGTCGTGGTTCGACCGCTTCAGGTAGAACGGGATCTCTTCCGGCAGGTTCCCGACCCACACCAGCATGAACTGGCTGAACGACGTGTACGACCAGAACATCGTGAACGCCAGCATCAGCGTGCCCATGTCGAGCTGGAACTTCGGCCGCATGTGGTCCCGGAACGGCGGGCGGCTGGCCAACAAGAGGAACAGCGCGACGCAGAACGTGAAGCAGGTGAGGAACTGGTTGACCGCGTAGATGACCGGGAACATGGTGCTGGACCAGCCCGCCTCCATCGACATCACCCACTGGCTCGCGGCCACGGTGGTGGTGATGGCGAAGATGATGAGGCCCGGCCCGGAGATGTTCTGGAGCTTCTCCAGGTTGCGGTCCACCACCCGCGGGTCGGCGGAGTCGGACGCGGCCTTCCCCCAGGCGTTGAGGAAGTAGATCATCGTGCCCCAGATGGCGAACAGCACGACCCCGACGCCCAGGTACGCGGGCGCCGAGAGGAAGTGGTAGCGGCCCTCGTTGATCGCCTCCAGCTCGGCCTCGTGCTGCTTGCGGATCGCCTCGTTGTACATGAACTTGCCGGTCTCGATCGTCTGGTCGCGCTTGTCCGGGGTCGCCGTCGGGTCGTTCTTCACGTCCTTCTTTTCGGCGTGATCGGTGTGCGACCACCAGTACGGTGAGAGCTTGTGCATCGCGACCGCGCCGGCCAGCGGCAGGAACAGGAGGAACATGAGCGGCAGGGTGCGGGTCGCGGCCTCCATCGGGCGCGTCAAGAGGAGGCCCCACGAGGTCTTCGCGAGGTAGCGGATCATCAAAAGGGCCATCCCGCCCAAAGGCAGGCTGAACCAGTAGATGTAGCCGGTCAGGTAGCCGACGAAGAACCGCGCCTTCGCGTCGTTCTTGGCGGTCTCGCCCTCGGCGCCGGTCAGGTTGGTGACGCCGGCGACGATGAACAGCGCCCAGCCGGCGAGCGCGGCGAGGACCGCGACGCGGAAGAACGCGCCCCAGTTGGGCTGGTCGGTGTGCGCCGGCGGCGCGCCCGGCGCGGGGGCGGCGGGGTCGGTACTCACTGCTTGCCTCCCGCCGCGTCGAGCAGCTTCTTGATGTCCGGCGGCAACTTCGCGGGGTCGGTCCCCTGGCTCATCTGCAACACGCGCACGTAGGCGATGATCCGCCACCGGTCCGGGGCGGAGATCTGGGCCGAGTAGCTCGGCATCCCGCCGTAGCCCTTCGTGATGACCTCAAAAATGTACCCGACCGGAACCTCGGTCATCGGCACCTGGTCGGCCCGGCTGGGGTTCCACAGCGAGTACCCGCGGGACATCCCCAGCCCCTGCGGGTTACTCACGGTCACTTCCTTCGGGTCCACCTTCGTCGTGTGGAAGGAGGTCGGGTGCAAATACCCGCGCTCCCAGATCTTGCCCTGCCCGTTACCGAGTGCGCCGTGGCATACCGCGCAGTAGATCGTGTAGCGGTCCTGCCCGCGCTTGAGGTCGGCGTGGGTGATTTGGAACGGGAACTCCTCGACGTACACCTTCGGCACCCCGGGCTTCCGCTGGTCGTACCGCGGCGCCCCGACGGCGCGCTCGCGGCGCTCGTCGTCGGAGAGGGTCTTGTTCTCGATCTTGCCGGTCGCGTCGGGCGAGGCCGGCACCGCGAACTTGTAGGCCCGCTCCCACTCCTCGGCGGTCAGCCCGGTGGCGATCGGGTCGGTTTCGAGCCGCTGGGACCGGTGGACGGTGCCGCGCTCGATCGGCCGGCTGGCCCGCCCGTCGGGGAAGAAGTCGGTCTGTTCGAGCGGCCGGTAGTACGGCTGGTCGCTCATCCGCTGCCGGCACCCGGCCGACGCGAGGGCGACGGCCGCGACCGCGATCAGGCTGTAGCGCGTGAAGGGCGTCATTCCATCACCTCCTCGACCGAAACCGGGTGGAGGTCGTTGATGAAGGCCCGCGTTTCCGCGAGGTTGAACTTCGGGTCGGTGGCCTCGATACACATGAAGAACCGATCCTTCGTGGCCCGCTCGAAGTTCTTCGAGTTAAAGAGCGGGTGGTTGTACCGCGGCAGCCCGCAGATCGCCAGGAGGCCGAACAGCCCGGTGAGCGCGGTCGTCAGCACCATCATCTCGAACGTCACCGGGACGAACATCGGCCAGCTAAAGTACGGCCGCCCGCCGATGTTGAGCGAGTACCCCCAGGTGTTCGCCCAGTACTGCATGATGAAGCCCGCACAGGCCCCGGTGAGGCCGCCGATGAACATCACCGGACCCATCTCGGACTTCGGGAACTTCAGCGCATCAGCCGCCTCGCCCACCGGGTAGGGGCTGTACCCGTCCAGGTGGGTGTAGCCGGCGGCGACGGCCTTTTCGATGGCGTGCGACATCGCGTCGCCGGTCTCGAACATGGCGAGCAGGCCGAAGGTGACCGGGGCGGTCGGGTCGGCGTGGCCGTGTTCGTGTGCGTGGCCCGGCGCGTGGCCGGGGGTGACGGTGGTACTCACGGCGCGTTCTCCATGATCGAGTGACCGCCGCCGCCGCCCTGCTTTCTCGGCAACAGTTCACGCATCTCGGTGATCGAGATCATCGGCAGGTAGCGGAGGAACAGGAAGAACATGAACAGGAACAGCCCCAGGGAGCCGATCATCGTCGCGTAGTCCCAGACGGTCGGGGCGTAGTGGCCCCACCCGCCGGGCACGTACTCGCGGGTCAGTGTGATGACGATCACGTACCGCTCGAACCACATCCCGATGAGCACCGAGATGCAGATCAGTTCCATCCAGAACGGGCTGGTGCGGATCTTCTTGGACCACAGGAACGTGAGCGGGAACGCGCAGTTGAACCCGATCAGGCACCAGTACGACCACCCGTAGGGGCCGAACATGCGCTCGATCGTCGTGCCCCACTCGTAGAGCGTGTGGCCGTACCACGCCATGTAGAGTTCCGAGAAGTACCCGTAGGTGACGAGGAAGCCGGTCGCCAGCATCACCTTCCCCATGATGTCCATGTGGTGGTCGGTGAAGAAGTCCTCGAGCTTGTACCACTTGCGGACCGGCAGCGCGATCGCCACCACCATCGCGAAGCCGGAGTAAATGGCCCCGGCGACGAAGAACGGCGGGAAGATCGTCGCGTGCCACAGCGGGACGATCGAGACGGCGAAGTCGAAGCTCACGACCGTGTGGACCGAGAGTACGAGCGGCGTGCTGATGCCGCCGAGAATCAAATACACCTTCTCGTAACGCCGCCAGTGGATCGCACTGCCGCGCCAGCCGAGGGCGAGCAGGCCGTAAACGATCTGCTGCCACCGCTTGCGGGCCTGGTCGCGAAGCGCCGCGAGGTCGGGTACGAGGCCCAGGTACCAGAACACCAGCGACACGGTGAAGTACGTCGTGACCGCGAACACGTCCCAGGCCAGCGGGCTGCGGAACTGCGGCCACACGCCAGCGACGTTGGGGAACGGGTAGAGCCAGTAGAAGAACCACGGGCGGCCCATGTGAATGAGCGGGAACAGCCCCGCGCACATGACCGCGAAGATCGTCATCGCCTCGCTGAACCGGTTGATGCTCGTGCGCCACTTCTGGTGCAAAAGCAGCAGAATGGCGCTGATGAGCGTGCCGGCGTGGCCGATGCCGATCCACCACACGAAGTTGACGATCGCGAAGCCCCAGGCGACCGGGACGTTGATGCCCCAGATCCCGACGCCGATGTAGAACAGCCAGCACACCGCGACGGCGAGAATTTGCAGCATGGCGAACCCGGCCAGAAAGCCGAGCCACCACCCGCGCGGGTGTTCGCCCTTGAGCACGACCTCGCCGATCGCGTTGCCGACCGAGACCAGGTCGTGCTTGTTCTGCACGAGCGGGTGCATTTCCGGTTCGAGCGGCAGCTCTTTCGAGCGGGCGGGGGGTAATTCCGCGGTCGCCACGTCGGTTCCTCTTTGGCGTTCGCCGATCAATTCAATCGATCAATTCAGAGGATTATGAGCAAGATTAAGACTAAGATTAAGAAGATGAGTAAGAGTCGGATTCGGAGAAAGATTAGGAAACGGATGGGCGCCGCTTCTTGTTCCTAATCCTGTTCTTACTCTTAATCTTTCTCTTATTCCTGCTCTTGCTCTTAATCCTTCTCTTCCTCTGCCTTGCCTTCCGGTACTGATTCTCTTCCGCCTTCGGCGCCGGGCGATTCCTTTTCGTACTCCCGCGCCGAGTTCCGTTTAATCAGGCCCATCAGCATTCGGACTATTCGCTGGAGTCGCTCCTTGCCCGGTCGAATCTGCTCGGCGGTCAGTTTCCGCTTCGCGACCGTCACATCGAGAGCCGCCGCACACTCCAGCGCCGATCCGTGGGCGATGTCGAAGAACCGGCAGCGGTCCTTCGGTGTATATTTGCCGTTCCCTTCGGCAATGTTCAACGCGATCGAGGTCGCGGCCCGGTCGATCTGGTCTCGGACCGCACCAGAACTCGGCAAGGTCTCGCAGACTTCCGAAAGCCAGGCGACAAAGGCAATCGCCTCTTGGTAGACCACCAGTTTCTCGTGGTCGAACCAGGGACCGTCGCCGGGCATCGCGTCCCCTCCCGCTTTCTGTCCTACTCTTACTCTTACTCTTACTCTTACTCTTACTCCTCTTCCTGCTCTTACTCTTAATCTTAATCTTAATCTTCTTCCGTCCTCACCCACTGTCCCGTCCTACTTGATCGCCGGGTTCGGGTTCCGCACGACCGCGGTGTACGTCAGCCGCGGGCGGGTGTTCAGTTCGGCCAGGAGGCCGTAGTTGGCCGGCTCGTTCTTCCACCGCGAGACGGCCGCCTCGGGGTCGTTGATGTCGCCGAACACGATCGCCGCCGAGGGGCACGCCGACTGACACGCGGTCAGGATCTCGCCGTCTTTAATGAGCGTCTCGCCGGCGGCCGGGTCGGGCAGCTTCCGCTCGCCCCGCGCCAGTTCGCGCTCCGCGACGATCTCCGCCCCGCGGATGCGCTGGACGCAGAACGTGCACTTCTCCATCACCCCGCGGCTGCGCACCGACACGTCCGGGTTGCGGCCCAGCTTGATCGTGTCGGTTTCCCAGTCTTGCATCGTGAGGAAGTTGAACCGGCGCACCTTGTACGGGCAGTTGTTCGAGCAGTATCGCGTACCGACGCACCGGTTGTAGGTCATGTCGTTGAGGCCGTCGGCCGAGTGAACGGTCGCGCCGACCGGGCAGACGATCTCGCACGGGGCGTTCTCGCACTGCACGCACATCCGCGGCTGGAAGTACGCCTTGACCGCGCTGGGGTCGTTGCCCTCCAGCCCCTCGTAGTACCGGTCGATGTTGATCCAGTACATCTCGCGGCCCTTGGTCACCTGGTCCTTGCCGACCACGGGCGTGTTGTTCTCGGCCTGACACGCGACCACGCACGCGGAACAGCCGGTGCAGGCGGAGAGGTCGATCGCCATCGCCCACCGCCGGCGCTGCGATTCTTTGAGCCCCGGCACCAGCCCCTCGGCCGGGTTGTACATGTTCAGCGGGGTGAGTCGGTGGTCGTGGTCGCCGTGGTCGTCCTTCTTCCCGGCGTGGTGCTTGGGGTGCGGGACGTTCTCGTTGATGAGTTCGGTTTCGCCGCTGGCTGCTGGCGGGATCTTGGCGAACTTCGGGTTGGTGCGGTACTCGCCGAGGGTCCCGTAGCGGACCGGGCGGCGGTCGAGCTTCTTGCCGGAGATCGGATCCTTCTCGGCCATCGCCCAGTGGCCCTGGGTGCAGGCGAGGAAGTACTTCTGTCCGCTGCCGGCCTTCGGACTGCCGCCGGCCCGCGCGAGTTTCGCCGAGGCCACCCAGGCGGTTCCGACGCGCAACGGGTAGACGTTGAACCCGTGGACCAGCTTGCCGTCGGCGTTCTTCGCGTCGCGCGTGTAGCCCGAGAGCGCGTCGGCGTCCCGCAGCGCCGCGACGCGCCCGGCGCGCTCGCGCCCGTGGCCCAGGTGAACGGTCACGGCGTCGTCCGCGTGGCCCGGCAGGGTCCACACCGGGGCCTTCACGACGCGCTCCTCTTCCTTGCCGTCGCCGAGTCTGACCTTCACCTTGATCTCGACGACGTTCACCTCGGCCCGGCCGTGTTCGCCGGCGGTCCAGCGGTAGTTCGTCTTCACGCCGAGCTTTTCGGCCGTCTTGGGGCTGACGAACGCGGCGTTGTCCCACGAGATCTTGGTGAGCGGCTTGGGCAGTTCCTGGAGCCAGCCGTTGTTGGCGTAGCGCCCGTCGTGGAGCGACGGGCAGGCGCGGAAGTTCAGTTCGTACTCGTCCTTCCCGATCACCGGCCCGGGGGCGGAGATGAGGTCCGCGTTCCACTTGTCGGCGAGCGCCGACTTCTCTTCGGCCGCCGCGGTGTTGGGGACCACGCCCCGCTGGAGCATCGTTTCCCAGAACGGCTTGAAGGCCGTCGCGGGGCGCTGGTAGCCGGGGAACGTCTTCTTCGTGGTCTCGTCGGGCTTCTCCCACGTCGCCATCACGATTTCCATCGGGTCGCGCGGCGAGCCGGGCGCGGTCGGTTCGGCCGCCCGCATGAGCGTCCCGAGCACCTCGATCGCCGACTTCCCGCCGTGCAGGGGGGCGATGAGCGGTTGCTGGATCGTGACCGTGCCGTCGTGCCCGCGGATGTCGCCCCACGTTTCGAGGTAGTGGGCCTCGTTGATGTGCCACTCGCACAGCACGCCGGTCTCGTCCTGGTGCGAGCCGAGGTGGAGGCTGTATTTGGTGGGGTCCGAACCGAACGCCTTCAGCGCGCCGGCGAAGTCGGTGTCGGCGGGGGCCGTGTGCGCCGGGTTGGCGCCGCCCAGGATCATCAGCACATCGACCGACTTGGCGCTCAGTTCGGCGGTGAGCGTCTTGAGGTCGCTCCCCTTGCCTGCCGGGGCCGACACCTCGACCGGGGCCAACAGTTTTACGGTCTTTCCGACGTTTTCGAGCGTCACGTTGATCGCGGCGACGAGCGTGTGAACCCACGCCGGCAGGTGGTCGCCGGCGACGACGACGCACTTGCCCTTCTTCGCCTGAAGGTCGCCCACGAGCGCCGTGAGCCACTCCACCTGCACGGGAGACCAGTCGCCCGCGGCGGTCACTCCGGGCACCTTCAGCGCCGAAGCCAGGGTCCGAACGAACAGGCCGATCTGGGCCGTGGTGAGGGCGATCCGGTGATCGGCGACCGCCCCGGTGTTGGTCGGCATACACTCGATCGCGTACAGCCGGTTGACGAGCGAGTCCTTCGGATCGGCCTTCGGGTCGAACTTCACGCCTTCCTTGAAGTGCTTCACGTCGCGGCCGGCGGCGAGTTCGGCCGCGGTCTTGCCGTCGTGCCGAATCTTGCGGCGGTCGGCGAAGTCGCGGGCGTACCGGACGTGCCCGGGGCCGCTACAGAGGAAATCGGATTCGATCGCCAGGACGACATCGGCCTTGAGGAAGTCGTAAGTGACGGTGCGCGGCCCGCCGAACGCCTTCGCGACGCCGGTGCGGGCGTTATCGGAACTGACCGCGTCGTACTGAACCCACCGGGCGTTCGGGAAGGTGTTCAGGAGCTGCGCCATTTGCGCCGCAAGTGTCGGCGAGGTAACGGTTTCCGTCAGAATACGCAGTTTGACATTCGTGTTCGCGGTGTTGTTCCCGGTGAACAACTTCGAGCGGAGGGTCAAGATCGCCTGTTCATAGCTTGTCGGGCTGCCGCGATGGGTGACGCCGCGCGAGCGGTCCGGGTCGTACATGTCCAGGATCGAGGCCTGCGCGTGAACGCTGGTGCCGCCGAGGCTCGACGGGTGGTCCGGGTTGCCCTCGATCTTGGTGGGCCGGCCCTCGTTGCTGCGGGCCAGAACGCCCATCCCGTAGCCGCAGAACGAGGTGGCGGTGGGGTAGAAGTTCGGGATGCCGGGCGTGAGTTCGTCCGGTTGCGTGGTGTACGGGAAGATCTTGCGCTGTGCGGCCGGGCGGATGTTGCACCCGGTGGCGCCGGCCAGGGCCATCGACGCGCCCATGATCGTGAGGAACCGCCGGCGGCTCGGCTCGTCGAGTTCGGTCGCGCCTTCGGGGAACTCGTTGAGCGCGGCCTCGGCGTACCCCGGCGCGCCCTCGAACTCGTCCAGCCCGCGCCACAGCTTGCCGGGCGGCGGAACCGGGTCGTTCGCGGTGCGATCGGTGCTGTCGGGTTTCATCACTCTCTCCGAAAGTAGTAGGCACACGCCGTGTGCCGTTGTCTTTTTCAACGCAGAAGAACGGCACACGGCGTGTGCCTACTACTTTGGCTCCACTACCGGTGGCACATCGAGCAGTTGGTGAGCGTGACCGCGTCGCGGACGTGGTACTTGTTCTTCAGTTCCGATCCGAGTTCGCGCTGTGTATACGGTTTGCCGGTCTTCGGGTTCGTGCCGGCCATGCTCGCGTCCCACTTCATGTTGAACACTTCTTCTTGCGGGCGGAGGTGCTTCTCCGGCTCGCGGTGGCACGCGATGCACCACTCCATCAGGAGCGTGCTGGACTGCATCGTCAGGTTCATCTGGTCGAGCCGGCCGTGGCACGAGGCGCACCCGACGCCCTTGGCAACGTGGATCGAGTGGTTGAAGTAGGCGTAGTGCGGCAGGTTGTGGACCCGGTTCCACTCGATCGCGGTGTTCGTCTTGTAGCTGTTGCGGACTGGCTCGAGCAGGTCGGCGCCCTGCCAGATCTGCTGGTGGCAGTTCATGCAGGTTTTCGTGGGCGGGATGTTGGCGAACCCGGACGTTTCCACGCTGGTGTGGCAGTACGCGCAGTGGATGCCGAGCTGGCCGACGTGGTGGGCGTGGCTGAACGCGACCGGCTGGGGCACGATCTCGTTGACCCCGGTCGCGTAGCTGGACCGGTAGAACGCGGCCCCGGTGACGCCCGTCGCCCCGCCGAGCAGCGGCAGGCCGAGAACGATCATCTTGGCGACCGGGTTCAGCGCCTTCGGGAAGATCTGGGCCATTGTCCCGCCACCTTTCCTGCGACTCCGACCGGGAACCGACCGCCTGGGTTTCGTCTTCTCTTCTGTAGCCGGGGTCAGTGACCCCGGAGCAAAACCATTCGATTAGCTCCGGGGTCACTGACCCCGGCTACAGAAAGGCATCAAAAATACGGGAGTGTGTCCCACTGGATGTACCGCAGCGCCTGGTTGAGCGTCACGCTAATGCTCAGGCTGGCGGCACACAGGAGCGTGCCGACCATCGCGTAGTTCTCGCCGCGCAGCCCGCCCTTCACCCCGCGGGCGACCGAAATCACCCCCAGGAGAAGGCCGACCGAGGCCAGCAGCGACGTGAACGGCGTCCAGAAGAAGACGACCGCACTGAAGAAGCCCATGCCGACCGACGCGGCGGCCATCCCGCGGGCGATGTGCGAATCGTTCGCCGAGCGCGGGCCGGTGGTCGGCGGGGGCGAGTGGGGCGCGGGGTGATCCACGATTAAGCCTCCGTCCGAGGGAACGTGCGGAGGATGGTGCGATATCTCTGCATCGATCCCTCGATACCAGAAAACCAGGAGCGGCCGTTGTGCGGGAAACCGCCGGTCCGCTCCGTGCAAAGCCGGTGAGGCTGCGAGTCGGTCGGCCCTTCGTGCGGCACAGAAACGCGCGCCGCGGGCCGACCGGGTGCCGGTGGAGGAGAGGAGAAATGTCCGCCCGTCCGCCGGCAGTTTTGTGATTACGACTGGTGTCGGGAAGTGTCCACCCGACTTTGCCGCTCTCTTCACAAAGTCGAGATAGTAGCCGCAGGGGATGCGATGACAACAGAAAAATGGGGAAAAAAGTCGCGGTGACAACGCGCTGTCATTCCACCGAACGTGAGGATGCCGCCCACCGCTTGCGGCACGCGGCGTGCAACCCTCTTCCTCCCCAAGCCGACTCGCCCGGACACCGCGCGGAGGAGCTTCACGTGAAGCGCAAATACGGGCCGAAGGCGAGCGAGAAGGTCGAGCAGGCGATGCACGAGTTCAAGCGGGGCGAGCTGAAAAGTGGGTCCGGCAAGAAGGTGACGAACAAGAAGCAGGCGATCGCGATTGGGCTATCGCAGGCCAGGAAAGCCGGCGGGAAAGTGCCGGCGAAGGGTAAATGATGATTGACGATTTGCGATTGGTGATTGAAGACGATCCCGGATTCCTTCCAGTCTTCAATCACCAATCACCAATCCTCAAGCCGCCTGTGTCTGTGTCAGCGGTTGCATTTCGCGGCTTTCGAGCAGCGTCATGACCGCGTCGTAGCGGCGGGCGAGGGTGTATTGCTCCACCGCACGGCGGGCGTGCAGCATCCCGGGCACGTAGCAACAGAGCGTCAGCCCGACGTTTTTGACGGCGGACGAAGTGGGTGCAGTGAGCAACACCGCCAGAGGCGGGCACACGATCGAAAGCGCGTTCAGCATGGTATGACTCCGATACCCGAGTCCGTTCGGTAATGAAGAATTCCGACCCGGGCGAATGACCTTACACGCTCTTCTAGCAGACGAGCGGTTAAATCCTGCTTAACCCTTCCTGAGTAACGTCTGAGAAATTCGCCAAAATCAGAAAAAATAGCGGTCCGCGAACCCCTGCCGCGCGAGCCGGTTGTGCCGCCGGCGCTATTCGTTCGCACGCATCCTTGAACGTGAGCCGAAAAGCGAAGTGGAACGCCACGTGCAGACGTGTCACGCTCGGATGTATCCGGTGCGGAGACCGCAAATGACGAAGTTACGACGGTTCGGGCGGTGGGCGCTGATCGCGACCGGCGGGGCGCTGGCTCTCCTGGTGCTTCTCCGTGTGGGGCTGGGCATCTACCTGAACACCGCGGCCGGCAAGGCGTTTGTGGGCCGGCAGATCAGTGCGCGCATCGGAATGCCGGTCGAGGTCACCAACGTCCGGCTCGGGCTGCGCACCTGCACCATCGGGCTAAAAGTCTTCGACCCCTCTTCGCCCAACGCGGCCAAAGAGGTCTTCGCGGTCGATTCGGCCGACGCGGACATCTCCCTATTCGGTCTGGCCCGCGGGGATATTGCGCCGAAAACCGTGGAATTGAAGAATCTGAACCTCCAGCTCCACATCAGCGCCGACGGCAAGGTTCTCACAACGCTGCCCGACGTTCCCGCCGGCGGCGGACCCGCAGCAATCCCCGCGATCCGGCTCGCCGGCGGGCAAATCACACTGAGGCAGGACGGGCGCCCGGAGTTCGCGCTCACCGGCGTAGACGTGCTGGTCGAACCGCAGGGCGACCGCGTGAAGCTCTCCGGCACGATCGACGACCCGAAGTGGTCGAAATGGACCGTCAAAGGCGAGATCCACCAGCCCGCGAAGACCGGATCGGTCGAACTTTCGACCCCTGATGGCCCGCTGACGATGGACCGGCTGACCTCGATCCCGTTCGTGCCTGCGGAGGTGTGGAAGCACGTCGGTGCCAACGGGCGCGGCGCGGTGACCGTGAAACTGTGGACCGGCAGCGACCGCGAGGTGCATTACTCCGTCGAAATCCGCCCCAGCGCCGCGGACCTCACTCTGCCCGACGCCGACATCACTCTCACAAAGGTCGAAGGGTTGATTCGCGTCTCCGGGGCGAAGGTGGAACTGCAAGGAACGAAGGCCGCGCTGGCCGGGGGAACCTTTACCGCGGATGGAACGATCGACTTCGGTCCGGAGCCGACGACCGCGGACCTGAAAGCGACCGCCGACGGCCTGGACGTGACGCAACTGCCGTCCACGTGGGGACTTCCGCGCGACATCGAGGGGAAGTTGCAGGGCGGCGCCGACCTGAAGATGAAGTTCCACCAGGGCGGGCAGATCGAGACCGCCGGCGGCGGCGCCGGGGAGATCGTCGGGGCGAAGATCCGCGGCATCCCGGTGACGTTCAAGGTGGAGCTGCGCAGCGACGGCCAGCGCTACCGGTTCGACAAGCCGGCAGGCGAGAAGAACCTAACCCCCCGGCCCCCTTCCCCAAGAAGGAAGGGGGAGCAAGACATTCGGAACTCGATCACGTTCGAGGAGGCGCAGGAGGCAACACGCGCCGTCACCCCCTTCCTTCTTGGGGAAGGGAGCGGGGGGTTAGGTTCTTCTCGCCGCGCCGCTCGCCAATGCGCCCAACCGCCCAAACAGCCCCCACCCAAAGGCGGTCTCCCCACCACGCTCGACGCGACCATCGCCCTGCGCGACATCGACATCGCCGAACTGCTCCAGAAGCTCGAAGTGAAGCTCGGCTACCGCGTCAGCGGGAAGGTGACCGCCGAACTCACCCTCGCGGTGCCGATCGAAAGCGCCGCCAGCCGCGCCGCGTACGAGTTCACCGGAAAGGTGTCGTCGCCGGAACTCAAGCTCGAAGGGCTGACGATCCGCGACCTGTCCGCCACCGCGACTTACAAGAACGGCAAGCTCACGCTCACCGAACTCAAAGGCGCGATTCAGCAGCCCGATGATCCGAAGGCGCCACCCGGTACGTTTCGCGGCACCGCGACCGCGGCCGTTGATCCCGCCGGCGACGTGACGGCGTCGCTCACGCTCGACCGCATCCCGCTCGGCGAGGTGCTGAAGGCCGTTCCCGACCTGACGCTCGACGTGGAAGGGATCGTCAGCGGAACGGCGGAACTGAGGGCGCCTTACGAGAAGCTCTCCGACCCGAACACGTGGGCCGGCTCGGCGGAACTCTCGTCGCCGGAACTGGTCGTCGCCGGGCGCTCGACGAAGGCCGCGAAGCTGTCCGTCGGCGTCGCAAAAGGCGCCGCCAAGCTAAAGGTGGACGTGTTCGGCGGCGCGCTCACCGGCTCCGCGGAGGTGCCGTTCGCCACGAACAAGGGCGGCACGTTCGACCTCGCGTTCAAGGACTTCGACGTCGCCACCGCGACGACCCTCATCCCGGACTTCCCGGTGCGCCTCGGCGGGCGCGTCTCCGGCAGCGTGAAGGGCACGATCGACCCCGCGAAGGAGGGCCAGTCGCGCGTCGGCAATCTCGACATCGACCTGACCGCGCCGAAGCTGACCGTGCAGGGCATCCCGGCCGAGCGACTGGTGGGCAAGGCGGCGGTGAAGGGCGGCGTGCTGGAGTATTCGCTCGAAGGCAAAACGCTCGGCGGCTCGTTCGAGTTGAAGGGCCGCTACCCCGGCGCGAAGAAGGACGCCCCCGCACCGCCGGCGCCGGTGAGGGCCGGGTGGGGAGGCGAGGAGTGTCTGGAAAGTAGTAGGCACACGCCGTGGGCCGTTCTTCACTCTCAAAGCGACGGCACACGGCGTGTGCCTACTACTTTCCAGCCCAAAGACCGCGGCTCGTTCCGGCTCGTTGGGGCCGACCTGTCGCGCGTCGCCACCGAACTTGGCTTCCAGTCGCTCCGCCCGCTCCGCGGGCGGCTCGACGTGAGTTTCGACTACGACAACGACCTCTCCGCCGGCTCCGGGCGCATCGTACTCACGGGATTGACGTGGGGCGATTCCCGCGTCGCCCGCGACATCACCGCCATCATCGTGCTACGCAACGGCGTACTCGAAGTCGCCGACGTGAGCGGCGGGGCCGCCGGCGGCACGATCCGCGGACGGGCGCGCGTCTTCCTCAACAACACCGACCGCAACTTCTTCTCGATCGCCATCACCGGGGCCGACGCCAAGCGCCTGTTCGCGGTCGTGCCGGACGTCGCGGAGCTGGTGGACGGTTCGGTGTCGGTCGTCGTCCGCGGGCGCATCGGGCCGGAAATGCGCGGATCGGGCACACTCACAATGGAGCGCGGGACCGTCGCCGGCGTCGCGGTCGCCGGACTGCGTGTTCCGTTCGATTGGGCCACCGCGCCCGGCGGCTACGGGCGGTTCGCGGTCCGCGACGCCAGCGTCAGCGCCGGCAGCGGCACCGCGACCGCGAACCTGACGGTGGATTGGGGCGTCGAGACGCGCGTGGACGGGCAGGTGAAGATGGTGAACGTCCCGCTCCGCACGATCGCGCCGGGCATCGGCGAGTTCGCGCTGCTCGGCAACGGGCGCATCACCGGGCGCTTCGACCTCACGGGGCGCAACGTCCGCTCGGCGGACGACCTCAACGGCACGCTCCTGGCCACACTCGGCAACACGTCCCCGCGCGAGGTGCCGATCATTGAGCGCGCGGTGCCGTTCCTCAACCCCGCCGGGCTGGTCAAGCCGTTCGAGACCGGCGACGTGCGCGCCAGCCTCAGCCGCGGCGTGTTCCGCGTCCAGCGGCTGGCACTGGTCAGCCCGAACGCACAGCTCTTCGCCGAGGGCAACATTACGACGAGCGGGCGGGTCGATCTTAACGTCGTTGCCCACACCGGCACGATCGGCCCGGAGGCCCGCGCGTTCCGGGCGCTGGGGCTGCGCCTGCCGGCGATCGGGCCGATCCCCGTCGGGTTGCTCCGCGACCTCGGCGACCTGCTTTCCAACCGCACCATCCGCCTGTCCATCACCGGGAGCGTGAGCGACCCGCAGGTGAAGGTGAACGTCGGCGCGATCATTACTGAGGAAGTCGCACGGTTCTTCCTGAGCCGATATGTTCCGGGCGACGCGGCCGGCGTACTGGGCGTGGGCGGCTACGGTTCGCTGATGAACGACCGGAAGTGATTTTCTTCTGGAGCGGACCTCGGTGAGGCCGGGCGTTCACGCGCGTGATAGCTCCGGCCCGGTCCCGAAGACAGCGACCGACCCCCACACGGCCCGTCGGGACAGTCCCGACGCCCTTCAAATCGCTTCAAGCGATTACGCCGAGAAGCCCGATAACACCGACAAGCCCGGTAAATCGGGAAAAGGAGTCGGGGTTATGGGTAAGTTAGTCAAGCGCGTCGGGCCGATCGCCTGCTTCGGGGTGTTTCTCCTCGGTACCGTCGGCTGTTCCAGCCTCGGCGAGTCGATCGGGATCAGCCCGCCGACCAACCCGTTGATTAAAGACGCGAAGGTCATTCGCGACGCGGCCCCGGTGCCCGCACCGGGCGGGCGCGAGCTGGCGAAGGAGCTGCTACCAACTCACGTCGTCGAGGCCGGCGATACGCTGCTCGTGCAGCCGGTCGAACTCGATTCGCCGGTCCGGCTCCCGCCCGACCAGCCGGTTCAGCCCGACGGCAGCATCGACCTCGGCCTCTACGGGCGCCCGATCGTCGCGGGCAAGACGCTGCCGCAAGTCGAAGCCCAGATCAAAGATGCGATCCGCGCCCGCGACAAGGGGAAAGAGTTTCCGGTCACGGTGCGGCTCATCGGCCGGCCGACGAAGGTCTTCTACATCCTCGGCGAGGTGAACGCCCCCGGCGCGTTCCCGCTCACCGGGCGCGAAACGGTCCTCGACGGGATCATCGCCGCCGGCGGAGTGACCCGCCGCGCCTCGCTGGGCAACATCGTGATGTCGCGCCCGACCGCCCCGGACAGTTGTCGCATCGTCTACCCGGTGTGCTACCAGCAGATCACCCAACTGGGCGACACGACGACGAACTACCAGCTCCAGCCGGGCGACCGCGTGTTCGTGCCGAGCAAGGGAGTGCTGGAAGACCTGTTGCCGAAAAAGTGCCAGTCACCGGCCGCGGCGTGTTCGCGCCCGCAGGTGCCGTGCTACGGCGGGACATGCGTGCCGGGCGGTCCGGGCGTGGTCACGGTTCCGATCGTGCCCTGACCGCCGCACGCGGCACCCAACTTGCACCAACCCGGCGGGCCGCACCTGGGCCCGCCGAGGACTCTTCGCGACCCACAATCGCGAAGGTTCCGGGGTCCGCGGCCGTGCCCGAACCCGGAAGCCCCGATGAAACCCACCCCGAACCCCGACCTGCACGGCTCCGCCCCGGACACGTCCGCGCTCGCGATCCTGCTCGTGGACGTGATCAACCCGTTCGCCTTTCCCGAGGCCGACGAACTGCTGGAGTTCGCGCGGCCGATGGCCGACCGCCTGGCCGCACTCAAGGGCCGGGCCGCCCGTGCGGGCGTGCCGGTCGTGTACGCGAACGACAACTTCGGCCGCTGGCGGTCCGACCTGTCGGCCGTCGTGGAGCGGTGCCGCGAACCGGACTGCAAGGGCCGGCCAATTACCGAGAAGTTGCTCCCGGGGCCGGAAGACTACTTCGTCCTCAAGCCGAAGCACTCGGCGTTCTACTCCACCACGCTCGACACCCTGCTCCGCTACCTCGGTACGCGGGCGCTCCTGATCGGCGGCGTCGCGGCCAACATCTGTGTGCTGTTCACCGCCAGCGACGCGTACATGCGCGACTTGAAACTGCTGGTGCCGCCAGACGCGGTCGCATCGAACACCCGGGCCGAGACCGACGCCGCGATCGAACAAATGAGAAAGGTACTCAAGGCCGACGTGCGGCCGGTCTCCGACTGGACCGAGCCGGAACTGCTGCGGCTCAAATCGGGCTGAGGCGGGCGCGCTCGCGCCAACCGCCCCAACCCGACGCCCGCGGGCCGATCCGCGCCGGAATCGCCGCGCCCGGGGCGCCCGGGTTTCCGATAGTTCGTGTGAAACCGTGGCGCGAATCGGCCCTCAGACTCCTTGACGGAACCTTCGTCCCTTACCACCGTTAAATAGACACCAACCGCGCCGGCGGTTCGGCCCGAGCCACACCACGCGTTTCATCTGAGGCACGAAATTATGCGCAGGAGCGGAGCGACCCCGACGGACCGACGCGGAACCCTTCACGTCGAGCGGCTGGAAGACCGGACCGTCCCGGCCGGGTTCATCAGCGCCCAGGTGTTCGACGGCATCCTGTACGTGACCGGCGACGACGCCAGCAACATGATCTCGGTGACCAGCGCCGGCAAGAACGCCGTCGTCATCACCGCGCTCGACGGAACCACCTCGATCAACGGCCAGAACTCGGTGTTCGTCGGCGGGGTGAAGCGGGGCTACCACTACACCCTGGGCGGCGGCGATGACGCGGTGCTGATCGACGGCACGTTCTCCCGGGGCGGCTTGAACATCGATATGGGGGCCGGGAACGACACGCTCATCGTCCGGCGCGGCGGGCACAGCACCTTCACCCGCGTCATGGGCGGGCTGGGCAACGACTCCATCGAGCTGCGCGAGTCGGAGTTCCGCAAGGATGTCGTGGTCGATACCGGGGCCGGCGACGACCAGATGAAGATGTTCGGGGTCCGGGGTCGCGGGACGCTCGTCACGAGCAACCCGCAAGGCACCGACTTCGCCAACGTCCAGCAGGTTCTCTTCGAAGGGCTTCGAACGAACGGGTTCCTCCCCGGCGCGGCGCCGCCGACGTTCGACACGACCCCGCCGACGGTGACCCTCACCACGACCGCGGCCAGCACCTTCAACTCCGCGACCGCCGACTTCACCGCGACCTTCAGCGAGGACGTGGGCGGGTTCGGCCCCGGCGGGATCGCGGTCACCAACGGGACGGTCTCGTCGTTCACGCAGGTGGACGCCCGCACGTACCGGTTCAGCGTGACGCCCGCCGGTCAGGGCACGGTGAGCGCCACGGTCAGCGCCGGCGCGGCGACCGACGCCGGCGGCAACGCCAGCGCCGCCTCCGACACGATCTCGCGCACGTTCGATTCGATCGCGCCGGCGACCCCGACGTTCAACCTGGCCGCGGCGTCCGACAGCGGTACGGTCGGCGACTTCCGCACCGACCAGACTGCCGTCACCCTGACCGGCACGGCCACGGCGGGTTCGACCGTCACGCTGTTCAGCGCCTCGTCGGGCACCGCGCCCGGCACCGGAACCGTTCTGGCCACGACCACCGCGAGCGCGGCCGGGGCGTACTCGTTCAACGTCTCGCTCGACCTCGGCCCGACCAGCTTCGTGGTCCGCGCCAGCGACGCCGCGGGCAACACCTCCGCCACCGTGGCGCAGACGTTCACCCGCAACGCCGCGCCGGTGGCCCAGACCGTCCCGGCCCAGAACCTGACCGTCGCGGGCGGGGCCTCGACGCTCGACCTCACGACCGCGTTCACCGACGCCGAGCGGGTCGTCCGGTTCTCGACGCAGTTCCCCACCGGGCAGACCGGCAACATCGACTTCAACCTGTTCGCCGACGACGCGCCCTTGACCGTGGCGAACTTCCTCACCTACGTCAACAGCGCGAGCGCGAACCAGAACTACAACGGGTCCCTCTTCCACCGCCTGGCGGCCAACTTCGTCCTCCAGGGCGGCGGGTTCAAGTTCAACGACACGACCAACACGTTCACCACGCTCACCAAGAACGCGGCGGTCATCAACGAACCGGGCATCTCGAACACCCGCGGCACGATCGCGATGGCCAAGCTGGGCAGCAACCCGAACAGCGCGACCAACGAGTTCTTCTTCAACCTGGGCGACAACTCGGCCAACCTGGACACGCAGAACGGCGGGTTCACCGTGTTCGGGCAGGTGATGAACGGCGGGCAGACGACGATCAACGGGATCACACAGCTGAGTACGTTCAGCGGGGCCGGCATCCCGGGCGCGCCGCCGTTCCCGGTCCGCGCCGGGGCCAACACGACCAACTTCTCGGCCAACATCGACCCCACCGACCTCGCGGTCATCACCACCGCGGCCGAACTCGGCGCGGCCCAGCGGATGACCTTCAGTCTGGTCGGGACCGGGACCAGCGACGCGAACGTTGCGACGGTGAGCGTGAGCGGTTCGACGCTGACCATCACCCCGGTCGGCGCGGGCACGGCGACGATCACCGTGATGGCGACCGACCTCGACGGCACGTCCACCACGACGACGATTACCGTCAACGTGACGTGACAGCGAAGCGCGACTCGTCGCGTGGCCACGCGACGAGTCGCTACTTCTTCAGCGGGTGCAACTCCCACTTGCGGACGGACAACTCGAACCCCTCGGTTTGCAGGAGAATCTTGCCGGCCGCGGGGTTCGCGTCGTAGGCGTGGTTCACCTTCACCCCGTTGACGAATACCGTGATCTTGGCGCCCTCGCACACACATTCCACCTTCGTCCACTCGCCCAGTTTGCTCTCCACGTCGTTCTTGCCGTAAGTGTCGAGCAGTTCCGCGAAGCCGGCCTCGTGCTTGTTCCACCACAACTGCCGGTTGGTGAACACGGTCTTCGTGCCGCCCTCCTTCCACCGGGGCTTCTTGTCCGACCCGAGTTCGATGTCGGCCGTGATCGAAACCGGGACCGTCACGCCCTTCTCGTCCTTGCCGCGAATCACGATGAGGTCGCCGCAGCAGCCCTGTGCGAGTTGACACTCGACCGACGACATCCACGTTCCGCCCGCGCCGCCGTGCGGCCCGGTACCGTGGAGCAGCAGCCCGGAGTTGCGGACGTATTTGCCGCCGTCGGTCTTCTGGCCCCACTTGTACTCCACCACGACACGGTAATCCTTGTACTCGGTGTTCGTCGCGATGTAGCCGAACCCGTCGCCGGTGATGTGCAGGTTCCCGTCGGTGACGCGGAACACGCGCTTCGGGTCGTCGTGTTTCGCGTCCTTCAACCACGTCGTCAGGCCGTCGAGGTTCTTCCCGTTGAACAGCGGGGTGACTTCCTTCGGTGCGAGCGGTTCGCCGGCGAAGGACACGTGGACCGCGAACACCGCGATGAATGCGAGCAGAAGCCGGATCATGCGTGAATCCTCCTGGGGATGCAGTATATTCGTAGCGCACGCGGCCCGCGTGCGACCAAAGAACACGCGGGCCGCGTGCGCTACGACAGAAACAGGAGACCCTCATGCAGCGCCGCGAGTTCCTCGCTTCCACCGCCGCACTTGCGACTGCCCTGCCGGCGCTCGGCGCGGACGAGAAGAAGCCCATCAAGATCGGGCAGATCGGGGTCGGGCATTCACACGCGAACAAGCTCGCCGTATACCGCAAGTCCGCGGATTACGAGGTGGTGGGCGTCGCGGAGCCGGACGCGGAGCTGCGCAAGCGCGCCGAATCACAAGACCTCTACCGCGGCGTGACCTGGATGTCACCGGCCGAACTTCTGAAAACGCCGGGCCTTCAGGCGGTGCTGGTGGAAACGCGCGTCGCCGACCTCCTCGACACCGCGGAGGCGTGTGTCGCGGCCGGCAAACACGTCCACATCGACAAGCCCGCCGGCGAGTCGCTGCCACAGTTCCGCCGCATCCTCGATTCCGCCGCGAAGCAGAAGCTCGTCGTGCAGATGGGCTACATGTACCGCTACAACCCCGCGGTGGTGCTGCTCCGCGAGTTCCTGAAACGCGGGTGGCTCGGCGAGGTGTTCGAGGTCCACACCGTCATGAGCAAGGTCGTGACTACGGACGAGCGGAAGCGGCTGGCGAAGTTCCGCGGCGGGGTCATGTTCGAACTCGGCTGCCACGTTCTGGACCTCGTCATTGCGATTCTCGGCAAACCGAAAGACGTGACGGCGTTCCCGCTGCACTCCGCGAAGGCCGACGACGGGCTAGCCGACAACATGCTCGCGGTGCTGAGCTACCCGAAGGCGACCGCGAGCGTGAAATCTTCGGCGCTGGAAGTCGAAGGCGGCGACCGGCGGCATCTCGTCGTCTGCGGGACCGAAGGCACGTTCCACATTCAACCGCTGGACAACCCTTCCGCCCGCGTCTCGCTGTCGCAGACCCGTGGCGAATACAAGAAGGGCGTTCAGGACGTGAAGTTCCCGAAGTACGCGCGCTATGTTGATGACGCCGCGGACATGGCCCGCGCGATCCGGGCCGAGAAGCCGCTGGAGTTCTCCTACGAACACGATTACACCGTTCAGGAAACGCTACTGAAGGCGTGCGGGGTGAAGGATTGAAGAGTAGTAGGCACACGCCGTGTGCCGTCGCGACACGACAGGAACAGCGACGGCACACGGCGTGTGCCTACTACTCTCAAGACGTGAAGGCGTGAATGCAACATGGCTTACCGTAGCCCGCGCGGGTATCATCGCAGTGACGGCCCTGCCCTCCCCGGTACCCCGCCATGCGACTCCTCGCGCTCGCCTCGCTCGCGCTGTTCGCTTCAACGGCTCGCGCCGCGCCCGACTTCGACAAGGACGTGGTGCCGGTGCTGGCGGCGCGGTGCCTCGACTGCCACTCCGGAGCCGACCCGAAGGGCGGCCTCGACCTCACGCGCAAGGAGTCGGCGCGCGCCGCGGTGGGCGAGAAACTCGACACCAGCGAACTGTGGAAGAAGGTCGCGGCCGACGAGATGCCGCCCAAGAAGCCGCTCTCGGCGGAAGAGAAAGCGGTACTAAAGGAGTGGATCGCCGGCGGGGCGAAGTGGGGCACCGATCCCATCGACCCCTTCGCCGTGACCACCAAGACCCGCGCCGGGCGCGACTGGTGGAGCCTCCAACCGGTCCGGCGAAGCGCCGTCCCGGAAATTCGAAATCCCAAATCCGAAATCCGAAACGAAATCGACCGCTTCATCGTCGCGAAGCTCAATGACAACGGAATGTCACTCGCGCCGGAAGCGGACCGGCGCACGCTCATCCGGCGCGTCACCTTCGACCTCATCGGCCTGCCGCCGAGTTACGAAGAGGTGGAAGCGTTCGCCAACGACAAGGCGCCCGACGCCTATGAAAAGCTGATCGACAAGCTGCTCGTGAGTCCGCACTACGGCGAGCGCTGGGGTCGGTACTGGCTCGATATCGCCCGCTACGCGGAGACGTGCGGTTACGAGCGCGATCAGGTGAAGCCGGACGTGTGGAAGTATCGCGACTGGGTCATCAAGGCGTTCAACGACGACATGCCGTACAACCGGTTCGTGCTGGAGCAGCTCGCCGGCGACGAACTGCCCGACGCGAGCGCCTCGACTGTCGTCGCAACCGGCTTCATTCGCCTGGGCACGTGGAACGACGAGCCGAACGACCCGAACGAGTACAAGTACGACCGGCTCGAAGATATGGTGGGTGCGACCAGCACCGCGTTTCTTGCGCTCACAGTGAAGTGTGCGCGGTGTCACGACCACAAGTTCGACGCAATCCGCCAGACCGACTACTACCGCATGGCCGGCGCGTTCTGGGCAGGATTCATCGAGCCGGGACCGCGCGAACACTTGGGAGGGCCGGACGCCAAGGCGCTCGGCCACCCCGGCGTCTTCGGCTGGACCGATCGCGGGGTTTCGGTGCCGCCCATCAAGCTGCTGAAGAAGGGCGACCCGAACCGGCCCGGCGCGGTGGTCGAACCGGGACACCTCTCCGCGATCCCCGCGCTCAACCGACCGCTTTCGGCGCCGCCCGCGACAGCCAAGACCACCACGCGCCGACTACAACTCGCGCAGTGGATCGTGGACCCAAAGAATCCGCTCACCGCGCGCGTCTGGGTGAACCGCGTGTGGCAGTATCACTTCGGGTTCGGGCTGGTCCGCACGCCGGACAACTTCGGCTTTACCGGCGAGAAGCCCACGCACCCCGAACTGCTCGACTGGCTCGCCAGCGAGTTCGTCGCCGGCGGTTGGCGCGCCAAACGCCTCCACAAGCTGATTCTGTTGTCAAGTACGTACCGCCAAAGCGCGCTTCACCCGAAGCAAGCCGAGTACGAGAAAGCCGACGCCGGAAACCGGCTCTGGTGGCGCGCGGAGCGCCGGCGGCTCGACGCGGAGGCGCTTCGCGATTCGCTCCTCGCCGCGGGCGGGAACCTGCGCCTCGACAAAGTCGGCGGGCCGAGCTTCGCGCCGGAACTTCCGCCCGACGCACTCGAAGGGCTGTCGATGAAGGGCGCCGCGTGGAAGGCATCCCCCGCCGCGGAGCAAGGGCGCCGGAGCGTGTACATCTTCGCCAAGCGCGGGCTGCTCCCGCCGCTGCTGACCACCTTCGACCTGCCCGACACGACGCTGCCGAGTTGCCAGCGCGACGTGACGACCGTCCCGACGCAATCGCTCGCGCTCCTGAACAACCCGTTCGTTCACGAACAGAGCGCCGCGCTCGCCAAGCGCATCGGCACAAAGTTGGAGCCGAAGGAGCGAGTGATTCGCGCGTGGCGGCTCGCCCTCGGCCGCGACCCGCGGGAGGCGGAAGTGACGGCGGCGCTCGCGCACCTGGAGAAGCAAGCGAAGGCGCTTGCGAATCGCCCCGATCCCGAACTGGACGCCCTCGCGTCGCTGTGCCACGTGCTCTTGAACACCAACGAGTTCATGTACGTGGATTGACAAAGTAGTAGGCACACTCCGTGTGCCGTCGCTATACCACCGGAAAAGCAACGGCACACGGAGTGTGCCTACTACTTTGAAGGCTGCGCTTGTATGGCCGAGTTGCAGGGACATCCGCTGATGACGTCGACCATGAACCGCCGCGATCTGGTGCGCGCCGGGGCGCTCGGCCTCTTCGGCCTCGGCTTGCCGAGCGTTTTGCGCGCGGACGCGCCGAAGCGCAAGGCCAAGGCGTGCATCGTGCTGTTCATGTGGGGCGGGCCGGCGCAGCAAGACACCTGGGACATGAAGCCCGACGCGCCGGACGTCTACCGCGGTGAGTTCAAGCCGATCCGCACGAGTGTGCCGGGCCTTCAGATTTGCGAGCACCTGCCAGAACTCGCCAAACGCGCGCACCAGTTGTGCCTCATCCGCTCGATGACGCACCCGGACGTGAACCACCTCACCGCGACGCACCACTTGCTGACCGGGAAGCCCGCGCCGCCGGGTCCGATCAAGGACGACTGGCCCAACTACGGCGCGATCCTCGCCAAACTCGGCCGCGGCGCGGGGCCGCTGCCACCTTACGTGTCGATGATGCCGATCGTGAAGGAGAACCCGGCGCCGCGGTTCGTCGAGGAGAGCCACGGCCAGGGCGCCGGGTTCCTCGGCCCGCTCTACAACCCGATGCGGATCGATGCCGACGCCACCCGCCCCGATTACCGCGTCGGCGACTTCAGCCTCTCGGTCGATACACCTTCCGCCCGCGTCCACGACCGCGCAGAGTTACTCGGCAAGCTCGACAAGCAAGTTCGGTCGATGGAATCACAACCGGAACTCGGGGCGATGGCGGCTCATTACCAGCGCGCCTTTAGCCTGCTCGCTCGGCCGAAGGTGACGGAGGCGTTCGACCTGTCGCGCGAGCCGGTCAAGGTCCGCGAGCGGTACGGCATGAACCTGCACGGGCAATCGGTACTGCAAGCGCGGCGGCTGGTCGAAGCCGGAGTGCCGGTCGTCACGGTGTTCTGGCCGAACGACGGCATCACGAACGTGAGCGTCTACTGGGACACGCACAACCGGAACTTCATCGACCTCAAGACGCGGCTCTGCCCGGTCACCGATCGCGCCACTTCGGCGCTACTCGACGACCTGAAGGACCGCGGGATGCTCGACGAAACGCTCGTTGTGTGGACGGGCGAGATGGGCCGCACACCGAAGGTCGGGCAGTCGGTGGTGGGCGGCGCCGGGGCCGGGCGCGACGGGCGCGACCACTGGGGCAAGCTGTTCACGACGGTACTCGCCGGCGGCGGGGTGAAGGGCGGAACGGTCTACGGGTCGAGCGACAAGTTCGCCTCCGAACCGGCGACCAACCCGACCTCGCCGGCCGACCTCGCCGCAACGATCTATCACCTGCTCGGCGTCGATCCGCGGATGGACATTCACGACCGCCTGAACCGCCCGGTGACACTGTGCGACGGGCGCGTGATCGAGGGCGTTTTGTAGGACAGGCCGCCGGCCTGTCGAAGCAATGACAGGCCGGCGGCCTGTCCTAC
>CAZBXY010000029.1:0-39828 GCA_964495365.1 uncultured Frigoriglobus sp. | reverse complement strand
GGGCTAACATCGGTCGCCCCTCCGGGGCTAAAAACCAAGCCGCGCATTTGAAGCGCCTGGGTCGGTCACGGCTCGTAAGACCACAGCACAGAACATCCTCAACCGACTTCGGGGCCGAACTCGTGCGCGAGTTCGGCCCGCGGGTCGTCATCGCGGTTCCGTTCAACTCGGTCCGACCTTGACGCGCCAGTACGCCGAGTACACCACGAACCAGTCACCGGCGAGGCGCTGGCCCACCGGGTCGGCGTCGTTGCGCCCGTATGGCGGGAACGCCGCGTGGTGGGTCGGATCGTTCGGCCGATCGGGCATGTGAACGATGTGGTCGGTTCGCGCACCCGGCACACGCGCGAACCCGTAGTTCCCTTCGGGCCGATCGACGTAGATCACGACGGTTTCGCCGATGACCTCCACGCCGGCAACACGGTAGCCACCGGCCCAGCGCCCAACGAGCCGGTGCGCGTTGGGCGGATCGGTAAGTGCCTCGTCGGCGAGTGTATCGAGCCACGGACGGCTGACGTGAAAGCCGGCGTGCAGCGGGACCTCTTCGTGAACGAGAGCGATTGTTGCCGCGACGATCGCGCCGAGCCACGGCCAGAACCGCCGGCGGGACCGCACGTCGTCGAACAACAGACCGTACCGCTTCGCGCGCCCGCGGGCGATAAATAGTTGCACGCCCCACGCGGCGGCGATTATCCCGAACAGGACGAACCCGTAGCAGAAGTCGCCGTAATAGTTCAGGGCGACCATCGCCACCGCCGGCGACGCGTACCACCAACAGTACGCCAGCAAGAGCGCCACCGCGACCAGTAACAGCGGCCACGGTTCGGCGCGCAACACCCGGCGCGCCCACCACCGGCCGGGCAGTTCGGGTTCGCCCTCTTCCGGGTCATCGTCGGCCCACATGACGCGGCTCCGCGGCGATCGGTCGCGATGTGTGCGATTCTACCCGACCCCGCGCGGTTATCGAACGCCGGACAGCTTCAACACGGGCAGGTCGCTCCAATCCTCGCGCACGCCCTCCAGTCGAACGTCGTCGCCAACGAGGTCGAACCATTTCGCATCCAGTGGGCCGCCGCGAGAGTCGGTCAATAGGTACAGTGTGCCGGTTTCGCGCTCGGCAAAGAGCGGCGGCACGCCGCCCTTCAGGCACAGCACCCCGCACCCCTTGTGCGTGCGCCCGGCGCCGGGTTTCATTGCCCCGAGGTAACATTTGGAATCGACGATCTCGCCGCGGAGCGTCACCGGGCCGCGGTCGTGCGGGGGCGAGCGCCGGAGGGCTGCTTGCTCGGCTTCGGGCAGCTCCGCGGCGCTCAGACCGTCGTCACCGGGGGCGAGTTCGAGCATGAGCCGCCCCGCGCGCGACAGGAGCGTGCCCGCCACGCGCACCGGGCGCCCGTCGAGCGCCTTCGCACGCTCTTTTGCGCCGAATTTTCCCTCCTCGACCAGGAGGACCGTTCGCGGGGCACCGCCCGGTTCGGCCGAAGGTACGCGGATCATAGCGTAAGGTTCGGCGGTAATGATCCCTGTGAGAGTCGTGGTCGTATCCTCCCACGTTCCGGGGCCGGGCGACCGCTGCCCCCACGCCAGTACCGCGGCGCCGACCGCGCCCGCGACAACCAGGGCGAACGCGACCGGGGCGAGGAACCGGACATATCCTGGCGGCATTGTAAGCCACCCGATGAAGAACGGGTCGCGGTCGGTTTCAGCTTGCGACATGACTCATCTCCTCGATTTTCGCGAATTCGACGCGCGTGCCGGGCGGCAGCGGGTTTGGGTCGATGAAGACGCGGCGGCCGATCACCTTCACGCGATACGTCGCGATCTTCTCCTGAAACGGCGGGGGCGAGCAGCCGTCTTCGGGGCGGTACTCCCACCCGTGCCACGGGCAGGTGATGCAGCCGTCCACGACCTTCCCCTCGCCGAGCGGCCCGCGCTGGTGAGCGCACACGTTTGTCACCGCGGAGACGCCGCCGGCGTGCCGGAACACCGCGACCCGCTCGCGACCCGGCACGCACACCACCTTCGCGCGGTTTTCGGGGATCTCGTCCACCGAACACACATCGACCCACGCGACTTCGAGCGCGACGCGCGCCGGTTGCGGCGGGAGCGGGGCTTCGTCGCGCCGGCGCTCGCGCAACCCGGTCGCGAGGTGCAGCCCCGCGAGCGCGACGAACCCGGCGCCCACAACGACCGGGTAGAGCGGGTTCGGTTCGCTCCGCAGCGCGCCGAACAGCACGTGTACCACGAGCAGCCCGTATGCAGGATAAACCGCCAGGTGCAGCCACTTCCACGCGCTGCCGCCGAGCGTTTTTTGCCAGAAATCGTGGCTCGTTGCGGCCATCGCGAACAGGATCGCCAGGGCGCCGAGTCCGAACCACTCGAACGGGAACGGCCCGGGCGCGGTCAGCAGCGACACGAGCGGGTTCAGCGCCCCGAAGCCGTGGTAGTAACCGATGCTGACGACCGCGTGCGCGAACCCGACGAGAAACGTCGCGACGCCGAGGTGCCGGCGGTTGTACACGAGCGGCAGGAACCGCCGGTCGAGTCGGGCCAGCGGGCCGATCGCCAGGGCGACGTGGAGCATCACGAGCGCGCACGTCCCGAGCGCGCGTGTGAGTAATACCGGGAAGCCGAGCGCGCGGTCGCCGGTCCACACGGCGCTGCCGACCGCGAGGAACACGACAAGGTACGCCGCGACCCCGCCGGCGACGACCGCGTCGTAGACCTTCTTGTTCCGGTTCCATTTCACCGGCGCGTATTTGACGCTCACGGTTCGCCCCGCAGTTGGAGGACGCCCCACGCCACCAGCGCGGAGCCGACGAACGCCCCGACCGCGAACCACAACCACACGTGTGCCCGTCGGTGCCCGCGGGTCATGTCGGGTCTCCCGTGTGGCGCGCCCATTTGGTCGCGAGCAGCGGCCACAGCGCCGCGCTGCCGGGCAGGATGAGGGCGCGGAACGCCCACGACGTGCCCCGCGCCGCCGGGTCGAGCCGCGTCACGCCCACCGTGACGAACGCCAGCGCGAACGCGAGGCCCGCGAGGGCGTAAGCCGCAAGGGCGAGGAGGACGAGTTCGGGGGCGGTCATGGGAATGCTCGCTTTCGGGTGGGTCGCTCTCGGAGAGAGCGACGCGACCGGCGCAGCCAGTCGCTCGTTCTTGGCTCCGCACGTCGGACCGTAATGGGATTGCTGCAAAAGAGCCGCTCACGTCGTTCGCGATCCGGCTCTCGGAGAGAGCCGGCCACCCGAAACCCTCACTCCGGGGCGTACACGGTCCGGCCGCCGTCTACCGGCAGGCACGCGCCGGTCACGAAGTCGTTGTCGAGGAACGACAGCACCGCCTGCGCGATGTTCTGTGGGCTGCCCTCGCGCTTGACGAGCGTCGCGTGGATCGCCTGCCGCTTCTCCTCCTCCGGCAGGTCCGGCGGCAACATCACCGGGCCGGGGAGGATCGCGTTCACCCGCACCCGCGGGTTGCGCAGGGCCAGTTCCACCGCCAGGCACCGCGTCGTCGCGGTCACCGCGCCCTTGCTGGGGAAGTACGCGGCGTACCCGGCGTACGGCCGCACCTCGGCCCAGTCGCCGACGTTCACGATGCACCCGCCATCGGGCTGCTTCACCATCGCCAAACCCACCTGCTGACACGCCAGGAACGTGCCCAGCGCGTTGGTGTCGAAGTGGAACCGCACGTCGGCCGCGGTCACCTCTTCGAGCGGCTTCGACTTCCACACCGCGGCGCAGTTCACGAGCACGTCGATGCGGCCGAAGCGGTCGAGCACCCGGCCGACCATCGCGCGGACGGCCTTTTCGTCGGTGAGGTCGGCCGGGAACGGTGCCGCTGCGACCCCGTGTTCGCGGAGCGCGGCGGCGGTGTCTTCGGCCTCGGCCGCGGAGGTGCGGTAGTGAACGGCGATCGCGTACCCGCGGCGGGCCAGCGCGTCGGCGACCACCGACCCGACCCGCTTCGCGCCGCTGCCCGTGACCAGGGCCACCTGTTTCGGTTGCATGGTGGAATCTCCGTGAGTGTGCGTTCGATGCCGGGCACCCGGCCGCGGTTACACCGCGTTCGCGAACTGCGGCCCGAGAACTGCCTTCAGCGCCTGCCGGGCGCGGTGGAGCCGCGTCTTCACCGCCCCGCAGTTGGTGCCCAGGCGCGCCGCGGTCTCCTCGGTGCTCAGCCCCTCGAGGTCGCGGAGCCGGATCACCGCCCGGTACGCCGCCGGCAGTTGCTCCACCCCCGCGCGGACCCGCTCACACGTCTCGGCCCGCGCCAGGGCGCTGTCGCCCGCGTCGGTGTCGGGCGCGGGCGCGTCGCCCTCCAGCGGCACGAGCCGCGCCCGCTTGCGCCCGCGGATCTTCAACAGGCACGCGTTCACCGTGACGCGGTGCAGCCACGTGCCCAGCGCAGCCGTGCCCTCGAACGCGGGCAGCGCCCGGAACGCGGACACGAGCGCGTCCTGCACGGCCTCGGTCGCGTCGATGGAGTCGCCGAAGAACCGGCGGGCGACCGCGGTCATGGGGCCGGAGTGCGTGCGAACGAGGTGGGCAAACGCGGCGCCGTCGCCGGTTCGTAACCGGGCGACCAGTTCGGGTTCGGTGAAGAGGACCATGTTCGGCTCCCGTGAGTGAGTGCCGGGAGCCAAAGCGAGCGCCGTGCCGCTCACGGCGGGGCGCGAAAAGACGTGCGAAAGTGCTTGAATTTCCAGGGAATTACGAACCGGAATTGTCGGGCGCCCGCGCGGCCTGCACGAGGGCCCGCCCACGGTATTTCGTGGGGCCACGGCCCGTCGTGGCGCGGAAACGAAAACGCGGCCGGGAACCTTCCCGGCCGCGCGGCGCGTGGTGCGTCAGTTACTTCGGTTTGGGGTTGTCGAACGGGTTCCCGTCGCCCGCGGCGCCCCCGCCGGCCTTGCGCTTCTCGATCTCTGTGATCCACCGCGTCCACTCGGTCACGATCCCCCGGCGGTACGGGTCGGCGTCGTCCGCCAGGCTGCTCCGCACGACCAGCTTCCCGTCCCCGCGGACGATCAGCACCTCGGTCGCCACGTCCTCGTCGAGGTCGCGGGAGCCGAGGGTCATGGCGCCCTTGTCGTCGAACCGGACGTTCACCCGGCTCTTGACCCGCCCGCCCTCGAAGTCCACCAGGACCGACTTGTTGTTGGTGTAGTCCACCAGCCAGCCCTTGGGCTGGGCGCCCTTGCCCTTCACCACCTTGTCGGCCACCTCGCGGAGCGTGTACTGCCCGGCCTCGGCCGACCACAGCGGGAGCTTGACGAACTGCTTGCGGCCGATGTACTCGCCCCGCCCGACGGGGGTCTCGGCCACCACCCACGCCCCGACCGGCTCGCGCTTGGTGCCGTCGGTTCGCACCTGTTCCATCCACGTCGCCACCTGGAGGACCGCCTGGTTCTCCTTCACCTGGAGCAGGTTGTTGATGGCCTTCGTGTCCGCGTCCTTGGTGCCGGTCGGGTACAGGGCGTTGATCTGGTCGCGGTACGCCTTCACGTCGTGGGCGTAGAGGAACGACTCGGCCGGCACCGTGATCCGCGCGTCCAGGTCGCGCCACGGGCTGTAGAGCGTCTTGAAGTCGTCCTTGGCGTGGACCGGGTTGGCCACCTGGGCGTCCTGCTTGTAGTTCGGGTTCCACATCTTCAGCCGGATCCGGTACTCGTAGGTGAGCCCGGGCTTCACGTCGCAGTCGATAAACCGGAGCAGGAAGTTCTCGACCTCGGTCGCGACGCTGGTGATGGTCCCGCCGTACCCGTCGGGCACCTGGGGCACGCCGCCGGCGGGCTTACCGCCCCCGGTGCCGGCCATCGGGCCGGGGCTGGACGCGCCCGCCGTGGAGCCCGTCGCCGAGTCGTCGGGGGCGCCCATCGAGCCGAACTGGTTGGGGTTGATCCCGAACCCGCTCACCACCGAGGCCGACTTCGGCTTGTAAATGTCCTTGTTCGCCTTGCTCCCCTGCGCCTGCTTGAGCAGCTCCGACGCCGGTACCTCCTTCTTGTTCGCCTTCTTGAGCTTGTCGATGTTGTCGGTGATGGGCTTGAGTTTCACGTCCGGGTACTTGACGCCCAGGTCCTTTGCCAGGAGCGGCAGCGGCATCGTGAGCATCATCTCCGGCCGGGTGAAGTACGGCAGGAACCCCTCGTCGAGGTGGTCGGCGATCTTCTTCGTATCGATCACCTCGATGTACTTCTCCTCGAACTTGTAGTTGCCGCTGGTGTCCTTGATGTCGGTGACCTTGTCGGGCCAGTCCTGGATCACCTCGACCGTGCCGTTGACCCGGATCCGGGTGATGCGGCGCTGGACCTCGAACCCGTCGTACCACGGCCCCCACGACTTGGCCTCCGCCTCGGTCTGGAGCCGGAGCGACCGCTTCAGCTCTTCGAGCTGCCGCTTGTACGGCACCACCGCGTTCACGGTGACCATCCGCAACGGGATCACGGTGAACGCCGGCAGGCTCCCCTTCGCAACGGCCGCGTCCAGTTCGCTGAGCGGGATGTACTTGATCGCCTTCTCGTTCCGCTGGGCGTTCTGGTCGAACGAGCCGCCGCCCAACATGCCGTAGGGGTTGTAGCTCCCGCCGCCGCTGGCCGCGTCGCCCGGCCCGGGCATCGACATGCCCGGGGCGCCGCCCATCGGGGCCGGACCCACCCCGCCGGGCGGGCCTTTGGGCGCCGGCGTGCCCTGGGCCAGTTTGTCCTTCGCCGCTTTCCCCTTCTTCGCCGCGCCCTTCAGCGTCTCGATCGTGCTCTTCACCTTGTCGGCGTCGTACTTGTTCTCCGACTTGTTGATGGTGATCGCGATCAGCGTCTCGCCGGTGGAGTCCTCGATCATGTCCAGCCCGATCATCGCGCCGCGGACCAGATCGACCTGGTACTCGCCGATCGGCAGCACGTTGGGGTTCTCGCGCTTGGTGTTGGGCTGCGCGGTCGGGTCGAACAGTTGGCCAGTCTGGTAGAACTCCGGCACCTTCGCGGTGCGGAAATCGGACTTAATGACGATCCACGGCGGGAGCTTGAGCTGGTCCTTGTCCGCCTCGCTCGGCGTGCCGCCCTCGATCGCGGCCGTCACCGACTGGGAGGACTGCTTCAGTTTGTTCGCGGTGACCGTCGGGTCTTGCGCGCTGCCCCACTTGGTGGCGCCCCAGATGAGCAGCACGGCCAGGAAGAACCCGGAGATGCCCATCGCGAGTACTTCACCCTTGCGGAGCAAGAACTCCTTCGCGTCGAACTTCGCTTTCGCCATGATTGGCTCCTGAACAAAGCGGTGTATCGGTCGGTCGTGCCACGGCCGTGGTATCCGAACAACGGCCCGCGGCGAACGGTGTTGGCGGTGAAATCGGCGCCCGATACATCGGGCGCCCGCGGTAACCAAATCGTATCAATCGGCACCGGCGGCTGTCTTCGCTTCGCCCGCTCCTTGTGAGGTTGTGTGGAACCGCTGAGTTGGTGTTGGTCTTCGGCCTGAAAGGCCGGGACAACGTAGCCCGGGGCAACGCCCCGGTATCGAGGGCATGTGTCTTCCAGGCTGAAGGCCTGGGACATCTTCTGTCGCAGCCCTTCAGGCTGCAAGACATTTCGGCCCGCTCCGGGGCGTTGCCCCGGGCTACGTTGTCCCAGCCCTGCGGGCTGAAGAACGCAAGCAAATCGACCCACGCTCAGTATTTCCACACGGCGCTCTGACGGAGAGGCCCGAAGACCGCGCCTCTTCGATCACACCCGGACCCGCCGGCGCATCTTGCCCGGTTCCTTCGGGGCGGGCGCGGGCATCGGGTCCTTGCCCATCGGCTCCTTCGGCGCTGGTTCCTTGCCCATCGGTTCCTTCGTGTCCTTCGGGGTGGCGTCCTTGACGTCCTTCGTGTACTTCGCGTCGGGAGCCTTCGCGTCCGGGGCCTTCGGGTCCGGCTCCTTGTCCTTCGGCGCGTCCGGCGGCTTGGGCGCTTCGTACTTCTCGTACAGCGACACGATCCCGTAGATGCTCAGTTCCACGAGGCTGGAGGTGATCTGCGACTCGGACACGGTCGCGGGCAGGCCGGAACTCAGGCCCGAGAACCCGCCGCCGGAGAACCCGCCGCCCATCGGGCCGCCGAACCCGCCCGGCGGGCCGGTCGGGCCGGACGGGCCGGTCGGGGTCGGGCCGAGGGAACCGCCGCTGGCCGCCGCCATCGGGCCGCCGGGCAGCGCGATGCCCGGGCGCGGGCCACCGCCGAACGCCGACATCCCCGGGCGCGGGCCGCCGGCGGCCGGGTCGCCGCTGCCGCCGAAGTTGATCGTCCCGCCGGCCCCGCCGACGATCTCCGGGCCGCCGCCCGGCCCCGACGAGCCGCCGCTGATCCCGGCGAGCGAGCCGCGGAACCGCGTCCAGGCTACTTGCGTGATCTGGAACCGCAGCGGCGAGTTGGCGAACGCCAGTAGCATGTCTTGCATGTACGCCTGATCAACTACGACCACGATCCCGACCGGCATCCGGCGCACCTGCGGGGTCACTTCCAGGTACCGCTTCTTGTTCCCGTCGATGACGGCCACGAGCGGGCCGCCGCCCCACTGTTGCGGCTTGGAGGCGTTGGTCCCGGTGCCGCCCGTGGCCGGGCCGGGCATCGTGGGGCCGCCAGCGTCCGGCCCGAGGCTCGAGGTCGGGCCGCCGGGGCGCCCGCCGGTCGGGGCGCCGGTCGTGGGGGCGGCCGAGGGGTCGGCGGGCGCCTCCTGCGCGAACGGCGCGCCGGGGCCGACGAGCGGCTTGCCGGCGTTGCGGCTGTCGAGGAACCCCAGCGCCAGCGCCTCGATCCGCTTGACCGGGACCGTGCGGATGTCGAACACCTGCTCGACCCGGACGATCTCGCCCGCGGCCATCCCCTCGGGGATGATGTGGTCGTCGATCGGCACGATCGGGAGCACGTTGGCCGGCACGTCGCGCCCGTCCTTGTCGCGCTTGGTGGCGCCCTTACCCGGGAGGAACTCGCCGCCGATCTTGAAGGTCAGCGGGGCGTCGGCCGCGTTCTTCGAGAACCACACCCGCAGCGTCATCACGTTCCCCACGCCCATCAACTGGAGTCGCTCGGACTGGTTGGTGAGCGTACCCACCAGCCGCTGCTTGTTCGTGGCGCCCTCCGGCACCAGTTCCAGATCGACCGACCAGACGCGGTTGCGGAACGTCGCCTTGCGCTTCTCGCCCTCGGGGGTCGCGACCCGCTTGCCGCCCTCGATCTTGTACCCCCACTCGTCGTAGCTCGGATCGACGGTCACGTTGCCGTCCTTGTCGGCTTTGGCCCGGCGGAACGCGGACACGTCCGCGTTGATCGACCGGACCGCGTCGAGCAGCGACCGCTGGACCCAGATGTCTTCCATCATGAGCCACACCTGGTCGTTGGTGATCTGGGCGCCGCCGAAGTCGCTGACGTACCGCAGCACGCTCTGCCAGCCGCCGCGGAACTGGGTCGGGGCGACCTTGTCGGCCATCCCGGTGCCGATCCCGGACCCGTCCTTCTTGAGCGACGAGTACTCGTGGATGTACGCCGCGGGGCGGTTCTTGAACTCTTCGAACTGCCCGTCGGTGGTCGGCAGCTTGTCGCCGAACTTGTAGTTGGCCGAGTTGAACTGCCGCAGGAGCGCCGACCCCTCCGGCCACTTGTACAGATCCTTCTGACGCTCCCAGTTGATCTTGTGCAGGTCGCCCTGCTTGCTGCTCACCCTCTCGTACATCACGCCCGCGTACTCGATCAGCGATTTCGGCTTGGGGTTCTGCTTGGCGGCGATCGCCTCCACCGCGCCCTTGATCTCCTTCTCGCGGTCCGCGATCTTCCCGCCGACGCTGCCGCTGACGACGAGGACGGCGATCAGGGTAAAGAGCGGCACCACCCCGAAAAGGATCCAGAAGTGGTGTTTCTTAACGGGACTTTCGGTCTTCATATTCGCAACCCGTCGGTGTTCGGTCGTATGGGTAAGGCCGCGTCACGGGCGGCGCCACGGTGTTGATTCGGTTTCGGGACCGGGGCGATCGGGTCCTGGAGTGTTCTCGTGTCGGTTGTGTCGGGCGGCGTCACGGGGCGGGCGCCGGGGCAACCCCGCCCGACGGGGTCGGCTCACGCCACACCATCATGACCACGAACTCGTAGCGGCGCCGGGCGGCGTCGGGCTTCGGGGGCTGGCGCCGGTCGTCGGGCGTGGCCGCGCCGCCGGTGCTGGGCAGGCCGACCAGGCTCCCCAGCGTGACCCACGGCGGAGCAACGGACGTGGCCGCGGCCCCGCCGCTGGCCCCGGTCGTGCTGCCGCCGGTCGTGGCCCCGCCGGGCGGGCCGGTCGGGCCGCTGGGGCCGCCGCCCATCAGGTCGCCCATCTGGGGCCGGCCGCCCATCGTGCCGGCGTCGATGCCGCCCCCGCCGCCGGCGGCGTTGCCGGCGCCGCCGACGATCGCGTCCAGGTACGACCCGCGGCCGATGTTCGGGAGGAACCCCGGCCCCGGGTCGGGCAGCCCGGTGAACACGTGGTAGACGAACGCGTGGCTGATCTTCCCCTTCACCGGGTCTTGCACCCCGACGATGTACCGCCCGACCTTCTGGTCGCCCTTGTCCTTCTCGGCGAACGTGTCGGTCCGCTGGATGTTGCGGAGCAGCGCCCGGTTGACGAAGTCGCGCCCCTTGTCGTGGTCGGTGTACCCGCGGATCTCGATCACCCACCCGCCCTCGGTCGGGCCTTTGGGCTTCCACCGCCCGCCCTTGCTCTCGTCCTTCTCCCGCTCGGAGTCCAGCATCCACTCGGCGATGGTGAAGTTGAACTTCGACTGCACCTGCTCGTCGGCCGCCTGGAGGAACCCGTTGATGTCAGTGACGAACCGGGTGTGAACGGTTTCGACGTTCACCATCGCCAGGGCCTTGGGGTGTTCGGACTGGGCGTCTTGCAGCGCGTCCTCGATCGGCACGCCCCGCTGCATCCGGCGGTTGAACCACTCCAGCGCCTTGATCCCGGCCTCGCCCTCGCCCCGCCACAGCAGCACCTGGTTGAACGCCGGGATGTTGCTGTTGGGGGTCGTGGACGCCTCGGTCAGGGTGCCCCCGGCGCTCGCGTCGCCGGGCCGCGGCAGGCTGGCGGTGAACACCTCGATCAGCCGCGACCAGTTCAGGCGCTCCTCCTGCCCGGCGATGATCTTCTTGACCTCGTCTTGCCGCTCCTTCGACAGTTGGAGCTTGCTGTTGAAGTCGCTGTTCTGCTTATCGGCGGCGCTGATCGCGCTCTTGGACGTGTCGATGCCCTGGTTGATGCCCTTGTCGTTGAGGGCCGCGTAGGGGCCGGAGAACCCCGCCGCCATCCCGCCCAGTCCGAGCAGGAGCATCGCCGCCGCCGCCGCCGCGTAGGGTTTCTTCGAGCGGATGAGCCGGTCCTGAACGATCTCCTTCGGCAGGAGGTTCGTGGTGAGCCGGGCCTGACCCAGCCCCTGGAGAGCGAGGCCGTAGGCGACCGGGAACGTCAGCAGGTTCTCCTGGAACAGCGGGTCGTTCAGCACGGTCTCGCCGTAGATCTTCTCGAACTTGGTCGGCTTCTTCACCTCCAGCGACAGCTTGTCGGCGAGGTACTTTTGCAGCCCGGGGAGCTTGAACGCGCTGCCGAGGCCGACGAGGTACGCGACGTGGGCGTCGCGGTGGGTGTTGGTGAAGTACCCGAGCGACCGCTGCACCTCGCCCACGAAGTCGGTCAGTACCGGCTTGATGGCCCGCAGGATGCTGGCCATGTCCGGGCTTTTCGCCGCGTTGCGCTTGAGGTGTTCGGCCTTCGCGAAGGTGAGTTTCAGTTCCTTCGTGAGCGCGCGGGTGAAGTTGTTGCCGCCCAGCGGGATCGGGCGCTGCCAGATGATCTTCCCGCCGTCGGTGATGATGAGGTTCGAGGCGTCGGTGCCCACGTCCATGACGACCGTGCAGCGCTTCTTGCCGCGGGGGGTCGGGTTCGCCTCTTCTTCCTCGATCGGGTTGCCGTCCGCGTCCACCGGTTTGGGGTCGTTGAGGCGGAGCAGCTCGTAGGTGGCGAAGTTGACCAGGGCCAGCGGCGACATCTGCACGAGATGGACTTCGGTCTTGGTGCCCGCGAAGTAGCCGAGGTAGCGGGAGATCACGTCCCGCTTCATGGCGAACAGGCCGATTTCGGTTTCCAGGGCGAACCCATCGACCGCCCCGCCGCCGGCGATCTTCTGGAAGTCCCACACGACCTCGTCGAGCGGGAACGGGATCTGCTGTTTGGCCTCGAACTTGACGATCTCGGCGATCTTCTTCTCCTCGACCGGCGGCAGCTTGACGAACCGGGCCAGGCCGGACTGCCCGGCGATGCCGATCGCCAGGTCGTCGTTCTTGACGTCGTTGCGCGAGAGGAACTTGTCCAGCGCCTCGCGGATGAGGGTGTCGGGGTCCGCGTCCGGCTGGGAGAGGATCTTGGCGTGTTCGACGTAGTCGAACGCGGTCGCGGTCGGTTTGCCCTCGATCATCTCGAGTCGCAGAGCCTTGAGGGCCGACTGTCCGATGTCGATGCCCCAAACGCCTTTCGGTACTGCCATGTTCGCTCCGGTCGGGGTGAGTGCGCCGACTCCAGGTTAAGCGGAACCGTGCGGGACGTGTACGTGACGCCCGTTCGGGCCGAGGCCGGGCGGGCGCCGGGGTGCGAACGGGGGCATCAAAATTACGGGGGTGCGAGAACCCGTGTGATTTACGGTATCATCCGCGCACCACCGCTGTCAACGAACTGAACGGACTCGTTGAGGAAATGTTGGCGCAAGGGCGCCAATTGCCCGCGTTCTTTCCAAATTCAGTGGGCGGTGGGCAGTGGGCAGAAAAACCGCCGTAGAAAACACAGATAGAGGCAGAAGTCGAGTTTCAAACGCTCTTACTTCTTATTTTCATCCGCGTTTTCTGCGTTGATCTGCGGCTTCTCGTTCTTCTCTGCCCACCGCCTGCTGCCCACTGCCCACTAACTGGGAAAACCGCTACGACCGCATCGACAGGGCCTCTTGACGCGCCCATAATGCCAACTATGGAACCGGGACACGAGGTTGACGCGCCCGCGCCCGCCCACGAAACCCCGCTGCGCGTCGAGGCACTCGGCGATACGGCGCCGGCGGCGCAACCTCTTGCACCACAAGCACCTGAGCCGCCGACGCCCGCGTCCGTGTTGCTGGCCGTTGCGGCGGCGAACGGGTCGTGGTTTCCGTCGCGGTACGCGGGCGAGGCCGGCGTTCCCCGCGACCAACTGGACGACCCGCTGGCCGAACTGCGCCTCACGGGGCTGGTCCGGGTCGCGGAGTGGGTGCGGGGCGTCGGTCAGGGGTACGAACTGACGCCCGAAGGCCGGATCGTGGCGGCCGACCCCACCGCGCTGGACCGGTTGAAAGGCCCCGCCGCGCCCGACCGCGCGGCGGCGCTGCTCGTGTCGGTCCCCGCGCAAGAGGAGATCGCGGAACCGTCTCCCGATCCCGCGCCTCGCAGTTCCGAACTGCTCCTCACCCCGCCGCTGGTGGTGCCCGTCTTGCTCATGGCCAACGGGCTGTGGTTCTTCATCTGCGCGGTGTACAGCATCCGATGGGGATTGTCCCCGAGCCGCGCACTGACCGAGGGGCACCTGGAGGTGCTGCGCCGGTTCGGCGCGGTCAGCGGCCCGGATTTGCTCGCCGGCGAGTGGTGGCGGCTGATCTCGTCCTGTTTCGTTCACATCGGCGCGCTGCACCTGATCGGGAACCTGTTCGCCCTGGCGATGATGGGGCCGCTGGCGGAACTGCTGTGGGGCCGCGGCCGGCTCTTGCTCATCTACTTCATCTCCGGGTTGGCCGGTAGCGCGCTGGCGATGGCGATCCGCCCGGACTCGCTGTTGGCCGGCGCGTCGGGCGCCATCTGGGGCATCCAGATGTCGCTGTTCGCATGGCTGTTCGCGTTCCGACACCACCTCCCGACCGATCTGGCCAACGACTGGTTCCGCCGGTTGATGGTGGTGTTCGTGCTGAACGCCGGCGTGAGCTTCCTGCCGGGTGTCAGTTGGGAAGGGCACCTGGGCGGCGGCGCGGCCGGGTTCCTGGTGGCCGGGCTGTTGAACGCGGCGCGGTTCGGCACCCGCCCGCGCCGGGTGGGGGCGTGGGTGCTGCTGGCGCTGCTCCCGGTATTGTGCGTCGCCGGATTGGCCGGCGCGATGGACGCGAAGGGAATGCGCGGGTGGCAGCGGTTGCGGCAGAAACTGGCCGCCGTCCAGGAGCTGCGCGACGCGGTGGACCGAAACCAGAAGGCCCGCGACTTCCTGACCGAGACCCGTACCCAGGTGTTCCCGCGCCTGGACAAGCTCTCCCCGTACCGCGCCGTGCGCACGCGGTCGGGCGTGTTGCCGCTCAACCTGACGCGGGTCGAATTTGATGCCGTGTGGGTGCTGAAGGGTCCGACCGTAACCCCGGCGCACCGGACCGCGGCGCGGGAGAACGTGCAGGCGCTGAAGGTCACCGCCGACGAGGTCGTGGACCTCACGTCCGGCGGGCCGACCGGCAACCCGGGGCTGGACCGGACCCGCGAACAGATTCGGGCGTTCGCCGCGGCCCGCGGGCGGTCGCTGGAACTGCTTTTGGCGCTGTTCGACGCCCCCGCGCCGGACCCGGGCGCATGGGCCGCCTGGCGCGCGGCCCGCGCCGAGGCCGACGACCTGTGGTTCGCCCTGTCCTCGCGCTGACCGGTCAGTTGTCCCAGTTCACGATTTGCCCGTCGTTGATCTGGATCAGCCGCGTCAACAGCGTCGAATCGACTTTTCCCCGCAAGAACCGCACGGAGCCGTCGGCGAGCAGGACGTTGGTCCCGGTGCTGAACACGCCGCCGATTTGCGGGAGCTTGTTTGGGGCGAACTCCATTTCGTCGGGCTTAGTCCAGATGACCGCGTCCGCGGCCTCGGCCACGAGGAGCGTGTTCGAGGTGCCGTCCGTGATCTGAACGATCGTAACACCCTTGATCGGCTGGCCCGGCCGCGTCCCGGTCTGCGGCGGCAACCACGTGCCCGGCCCGCTGAACCCGCGATAGAACGTGTACCCGTTGGTGTCGGTCCGCGGCGGCGCGAAGATCTTCGGCATCTGGCTGATGAGCTTCTTGTTGTTCGGGCTGTCCCACGGTTCATCGAGTTTGAACTGCTTGTAGAGGTTGTCGTGCTCGATGTACGGGAGGATCGCCACCCGCCAACTCAGCCCCGGCTTGCCGGTCTTGTCCGCGAACCCGCCCGGCAAGGGGTTCATCACGTCGTGGTAGTTGTGCAGCGCCAGCCCGATCTGCCGGAGCGCGTTTTCGGCGTCGGCTCGCATCGCCGCGATGCGCGGGTCCGAACCGTACCGCGGGGGAGGCGGCGGAGCCGGGAAGTCCCCGCTCGGCGGCGGGGTGGGACCGAGCGAGGCGCCGGGACCGGGCGTGGCGGTGCCCCCTGTCGCCGGCGTCGGGTTGTCGGCCTGGGTCGGTTTGGTCTTCTTGCACGCCGGGAGGCCGACGAGCGCGGCGGCGAGAACGAGCGCGGCGCCCGCGGCACGGGAGAATCGGGAGGACATGGGATCGCTCCTGCGGTGGTTGGAGTAGTGTGAGTGTGGGTGCGAGTGTGAGAAAAGGCAAGAAGAGAGTGAAGAAGTGAAAAGGCAGAAGGCCAGAGCCACTTTTGGTTCTGGCCTTCTGCCTTTTCACTTCTTCACTGCTTTGGTTCGCTGCTTTCCCTCACACTCACACCCACACTCACACCATTTTCAACAACCGCTGACGGTGTTGAGTGCCTGGCGCAGTTCCTCGTAGTTCTGCGGGCGGTCGTCGGGGTTCTTCGCCAACAACCACAGGCACAGGTCCGACAACAGCGGCGGCACGCCCTCGGCCCGCTCGACCGGAGCCACCGGCGGCGTGTTCAGGTGCTGGAAAATCACCTGCACGCGGTTGCGGCCCTCGAACGGCAACCGCCCGGTCAACATCTCGTAGAGCATCACGCCCAGCGAGTAGATGTCGGCCCGGTGATCGACGACACTGGCGTCCTTCGCCTGCTCCGGGGCCAGATACGCCGCGGTGCCGGCCAGTTCCGGCCCGGTCCGCTCGCGGGCCGCTTCCAGTGCGTCCGCTTTCGCGAGACCGAAGTCGATCAGCTTCGCGTTGCCGTTGGGGCCGACCAGAATGTTGTCCGGCTTGATGTCGCGGTGAACGAGGCCCGCTTGCCACACGGCCCCGAGCGCGTCGGCCATTTGCGAGATGAGGAACAGCGCCCACGCCGGCGGCAGCGCGCCGCCGGACCGGAGCAACTCGCCCAGCGGGCGCCCCTCGAAGAACTCGGTGACCAGATACGGCCACCGCGGGTCGAACCCGAAGTCGAGGAACCGCACCACGAGCGGGTGCTTGACGCGGGCCAGGGCCATCGCCTCCATGCGGAGTTGCTTCATCGCCGCGCCGCGGTCGTACACGTTGGCCCAGTTGAGGATCTTCAGCGCCACCGGGCGCGACCGCGACTGGTCCCAGCCGCGGAACACGTGGCACGAAACGCCCTCGCCGAGCTTCTCCTGGAGTACGAACGTGCCGACGACGGTCCCCACCTCCGGCGGTGGGGCCGTCTGGGGCGGCGGCTCGCCGGGCGCGGCCCGCAGCGGGTACGGCAGCGCGTGCGTGTCACCAGAGTTGGCCGCGGATTCGGTCACGGCACCGGGCGCAACGGGGTGTTGGGTGTTCGGCGGGGGCATAGGGTCGCAGACTTCGGAAAGAACGGCGCGGGAGGGAACGCGGTCGCGCCCGCTGCTCTACCCTCGCACATCTGGTGCCGTCCGCACAGGTCGAACCCGTTTGGGTGCCTCGGTGAATCGCTCCCGATGGTGCCGAACGTGCCGAACGTAACGGATCTGCCGATGGGCGAGAATAGGCAACTCTAGCACACGCCGTACAAGACCCCGAATTTTTCACTCAGGTAGGACAGGAACGGTTTCGGTGTGAGCGGAGAACCGGTCGCGCGCCGGCACAGTTCGCCGGCGCGGTAGCGCTGCCCGTGCCGGTGGATGTGCCGGCCCAGCCAGTCTTTCAGCCGCCCGAACTCGCCGCGCCGGAAGTCGTCGTCGAGTGATGCCCCGAATTTGCGCCGGGCCGCATCCATGAGCTGCGCCGCGTACAAATTCCCCAGCGTGTACGTCGGGAAGTATCCGATCCCGCCGAAGGCCCAGTGGATGTCCTGCAAACAGCCGCGGGCGTCGTCGGGAATTTTTAATCCAAAGAGCTGCTCGAACCGCTCGGCCCACGCGCCCGGAAGGTCGCCAGTTGTCAGATCGCCGGACAGCAAAGCCAGTTCCAATTCAAACCGCAGCGCGATGTGCAGGTTGTACGTGGCCTCGTCCGCTTCCACGCGAATGAGCGACGGGCGCACGTCGTTGATCGCGAAGTAAAAGCTCTCCGCCGACACGTCCGCAACCGCACTCGGGAACGTCTGCTTCAGCCGCGGGTAGAAGTGATCCCAGAACGGCCGCCCGCGGCCCACCTGGTTCTCCCACAGTCTGGACTGCGATTCGTGGATGCCGAACGAACACGCGACGCCCAGCGGCGTGCCGAAGTGTTCGGCGGGGAGGTTCTGTTCGTACATCGCGTGTCCCGTTTCGTGCAGCACGCCGAAAAACGCCTCATTGAAGAACCGCGGGTTGTACCGCGTCGTGATCCGGCAATCGCCGGGACCGAACCCGGAACAGAACGGGTGCGCGGTGGTATCGAGGCGCCCGCCGGCGAAGTCGAACCCGATCGCGACCGCCGCGGCCTCGGCGAACACCTTCTGCCGGTCGATGGGGAACTCGCGTTCCAGCACGCTCTTGTCGGGTTGCTTCGGCGAAGCCACGATCTTCTTCACGAGCGGCGCGAGTTCGGCCGCCAACTCCGCGAACAGCGTCTTGAGTTCCGCGACCGTGGTCCCCGGCTCATATTCCTCGATCAGCGCGTTGTATCGGTGGTCCTTGTACCCCACCGCATCCGCTTCTTGCCGCTTGAGTTCCACAACGCGCTCCAACATCGGCCGGAAGCTCGCGTAGTCGTTCTTCTTCTTGGCCTGCTCCCACACCTGCTGCGCCTGTGTGGTGACGCGGGCCAGTTCCTCGACCAGCGATTGCGGAATCTTGGTGGCGCGGTCGTAGGCGCGGCGTAGCTCGCGCACGTTCGCGGTCGCGTCGCCCTCTGGGTCTTTGACCAGATCGGACGATTCGACCGCGGCGAGCAGCTCGCCCACCTTCGGGTCGGTGAACTTCTGGTGGGCGAGGCTGGCGAGGAACGCCATCTGTTCGCCACGCAGCGCGCCGCCCTTCGTCGGCATGTACGTCTGGTGGTCCCACCCGAGCGCCGCGGCGCAGGAGTTGATAACGCCCAGTTCCTTCGACCGGCGAACCAGTTCGGTGTACGCATCGTTTGCAGTCATTCAGTAGCTCCTACACGAACCGCGCGATTTGCGGTATTGTCGGTGTACGGAGCGAGACACCATGAGCGGAGGGTACACCCAATGGCCGGACGGCTCGTGACGATTGCCACGTTCGACAAACCGCCCCAGGCGCGGTTGGCCCAGAACGCGCTGGAGGCCGCGGGCATCAAATCGACCGTCGCGGACGAGACGACCGTCGCAATGGACTGGCTACTGGGCGCGGCAGTCGGTTGGGTGAAAGTGCAAGTGATGGATGAAGACGCCGACCGCGCGGTCACGGTACTGGAAGAGTCGCTCGGCCCCAGCGACCCGATCGACCAGGCGGCGCTGGCGGCGGAAGCCGAAGCCGCCGAACCCGAAGCGGACACCGCGCCGCCCCCGCCGCCGGGTCCGCGAGACGAGGAGGCCGAACCGCCACCGTCCGAGCGCGACGAGTACGCCCGTCGGTTCTTCCCGGCCGCGGTCTTCGGCCTGCTCATTCCGCTGATTTGGTTCTACGCGGTCTACCTGTTTCTCAACGCCGCGTTCGGCGAAGGGCCGCTCAGCTCCCGCGGCCGGACCAAGTTGGTCGGCGGTCTGGTGGTACTGATACTCGGCTTCTTCATGGTGTACACCCTACTCTGGCTTTACGGAGACCCGTTCCCGTGAGCTTCACGTCCGCGTCCGCGCCGCACCCGGACGACACCATCGTGGCGGTGTCGTCGGCGCCCGGTCCCGCGCCGCGAGCGATCGTTCGCGTCGGTGGCCCGAACACGCGCGCGGTGGTCGGGGCGGTGTTCACCGAAGACGCTCCGACCCCCGAAAATGTTAAACTGGGTAGAGTTTCCACGTGGAAACTTTTACAAGAAGGCCGAGAAACTCGCCCTTTCAAGCGATATTTCGCGCGCGGCACGCTCCGCCTCACCGGCGTGCATTCGCCGCTGCCCGCGACGCTCTACTTCTTCGCCGGACCGCGGTCGTACACCGGGCAGGACATCGCGGAGCTTCACACGATCGGCTCGCCGCCGCTCGTGGAGCGGCTCGTCGCCGATCTGCTCGCGGCCGGGGCGCGACCGGCGCGCCCAGGCGAGTTCACCATGCGGGCGTTCCTCGCGGGCAAGAAGGATTTGCCGCAGGCCGAAGCGGTGCAAGCGGTGATCGAAGCCGGGACCGACGCGGACCTCAGGGCCGCGCTCACGCAACTCGCCGGCGGCGTGTCGCGCCCGCTCGAAGCGCTCCGCGACGACCTCCTGAACCTGCTCGCCGACGTGGAGGCCGCGCTCGACTTCGCCGACGAGGACATCGAGTTCGTCGGGAAGGCCGACACGCTCCGCCGGGTCGAAGCCGCGATCGACCACCTCGAAGCGGTGCAGCGGCAGCTCGACGACCGCACCGTTTCGGGGCGCCCGGTGCGCGTGGCGCTCGTGGGCCTGCCGAACGCGGGCAAGAGCAGCCTGTTCAACGCGCTCGCCGGCGGCTCTGCGCTTGTGAGTCCGGTTCCCGGCACGACCCGCGACTACCTCACCAAACCGCTTCTACTCGCGGGCGCCGCGGTGGAGCTGATCGATACCGCCGGCTGGCAGGCTGCGTCCGACACCATTGAGCACCAGGCTCAGCGGTTGGGAAGCGAGCAAACGACGCGCGCCGATGTAATCGTGTGGTGTGACGAGCTGGGGGTGTTCGCAGAAACCGACGAACAGCGGCTGAGCGCAACCGGGGCGACCGTGCTGAAGGTGCGAACGAAGGGCGACTTGGCCGACGAATGCAAATCGCTCGCCTGCTCGGTCGTCTCCCCCAACGGACTCGACGCGCTCCGCGGCGCGTTGAGTGACACCGTTGTGTCACTCGTGCGCCCGGCGCTGGCGCCGAGCCAGAGCCGGTGCCGGCATCACGTACTCACGTGTTTGGAGCGCCTGCGAGAAGCTCGCGCCCTGACTGCGAACGACGACCCACCGGAGTTGCTAGCGCTGGCCCTTCGCGGGGCGATCGACGCGCTCGGCGAGATGACCGGCGCGGTCTACACCAACGACCTGCTCGACCGCATCTTCTTGCGCTTCTGCATCGGGAAGTGAATCACTTTTTCCCTATTTCTCTGCCTTTTCCGATCGGTCACGCACGGAATCAGCACGGAATTCCGCCCGAGACTGGTCATGGGGCGCAAGGCATCGGTGCGGTACTACGCGAGCCGCAAGGCGTACTTCACGCACTTCGAGGGGCGGCAGATCAAACTCGCAGACGGCCCGGACGACGCCCCTTCGGGACGGACGGACCTCGCCGCGCTCGACGAATTCCGACGGTTGATGCAGGCCAGCAACGCTGATGTGGCGGATCAGGGTAACACGGTGCGGGTGATCGTTGATCGGTACGGACAGCACCTGGAGCAGAACGGCCAGGATCGGTCGCTCGAGATCCTCCTCGCCACATGCACGTCGGCGGTCAAGCGGTTCGGCGATGTCCCGATTGGGGCACTTGAACCACACGACGTGAGCGCCTGGCTTGCCGAGATGACCCAGCCTCGGGAAGTGCGGGTCCCGAGTGGGCCGAGCGAGAAGACCCGGGCGGAGAAGACGGGGGAAAGTTCGACATCGCGGCAAACACGCCGACCGCGGAAGAAGACCAAGAAGACACGTCTGGTGAAGTGAGGCCGACGTACCAGAACATGGCCCTCCGGGCGCTCGTCGCGGCGTTCAACTGGGCGAAGGGGCAGGAGCTGATCTCCGCCCATTGCCTCCAGAACTCGAAGGCCGTGCAGGTCCGGAACCGGAAGTGGAGCCGCGGGTCAAGATCTCGCCACCGCCGTCGTCCTACGGGTTCCGGCACACCTACGCGACCGACTGGCTCCTGAACGGCGGGTCCATCAAGGTGCTCGCGGGCCTCATCGGGACGTCGGTCGCAATGATCGAGCGGCACTACGGCCACCTCATGGCGGACAAGGGCCGGATGCGGTCGATCGTGGCGACCGTGATGGGCGGCCGCGGCTCAGTCGGTGACAAACCGAAGGCCCGGGCGCGTTGACAGTGATTTCCGCCTCGGTGCGGGATGGGGGAGCGGGGCAGGCGGTTCGGTCTCGACCGCAGGCTCGGCCTTCTCGCGGAACGTCTCGGCGACGAACGCCTCGACGTCGGCGGGACGGAGTGAAACCGCGGCACCGGCGCGGAAGTGGGGAGTCTGCCGAGTTCGATCTGCTTGTACCACCAGCGGAGCGACATCGCCCCGCCGAAGTACCGCTCCTTGGCGTCCGACACCCGAATGAAGTCGTCGTTCTCGGTGAGAGGTTGCATGACTGGTCACTGTTGCGCGTTACTCGGCATCACCGACCCGCGTCCAGTCGTGGATCGGCATGACGGCACCTCCTGCGGGCATCGTAACACAACCGCCCGCGGGTGTCACCGCATCACTTCTTCTCCCGCGGGCGCGGGGCGACGAACGGGTACTTGGCCCGCTCGGCTCGCCACCTCACCTCCTCTGGGTCGCCAGACAGTTCGGCGAAACGAACGAGCCGGTCGAGCGCGTCCACCAACCGCCGGTGCCGCTCCTTCGGGTCGGCCTCCGAGCGGTCGGTCGCCAGCGCGGCGTGGGCCTCCCGGAGGAGCGGGCCAGCTTCGTCGAACTTCCGCTGCTCGGCCAACACCGCTCCCAAGAACGAACGGGCGTTCGGCAGTTGCCAGCCGCTCGTCGGAATCGCCCTCTCGCGGATCGCCACGGCGCGACGGAAGTGGGCCTCGGCCGCCGAGAGGTCGCGGGCCAACATCCGCAACTCTCCCAGTTGGATGACCACCGCCGAAGTTTCCAGGTGGTCCGCCCCGTGCGCCCGTCGGACCCGGTCGAGCACTTCGGTGTAGACCGCCTCGGCCTCGGCAGGGTGGCCGGTCTCGCGGAGACACGTACCGAGATAGTCGAGCGTCGCCGTCAGGTGCTCGCCGTCCGGGTCGGTGGCCCGCAGCCGCGCAACCCGCCGGCGCAGGTACGGTTCGGCATCGGCGTACCGGTCGGCCAGAACCAGCGCATAGCACAGCCAGGCGAGAACGCCGTGAGCCTCCTCGGACACGGGTCCGTACCGGGCCTCGGCCAGCGCCAGCGCCGGGCGGAGGACGGGCTCGGCCCGGGCGAAGTCGCCGGCCTGGGCGTAAGCCCCGCCGAGCCGGGCAGCGGTCATCAGCGTCAGCTTGTCGTCCGCGCCGCGCCGGTCGGTGGACCGGGCGTGGAGCACCTCGTACTCGGCCGCCGCCCCGGCGTAGTCTCGGAGCGAGACGAGCGTACCGGCCAGGACGTAGTGCAGGTATTCGCGGACGTGGTGGTCGTCACGGAACCGGGCGTCGAGTTGCCGACAGGCGCGGTAAACGGCCCCGCGGAGGTCGCCGCGCTCGGCCTCGGGGGAGCCGAGCAGATCCGTCTCAATGAAGTCCATCACCCGCCCGCGCGACTCGGCCAGCGCGCTGGCCTCGCGCTCGGCGCGGGCCGCCCGCACCCAGCCGACGGCAGCAGCCGTCGCGCCCCCGACGAGGGTGAGTACCAGCGCCGCCGAGACCAAGACCGGCCCCTTGTTCCGCTTGAGGAACTTCCGCACCAGGTATCCGGCGCTGGGCGGGACCGCCTGCACCGGTTCACCCGCAAGATAGCGCTGAACGTCGGCCGCGAACCCGTTGGCCGTCTCGTAGCGGCGGTTGCGGTCCTTCTCCAGCGCCTTCATCACGATCCAGTCGAGTTCACCGCGAAGGAGTCGCGTCAGGGCCTTCGGCTCGGTCCCGCGGTTGGCCGAGAGCGACGGCAAGGCGTCGGCCGTACTCAGTTTGGTGGAGGGGCGCGGCGGTTCCTGCTCGCGGATCACGCGGAAGATTTCCAGGAGGCCGACCTTCTCCAGATCCTTGCGCGAGAACGGCGGCGAGCCGGCCAGCAGTTCGTAGAGCAACACGCCCAGCGCGTACACGTCCGAGCGGGTGTCGATGTCCAGGTTGTTGAAGCTCGCCTGTTCGGGCGACATGTACTCCGGCGTGCCCACCACCGCCCCGAACCCGGTGGCGAGCGTCTTTTCCGTCAGCGGTTGCCCCGCGGCCTTCGCGACGCCGAAATCGATCACCTTCGGAACGGGCTTGTCGTCGTACAGAGCGATCAGCACGTTGCTCGGCTTGATGTCGCGGTGAATCACGCCCTTCTGGTGCGCGTGCTGGATAGCGTTGCACACCGGCACGAATAGCTCCAACCGCTGCCGCGGGTTGAGCTTGCGTTCGTCGCAATACTGGGTGATGGGGACACCCTTGACCAGTTCCATCACGAAGAACGGGCGCCCGTCGGGCGTCGCGCCGCCGTCGAATACGCGGGCGATGTTCGGGTGATCCATCAGAGCCAGGGCCTGACGTTCGGCTTCAAAGCGGGCGAGTACGGCGCGGGAGTCCATCCCGGCCTTGATGAGCTTCACCGCAACAGTGCGCTTGACCGGCTCAGTTTGCTGCGCCATCCAGACGGTGCCCATCCCGCCCTCGCCGATCTCCTCTAGCAGCTTGTACTTGCCGCCGACGAGCGTCCCCACATCCGGCTGCGGCGTGTGGTCTTCAGTGCGCGGGCCGGCGTCCGGCTCGCCGAGTTCGTCGTGAGCCGCGAGCAGGCGCTCGACGCGGGCGCGGAGTTCGGCGTCGGCCCCGCACTCGGCCGCGAGGAACGCGCCGCGGTCGGCCGCGGGCAGCGCCAAAGCGGCGTGGAAGATCGTTTCGACGCGGTTCGGATCGACGGACATGGGCGCACCTCCAGGGACGGCGTGATTATCCCCGAAAGCGCCGTTTGTGGGCGGCGCGCCTCAGAAAATCTGAAGAAAACTCATTCGCACGAAGACAGGCGGTCGTGGAGCCAGGCGCGGGCGTAAGCCCAGTACCTGTCGGTGGTTGCACGCGAGAGGCCGAGCGCGGTCGCGGCCTCTTCGACCGACAGCCCGCCGAAGAACCGCAGTTTCACGAACTCCGCCTTCACCGGGTCTTCGGCCGCGAAGGCGTCGAGCGCGTCGTTGAGGTCCAAGAGGTCGTCGGGCGGGAGGTCGTGGACCGCGATTTCGGTCCGCAGGTCGAGCCGCCGGCGGTTCCCACCGCGCTTGGCGCGGCCCTTCGCCCGGGCGCGGTCGATGAGGATGTGCCGGATCACGTCGGCCGCGGTGGCGATGAGGTGGGTGCGGTCGGCGAAGTCGCGCCCCGCGTCGGCGAACAACCGCAAATAGGCTTCGTGAACAAGCGCGGTGGCCGTGAGCGTCTGCCCGGGCGCCTCGGACGCGAGCCGGGCCGCGGCGAGGCGCCGCAACTCGGTGTACACTTCGGCGAACCGCGGCGCGGGGTTCATGCCTTCACCGGCTTGGCACGCTCCTTGTTCTCCGTCAAAAACGCGAGCGCCCGCGCGGGGTCGGCGAGTTCCGGCGGCAGCGCGACTCGCCCGGTCCGCGCGGGGACCGGCAGCTCCTCCGGCCGGCCCCTCGTTAGGTCGCGCATCTTGTGGATCTTGTCCTGGATGCGCATGAGGCCTTCGAGAAGCGCCTCGGGGCGCGGCGGGCACCCCGGTACGTACACGTCCACCGGAACGACCAGATCGACGCCCTTGGCCACGTTGTAGCCGTACTTGTAGTACGGGCCGCCGCCGCACGTGCAGGCGCCCATCGCGATGACGAACTTCGGGTCGGGCATCTGGTTGTACAGTCGGCGCACGCGCTCGGCCATTTTGAGATTCACCGTCCCCGCGACGATCATGAGGTCCGCTTGCCGCGGGGTGGCGCGGAACGCGCCGGCGCCGAAGCGGTCGATGTCGTACCGCGGCGCGCCGGTGGCCATCATCTCGATCGCGCAGCACGCCAGGCCGAACGTCATCGGCCACAGGCTCGACTCGCGCGCCCAGTTGATCGCGAACTCCAGGTTGGTCGCGATGAACCCGTCTTCGAAGCGGCTTTCGAGTAAGCCCATCGTTACTTCTCCGGTTTGGGGCGCGGGGGCGGGGCGACCGCCGGCGGGAGCGGGTGCTTCTTCCGCACATCGGCCATGAAGGCGCGGAAATCGGCCCGCTCACGGAGCGGATCGAGATCGGTGTCGGCGTCGAGATGGGCGTTGTTGCCGGGCACCGCGAAGTACCGCGCGGCGAACACCTCCGCGAGCAACCCGACGGCCCGCGTCGCGTGTGCCTCGCGCTGGTCGGCCGGGCCGAACTCGACCAGTTGGGCGAACGCACAGGCCACGTTGTAGCGGATCGTCGGCACCGACGCGCTGCCGCGGCCCGGGGCGAGCAGTTCGGCGGCGCCGCGCTCCACCGCCCCGGTCTGCCCGGCGCGGGCCTGTTCGACCAGGAAGTTCGACCGCTGCATCGAACCGAACTCGTTGAGCCAGGCGGCCGTCGGGGTGTCCCTCAGAAGGGCCTTCTGCTCGCGCTCGACCTCCGCGAACGCCGCCTCGGCGTCGGTGAACCGGCGCGCGCGTGTGAGCATTTCGGCGAACAGCACGGCGTACTGGAGCTTGTGAACCCGCAACGGGAACGATTTGGGCTGAATCGTCAGCAACTGGTTGATTTGTCGCAGGCCGTCGCGAACGCCGGCGAGGCCCTCGTCCCGCTTTCCCGTGCGGAACAGCACGGCCCCGCGATTGGTCGCCAGGGCGGCGCGGGTGATCCCGGCCAACTCGACCGCGCGGGCGCTGGTCGGGGTCAGCCGGTCGAGTTCCTCGAACAGGGCGCCGGCCCGGTCGAACCGGGCGAGCGCGTCGCGGAGCCGACCGGTCGAGGTATCGGCCGCCCCGAGGTTGACGAGCGAGGTCAGGACGACCAGCGTGCCCCGGTAACTCGTCGGACGACTCGCCCGCAGCGCCTCGCCGATCTTGAGCGCCTCGGCGTGGTAGACGGCGGAACGGCCCGGGTTCTGAAACGAGAAGAACTGGGCCAGCGACGACTTGATGTCGGCGAGGGTGACCTGCGATTCCTCCGAAACCGGGTCGAGGGCGACCGTTTCCTCGGCGAGTTTGTGGGCGCGCTCGTAGGTCGCGAGGGCGTCCGCGGTCTTGCCGCGCAGCGCCGCGGTGTGGCCCTGGAAGACGATCACCTCGATCCGTCCGCGGTGGTAGACCGGGTCGCGCGGGAACTCGGCCACGAGGCCGTCGAACAACGCGCCCGCGGTCGCCAGAACCGTTTCGCTCCGGTCGTACTCGGAGAGCGCCATCAGCGCGGCGGCCAGGAGCAAATGCGCGCGGGCCAACTGTGCCCGCACCGCGGGGGCCTTGCGGTCCTCTTCCCCCAGGCCGTTCAAAAACGCGATGGCGCTTTCGAGGGTGGCCCGGCGCTCGGCCTGGAGTTCCGGGCGCGTCGCCCAGAGCGGCTCGCCGACCCGCGTGATGGTCCGCGCGATCGCGTCGGCCGCGACGCCCAGCCGGGCGTCGGCCCGCGTCCGTTGCGCGTCGGCGGCGATCCGGGCGGCGTCGGCACGCTCCCGCTCCTTCACGGCGTCGTCCCGTGCGACCTCGGCGTCAAATGCTTCGCGCGTGGCGACCTTCGCCTGCCACAGCGCCGCGGTCAGCCCGCCGGCGAACACCACCGCGACCGCGGCGGCGGCCCACTCGATCACCCGCCGGCGCTTCCGCTGCTCGGCGACTTGCACTTCCGCCCGCGTCTGGGCGAGTTCGGCCTGCCGGGCGCGGTCGTCGGCCGCCGCGCGGATGCGGGCGATTTCCTTCGCCACGGCGTCGGCGTCCGCGGGCCGGTCGGCCGGCTCGAACGCCAGACACCGCTTGCACAGCGAAACCACATCTGGTTCTGCGCCGCATTCGTCCAGCCGGCGGAACGCGGCGTCGGTCTTGCCGCGCATCGCATCGAGCCGCACCGACTCGGCGCTCACGCCTTCATAGGGCGGCTTGCCCGTCAGCATCATGCACAGAATCGAACCGAGGCCGAACACGTCGGCCCGGCGGTCGATCTTGTCGGTTTCGCCCGCGGCCTGCTCCGGGGGCATGTACGCCGGCGTGCCGAGGACCGACCCGGCCTGCGTGAGCGTGCCGTCCGAGTCGCGCAACGGGCGAATCTCGCTCGCCGCGAACGTCGCCACGCTCGCGGCGGGTTGAGGTTGCGCCGACGGTTCACCGCCCGGGACCAGGACTTTCGCCAGCCCCCAGTCCATCACCTGGACCTCGCCAAAGCTCCCGACCATCACGTTCTGCGGTTTCAGGTCGCGGTGGATGACGGCGCGCGAGTGCGCGTAGCCGACGGCGTGACAGATGCTCTCGAACGCGCCGAGCCACCGCGTCGGGCCGTGGCCCTCGGCCGTCAGGAGTGCGTCGAGCGTTTGGCCCTTGATGAGCTTCATCGCGAGGAACGGCCGGCCGTCTCCCCACGTTCCGACCTGATACACCGCGGGGATGCCGGGGTGCTGGAGTCGCCCGGTGATGCGGGCCTCGTCGAGGAACCGCGCCGCGGTGCCGGAGGTGGGCGCGTACCGCTCCAGGAGCAATTTGACGGCGACTTCGCGGTCCAGCCCGCGATCCCGCGCCCGATACACGACGCCCATCCCGCCGCGGCCGATTTCGTCGCCGAGGTCGTACCCCGCGGCCGGCTGGGCGGTCCGGGCCGCGTCGGGCGACCGATCGGCGGAGGGCTGGGTCACGTCAATCATGGCCCACTACCCTCCGCGGGGGTCTGTGCGGCCGTCGAGCGCACCCATTCGAGGTCACCGCGGCGCCACAAGTAGGCGAACCCGACCAGCAGCACGCCGAAGAACACCATGATGTCGGCGAACGCGATCCACGCGAGGTGCTTGGCGGCACCCGGCGCGGGCGGGGCGCGATCGGCGCCGGGGGCGGACGCGGGTCCTTGCGGTTGCAGGTTCGCCGCCGCTTCCACACGCACTTCCGCCGGTTGCGAGTCGTCGGCGGCCCGCGTCGCGCTGCCGAACACCACCGCCCACGGGAAGAAGAACGCCAGTTCCACGTCGAAGATGACGAACAGCAGTGCGACGACGTAGAACCGCAGGTCGAACTGGATCCACGCATCGCCGACCGGCTTTTCGCCGCACTCGTACACCTCGGCCTTCTCCGGACTGGGCTTGTCCGGGCGGATGAACCAACCCAGAACGAGGTTCGCCGCGAGCAGCGTCGCGCCCGCGGTGAGGAAGATCAGGACGAAGAGAACGAGTTCGGTCATGAGTGTGAGTGCGGGTGTGAGTGTGAGGAAAACCAAAAACCGCCGGTCACTTCTTTTCTTCACTCGCGCTCGGGCTTGCTTTCTTTTCTTCACTCACACCCGCACTCGCACTCCCCTTCGTCCACACCGGCAGCGGGACGCGCTTCGACTCCTGCACCGCGGTCGGGTTGAGCGTCGCTTGTCCCCACGCGACCGCCAGCGGCAGTTTCGCGTAATCGACCACGCACCCGTCGCGGGTGTAGGTGCTGATGTCGTGGTTCGATCCCATGAAGATGCAATCGACCGGGCACGGATCGACGCACAGCGCGCAGAACATGCACTTCGTGTAATCGATCTTGAACCCGGTGACGACGAACCCCTTCGCCGGCGGCGGGGCCTTCTCCTTGTCGATGTAGATGCAATCGACCGGGCAGGCGCGGGCGCACTTGTCGCACCCGATGCAGGTCGTGAGGTCGAACCGGTGAAACCCGCGGTATCGCGGGCGCACCGGAATCGGCTGCTCGGGGTACGCGAAGTGCCCCGTGAACGTGCCGCGGCGGAACGACTGCACGAAGTACCAGAGCGTGACGTACATGCCCGCCGCGAGCGTGGTCGTGGCGAGGTAGACGTTGCGGAACCAGGCGCGCATGAGCATAACCGTGCGGAGAGGGACGGGTGAGGTGATTGTAATGGCGCGCGGTGCCCGGTGCCACAGGGCTTCCGCCCTGTGCTTCTTGTGTGCCCAACCGCCCCGATCGGGTAAACTGGGTACACACTCCCGCAACCCACCGGACGCAGCCTATGCCCCGCCTCCTCCTGGTCGAAGACGAACAGGTGAACCGCGATCTGTTCCGGCGCCGGCTGGAGCGCAAGGGGTACGCCGTCGTCCCGGCCGAGAACGGGTTGAGCGCCGTCGCACTCACCAAGACCGAGAAGCCCGACCTCGTGCTGATGGACCTGGGGCTGCCCGACATGGACGGGTGGGAGGCGACCCGGCGCATCAAGGCCGACCCGGCGACCGCGGCGATCCCGGTATTGGTACTCTCGGCCCACGCGACCCGCGACGCCCGGGAGAAGGCGTTCGCCGCCGGGTGCGAGGAGTTCGAGACCAAACCGGTCGATTGGGAGTCGCTGTTCAAGAAGATCGAGGAGGCGCTCGAACGCGCCAAAGCACGGGCCGCCGCGCCTCCGCCCCCACCGGCCGCGCCCTCCGCGACCGACGACACGATCGACCTCGGCGCCGAGCCGGTCACGCCGCCCGACCCCACGGCGCTGACCGCGGTCCGGCGCGCGCCCAAAACCGACACCGCCAAGCGCCCCGTACTTCAGATCCCGCCCAAGGTGGAGGAGAAGGACGTTTGCACGGTTCACCCGAAGCACATTCTGGTGGTCGAGGACAACGACGCGAACCGCGTCATGCTGTGCCGGCGGCTGAACAAGCACGGGTACGCGACCACCGAAGCCGCCGACGGTAAGCAGGCGCTCGCCGCGCTGGCCGGGCGGCGGTTCGATCTGGTGCTGTGCGACATCATGATGCCCGGCGTGGACGGGTACGAGGTGCTCCGCGCGATGAAGGCCGACCCCGAGCTGGTGGCCATCCCGATCATCATGATCTCCGCGGTCGATGAGATGGAGAGCATCGTCCGGTGCATCGAGATGGGGGCGGAGGACTACCTCCAGAAGCCCTACGAACCGGTCCTGCTGTACGCCCGCGTTCACGCGTGCCTGGACAAGCGCCGGCTGCGCGACCAGGAGGCCGAATACCTGGCCGCGGTGACCGCCCTGACCCGGGCTGCGGAGCGGGTGGAACAGGGCACGTTCGACCCGGCGCTGTTGTCGGCGGTGGCCGAGCGGGACGACGCCCTGGGCACGCTGGCCCGCGTGTTCGCGAACATGGCCTATCAGGTGCAGGTCCGCGAGGAACAGTTGCGAAGCGCCGCGCACCGCGCCGCGGAAGCGGCGCCCCCGCCGCCCAAAACCGGCGCGGAGACGATGATCCTGCCGGTCCCGCCCCCGCGCGGGGGGTAATCCTTCGCTCAAGGCGAGGTCCAGTTCTCGACGCGCAGTCCGGGAACGGCGGCAAGGTCCGAATCGGTGGTCACGACCGTACAGTCACCCAACGTCAGTGCGATCGCGGCAATCTGCATATCGATCTGCTGGATCGGCCGCCCGATCCGGCGCAGTTCGGCGTAGAGCCGGCCGTACTCCCACGCGGCGGCCTCGTCGAACGGCCACAACACGAACGTGGCCAACCCGCGGCAGAGGATCGGCCAGTTCTCCTCTCGCGTCGCGCTCGCCTCGATGCCTCCGACGAGTTCCCCCAGGACGGGCAAACCGATCCCGATTTTGGCCCCGCGAAGACGGGCTTCACGGGCGCGCTCGAACACTCCGCGGCGGCGAAAGATGCAGTCGCCGGCTGGCCCGGAGTCCAACAGATAGCGCCGACTCATTCGGGCGCCTCCTGCATCTGCTTGCGAACGGCTTCGATGTTGAATCGGCGCATCGTCTCCCGCCACGCGACTACCGCCGGGTCGTCGAACGGAGACGTTTTTGCGACCGGGATCGCGTCGAACGCGGTCAGCCACCGGGCGATCGATTCCGGGTCGTCGCCCTGTTCCTCTTCGGTCATCATCGGCACGGGCGGCACAGGCGGAACTGACTTGTTCGCCTCGGCCGGATCGACGACGAGGACTTCTTTGCCCTCCGGCCAGTTCGGGGGCGCGTCGAAGACCACCTTGCCGTTCTGAATCGTACCGCGAATCGCGTTCATCATTGTGCCCTCCGTCAAACTCCGGTCGCTCACGCTCCCGGCTCGCCTCAGACCAGAATGTCCTTCACCACCGTGCCCGCGACATCCGTTAACCTGAAGTCGCGGCCGTTGTAGCGGTAGGTCAGCTTCTTGTGGTCCAGGCCCATCAGGTGAAGCACGGTCGCGTGGAAGTCGTTGATGCTCACGCGGTTCTCCACGGCTTTGAAGCCGATTTCGTCCGATGCGCCGTAACTCACGCCACCCTTCACCCCGCCGCCGGCGAGCCAGTAGGTGATCGTGTGCGGGTTGTGGTCGCGGCCGTTGTTGCCCTTCTGCACGATCGGCAAGCGGCCGAACTCGCCGCCCCAGATGACCAGCGTACTGTCCAGAAGTCCCTTGCGGGCCAGGTCTTCGAGCAAAGCCGCGATCGGCTGATCGGTTTCCTGGGCGAACCCGCCGTGGTTCTTGGCGATGTTGTTGTGCCCGTCCCAACTCAAGTCGTTTTCCATCCCGCCCGAGTAGATTTGCACGAACCGCACCCCGCGCTCGACCAATCGCCGGGCGATCAGGCACTGCTTGGCGAAGTGCGTCGCCTTCGGGTTATCGAGGCCGTAGAGTTTTTGCGTTTCGGCGGTCTCCTTCGAGAGGTCGAGCGCGTCCGGGGCGGCCATCTGCATCCGGTAGGCCAGTTCGTAGCTCTCCACGCGCGCGGTCCAGTCCGCCTCGCCCGGTTGCTTCTCCGCGCCCTTCTTGTTGAGTTTCGCCAGCAAATCGAGCTGGCTCCGCTGCCGCTCCGCGGTGATGTCGGAGGGACGGGTGAGGTTGTCGATCGGTTCGCCCTGCGGCTTGAACGCGGTGCCCTGGAACACGGTGGGGAGGAACCCGGCGCCCCAGTTGATCGCGTGCCCCTTCGGGATTCCGCGCCCGAGCGTGTCGTACATCACGCAGAACGCCGGGAGGTTGCGGCTCTCGCTGCCGAGGCCGTAGGTGACCCAACTCCCGACGCACGGGAAGCCCATGCGCGCCATCCCGGTGTTCATCTTGAACAGCGCCGGGGAGTGGTTGTTCGAGTCGCTCCACAGCGAGTGAATGAACGCCATCTTGTCAACGTGCTTGGCCATGTGCGGGAACAGTTCGCTGACCATCTTCCCGCACTGGCCGTGTTTGGCCCACTTGAACGGCGACTTCATGAGCGGGCCGACCTGCCCGTTGAAGAACCCGGTGTTCGGGTCGAAGCCCTTGAGTTCCTGCCCGTCGCGCGTGTCGAGTTCCGGCTTGTGGTCCCAGGTATCGACCTGACTCGGCCCACCGTTCATGAACAGCCAGATGACCGACTTCGCCTTGCCCGCGAAGTGCGGCTTGCGCGGCGCGAGCGGGTCTTCGGCCGCTTTCTCCTCCGCGCGGAGCAGGTCGGCGAGCGCGAGCAGGCCGAACCCGCCCCCGGCCCGGCCGAGGAACTCGCGGCGCGAAGAGTACGCAGCTTCCGGCGACGCGAACAGGCGCGGGAGGTTCAACATGATGGGCCTCGGTTGGCGGGTTCGTGCGGGTGTGGGGCGGCATTGCTTCTTCGCACCTTCAATGCCGTGCCTTTTTAGTCTACCAGGGAACGGCGGATCGCACCCCACAATCGCGGTCCTTCGACTTGCCCGCGGTCGGGGCCGACGGTATCGACCGCCGACTCGCGGAGGAGGCACACGGACATGCGCGCGCGGATTCTGGCCGGACTGGTTCTTCTGATGGCGGTTCAATCGATCGGGTGCTGCCGGTTGTGCCGGTGCTGCCGGCGCGGCGACGACCGCATTCCGCCCCCGAAGTTCGAGGACCGCATCCCGCTCCCGCCGCCGGCGAGTTCGGCGAGCAAGGGTCTGCCGCCGGCGACCCTCCCGACGGGCGCCGCGAGCGGGAAACAAACGGGGGCGTATGGGGGAACCGGAGAGAGTGGGCAGTGAAGAGTGGGCAGTGGGCAGAGCAGAGGCAAGATGAAGCTGTCTTTCTCTGCCCACTGCCCACTGCCCACTCAGAACTTTCTAGCTCGGCAATTTGCGGTACTGGCTGCTCGACCCGCTCTTGATCGGTCCGTCCCGGACCACGCGAACCTGTCCGCTGTCGTCGGGGACAACCGGTTCGACCCGCAACCCGAGCGATTTGACCAGCGCCGACATGAAGTCGCGGCACGTCGGGAACCGGTTCGACGGGATCGGGGCCAGCGCGCGGATGAGCGCCGGGCGCTCGGCCTCCGTCACCCCGCTGAGGTCGGCCAGCGGGCGGTTGTAGCTCCGCGACGTTTCCTTCGGGGGCGGCGGGAACGGGAACTTCCCGGCCCGCAGCGCGTAATACGTGACCGCGAGGCTGTACTGGTCGGACCAGTCCGAAAGCGAGCCGAGGAACACCTCCGGCGCCGCGTACTCGCGGGTGCCCTGCCGCGGGCACGGGGTCGTCGGCCCGTAGGTCGGGGTCGCCAGCCCGTGGTCGGTCAGTTTTGCCACATCGCCGAACAGCAAGATGTTGTTGGGCTTGACGTCGCCGTGCTGGAACCCGACCCGGCGCCCGTCGCGGGTGTGCCGGCGGGCGTTGAGGAAGTCCAGCGCCTCGCCCACCTGCCACAGGTACATGCACAACACCGCCGGGTCGATCGGCTGGCCCAGGTCGTTGTGGTAGAGCTGCATCAGGTCGAGGAGCGTGGCCTCGGCCAGTTCCATGTTGATGACGATGTACCCCGGCACCGACCACAGGCCGTAGGTCTTGACGATATTGGGGTGTTCGAGGCTCTGGAACGACTTGACCGAGCGCAGCTCGCGGGCCGTCGTGGTCGCGTTCGACGAGGGCATGAATTTGAGCGCGACCGGCGGGCCGTTGGGGGACTCGGCCTCCCACACCTCCGCGAACCCGCCGCGCCCGCGGACGCACCGCAGCCGGTAGCCGGGCGACGGCTCAGCCCCGACGGCGAAGGCGAACGCGCCGGGCGTGGTCGAACGGACGTTGGGAGGAAGAGTCAACACCGAACCCCACAGAAGGGCATTCGAGCGAGCGTCCGCGTGTGGCGCGGGCATTAATATTCTTCACGAACTGTAGCACACGAAGTGGCGGGGACGCGGGGCCGGGGCGGTTTCCCCCGAATCACCCGCAAACTCGGCCCATCTCACCGGCCCAGCGCCGTGTAGCTCCAGCCGAGCGGTTGGCCGGCCCGATAGGGCATCACGCCATGAAATTGCGGGGCCGCGGAGTCGAAAACCAGCGGCAGGAAGTACCGGTCGCCCTCCCACAGCGGCAGGGTCGGAACGCGCTCGATCTCGACCCACTCCAGCGCCCCCTCGGCATTTGCGGCAAGCGGCGTGCCGGTGAACGAGTTCACGCGAAAGATGAATCCGAACCAGTCCTCGCCGCACTTGCCGAACCCGGGCCAGGAAATCGTCCCGGCGAGCTGGATCGCCCCGCACTCGATCCCGGCCTCCTCGCGGATCTCGCGCTTCAGCCCCGCGACAACGTCCTCGCCGGCGTCGAGTTTCCCGCCCAGCCCGTTGTACTTGCCGAAGTGCGCGTCGTCGGGCCGGGCGTTGCGGTGGATCATCAGCACCCGCCGCCCGTCGGGGGAGAACACGTACCCGAGCGTCGCGAGGATGGGTGTGTAAGGCATGGATGGAGCAAGCCACAGGAAAAGAGAAGAAGCCGCGCGATGAACGCAGACAAAACACGATTCAGACAGAAACCAGAGTTCAGATCAATCTCTCTTCATGGCTTTAATCGTGTCTTTCTCTGCGTTCATCGTGCGGCTCAGCTTCTTCGCTCGGTAGAGCCGCGAGGGCGGCGCGAACCTGTTTCACGTCTTCCTCCGTCACTCCTTCGCGGCGCGGGAGCCGGCGCTCGAGGGCGTCGAGCAGTTCCTCCCACATGTCCCGCGACGGGCGCGGGACCGGTTCCCAGTTCGTGTAGCGCCGGGACTGGACCCGAAAGGTCCATTTTCGGGCGAATTTCTCCGCCCGGACGGAGCGCTTGGCCCCGGTTTCGGGATCCTTGTCGGTCCACTCGATCATCATGGGTCGCACGCGGCGGGGGACAACGGTACAATCTCCAGGATACCGGACGGGTGCCCGCCCACAAGCGAGACTGCGAGAGCACAAGCAAGACTGCGAAGCAGGCACAAGCAAGACTGCGAAGCAGGCGAAGCGGACCTGAGTTAAAGGGTTGGCTGATGTTGCTGTACGAAGACCACAGGTCGCAATCGACCACGGTGGATCACAAGTCGGTGGTATACACCGTGGCGTTTTCGCCCGACGGGCTGACGCTGGCAACCGGGGCCAAGGACGGATCGCTCTTCTTGCGCGACTCCGACGGCCGCGTCAGTTCGCTCCGCGAGCGCCAGATCAAGAGCTTCCCGGTCCACGCGATCGACTACCTCCCAAACGGTGCGGGCGTGATCGCTGGCGGCGAATTCGGATGGGCCACGTGGCGACCAGAAGGAGACGGGGTGTGGACGCAGTTCGGACCGCAGGGCGATCGCCCGATCACATCCCTGGCCGTCATCAACGAACGCCTGGTCGCATTTGGGATCGGGAACCGACTGAAACCCACCTCCGCCGGCACACTCGAACTTTGGGACATCTCCGCCGACCGCAAGTTGCCCCACTCTTTCCATGAACCCAACGGCGTGCGGGCGGTGGCCGCCTGTGCGAAGAAGAAGCTGGTCGCGTGGCTGACGGGGCACCGCAAGCTGCGGCTCCTGGACATCACCAGCCCGTCGAGGCCGGTGGACTTCCCGCAGAAGGGCGGGTGTTCGGCGGTCGCCATGAGCGCCGACGGCCGCGCGATGGCCGTTGCGGTCGATTGGACCACGCTCGTCTACGACGTGGAGAAACGCCGCGAGCGGTTGGTACTGAAGGGCCACAAGGGGCAGGTGGCCGCGGTCGGCTTCAGCCCGGACGGCGGCACGGTGATGACGGGCAGTTGGGACCAGACGGTGCGCTTGTGGGACACGGCCACCGGCAAGGAGCGGGCGAATTACCAGTGGGACATCGGCCGCGTATACTGCGTGACCTACGCCCCCGACGGGCTGCGCCTGGCCGCCGGCGGCGACCTCGGCCGCGTCGTCGTGTGGGACGCGGAGTAGCCGCTCGGGCGCAATCGAATCCCATTGCTCCAAATCAAGGACGGGCTTTCAGAGTAGTAGGCACACGCCGTGTGCCGTCGCTTCACACAGAGGAATAGCAACGGCACACGGCGTGTGCCTACTACTCTACACCTTCCACTCCCATTGCTTCACCTGTTGCAACCGGGCGTGGTCGGTGAGGTCGAACTTGAGCGGCGTCACCGTGATGTAGCTCTCGTTGAGCGCGGTCACGTCGGTATCCGGGTGCGGGTCGGGGCACTCGAAGTCCGGGCCGGCCCAGAAGTACGTCCGGCCCCGCGGGTTCACCCGGCGGTCGAACTTCTCGCTGTACGGCGACACGTTCTGCGGCAGCACCTTCACGCCCTTGATCGGGCCGCGCTCCAGCACCGGCAGGTTCACGTTGAACAGGCTCCCCGCCGGCGGGTTGTGCGCGAGGATCTGTTCGATCACCTTGCGAGCGTAATGGGCGCCCTTCGGGAAGTCGTAAATCTTCTTGTCGTATTCCAGCGAGACCGCGATCGCGGTGTGCCGGTAGAACGCGCCCTCGATCGCCGCCGCCACGGTGCCCGAGTACAGCACGTTGATCCCCGCGTTACTGCCGGCGTTCATCCCGCTGACGATCACGTCCGGCGGTTCCGGCAGCAGTTCCAGAAGCGCGAGCTTCACGCAGTCCGCCGGGCGCCCCTCCACCGCCCACCCGATGAACGTCTTGTCGTCCTCGAAGACCTCGCTCACCAGGAGCGGGTTGAGGAGCGTGACCGAGTGCCCGGCCGCGCTCTGCTCGGTCGCGGGGGCCACGACCGTCACGCTGCCGAGTTCGAGCAGCTCCTTGCGCAGCGCCCGCAGCCCGGGCGCGTAGATGCCGTCGTCGTTGGTGAGCAGGATCCGCATTTCCCAACCTCCGCGAAGCGTACACTCGCCGCAATCAGGCATTGTATGAGCCAGGGGGTACGGAAATGCCGCGTGTAGCGAGATTGTCGGTTCTGTCGCGTGCGGAATCTGGGTACTTTCGGACGGGCGCTTGACGACGGTTCGTGGTGTGCGTATCTACAAACCGTTCGCCCCTTCGCTGCCCGGGCCTCCCGGCCGGTCGGTCGGGACACAGACTCGCAATCGGATTGCCACCGTCGGGGCACAGCCGTGGAACCGTCCGTCTTCCTCGATTTCCGACTCCCCAACGCCGCGACGTGGTTCTACTTCGCGCTGTTCCTCACCGTCGCGCTGTTCTTCCAGTTCACCAAGCTCCTGTCGATCCGCAACCTCGACCTGCTGATGCTGTTCCTGCTCGTACCGGGGTTCCTCATCTTGCAGGAGTCCGCGGCGCTGTCGGAAGCGGCGAGTAGCGCGACCGGGGACGAGTACGTTGCGCTCGCGAGCCGCGCGGCCCGTGAGCGCGCGCTGGGCTACGGGTGGCTGCTCGCCGGGTCGCTGTACTGGTTCCTGCGCGCGGTGTTCGACCTCGCGCTCGTGCGCCGGCCCGCGGTGACCGCGAACATGAACATCCACGCGCTCAGTTGGTTCGGGGTCGCCCTTTACGTCGGGCTGACCGCGGTCGCGCTGCGGCCCACGCCCGACCAGCGGGAGCAGGAGCAGGTGGGGCGGAAGCCCGCGTCGATCGAACAGGCGCAAGACACCGCGACCGCCGTCGTGCAGCAGGCGCAAACCAGCAACGGGAGCGACGCGTCGCCGGCGGCGGTGCGGTTCTGGGCCGTGCGCGGGCTGGCCATGTTGTGCCACACCGCGGTGCTCGTCGGACTGGTGATGATCGGCTGGCGGCACTTCGGCGACATCACCGCGGGCGTGGGGGCCGCGGCGCTGTACACGCTCTTACCGTACACCGCGTACAACATCGGGCAGGTCCACCACGTCTGGCCCACCGCGTTTTTGGTGTGGGCGGTATACTGCTACCGCCGGCCGACGGTCGCGGGGTGGCTGTTGGGGCTGGCCGCGGGCACGTCGGTGTTCCCGCTGGCGCTGTTCCCGCTGTGGTTCGGGTTCTACAGCCGCCGCGGGGCGAGCCGGTTCGGACTGGCGTTCCTCGCCGCGGCCGTTCTGAGCGTCGGCGTCACCGCGCTGGTGCTCTGGATCGACGGCCCGACCGGGCAGGGGCTGGTGTCGGCCCTCCACCTGACCGACTGGAAGCCGTGGACCGCGCCGACCACCGAGAGTATCTGGAACGGCTCGCACTGGGCGTACCGGCTGCCGCTGTTCGTGCTGTTCGTGGGGTTCGTCGTGGCGGTCGCGTTCTGGCCGACCCCGAAGAACCTCTCGCACCTGTTGGCGCAATCGGCCGCGGTGCTGATCGCCATTCAGTTCTGGCACGGCGACCGCGGCGGGCAGTACGTGCTGTGGTACTTGCCGCTCCTCCTCCTGATGATCTTTAGGCCGAACCTGACGGCCGCGGAGCCGCCGCCGATCGAGGCCGGCAGCGTGCTGGTGCGCCTCGCCGGCGCCGCGTGGCGCCGCGTGCGGCCGACTCAGAATCAACCCAACTCGAAGCCGCTGGCGGTGTAGGGTGGCGAACCCGGAGCGTGAGCGACGGGGTGGCGTCTATGCTGAGCGATCCGCCCACCCCGTCGCTCACGCTCCGGGTTCGCCCCGATCCGCCTTTCCTCATCCCGCCGGGCATGGTAGGGTTCTGCACCTTCGGGAGGCAGGGCCATGCCCAAACGGTGGCAGTTCGTACTCGCCGCAACGGTTCTGGCGCTGGTCGCCGCGGCGCCGCTGGTGTACGCGATGCACCGCAACCTGCACCTGCGCAACCTGCGCGTGGTGGAAGAGGGCGTGTTGTACCGCAGCGGGCAACTCACCCCGGCCGGGCTGGAACGGGTGATCCACGACTACAACATCAAGACGGTGGTCACGCTCCGGGCTTCGAAACGCAACCCCAACGACTCGGCGCAAGACGCATGGGAGGAAGAGGTGTGCGCGGCGAAGAAGCTGAAGTTCGTGCGGATCGCGCCGCGGGTGTGGGGGGCCGACGAGAAGGGCGAGATCCCCGCGGAGCAGGCGGTGCAGGAGTTCCTCGACGTGATGGAGAAGCCGGAGAACCACCCGGTTCTGGTCCACTGCTTCGCGGGCATCCACCGCACCGGGACGATGTGCGCGATCTTCCGCATGGAGTACCAGGGGTGGACGTGCGAGCGGGCGATGGAGGAGATGCAGCTCTACGGCTTCGCGCCCAAAGACATGCACGAGCACATCGAGACGTACCTGCGAACCTACGAGCGGCGGCGGAAGAAGTAGCTACGGGCGGGCCGATGCTCTGGTCTTGTACGTATTCCAGTTAAAAATTGCCGGTCGAACCGCCGGCGTGAGCCGGCCGGGTTGACTCGCTGGGCCACCCACCGACTAATACCCAATCGTGTTGAAGAATACCCCCGCCGATGTCGGCCGGGTTCCGCCGGAAACGAGTCACCCCGACGGGGTATCAGGGGTACCACGTGGCCAAGTTGGCCGCCTTGGCCGCCTTGAGCGAAA
>CAZBXY010000028.1:36300-40102 GCA_964495365.1 uncultured Frigoriglobus sp. | reverse complement strand
GGAAGACCCGGACAACGACCTGGCGCACTTCCGGCTCGGCCAGTTCCTCATGGACGACGGGCAGGTCGAGGAGGCCGCCAAGTCGTTCCGCCGCACCCTGGAAATCACCCCGGAGTTCTCGAAGGTGTTCCAGTTGCTCGGCGAGTGCCTCATCAAACTCGACCAGAAGGCCGAGGCCGCCGAGGTACTCACGAAGGGCTGGACGGTCGCGGACGATCGCGGCGACCGAATGCCCCGCGACGCGATGGCCAAACTCCTCACGCAACTCGGCACGCCGGTGCCGACGCGCCAGGTGGCGCAGGTCGATGACGGCGGCCCCGGAACGGGCTTCCGGTGTCAGCGCCCCGGGTGCATGGAGGGCAAGCGCGCGACGCAACTGGCTGCGCCGCCGGTGCCGGACGCGATCGGCGCGCGCATCCACAAGGACATCTGCTCCGCGTGCTGGGCGCTGTGGTGGAAGGATCTGAGCGTCAAGGTGATTAACGAACTGCGGCTCGACCTCAGTTCGGAAGGCGGCCAGTACGAGTACGACCGCAACATGCGGGAGTTCATGGGCTTCGAGCAGGAACCGCCCAAGTGACTTCTTCTCTTGTCCAGTTCGGCCGGTCGGGCTTCGTCGGCCGGTTCACCGCACCCGCGGCGGTCGCACGGGGCGTGCGGGTCGTCGTGCGCGGCCCGCGGGGCGTCGAAGTCGGCGTGGCGCTGTGCGAACCGGGCGAACAGTTCACCTCATCGCTCTCCACCGAGGGCGAGTTGCTCCGCGTCGCCACCGCCGGCGATGAGGCCCGCGTGGCGGCTTCCCCGGAGCGCGAAGCCGAGTTGCTCGCGCTCGCGGGCGCCGCCGCGGCCGACCGCGGGCTTCCGCTCACGTTCGTGGACGCAGAACTCACGCTCGATGATCGGCTGATCCTGCACGGACTCGCTTGGGGCGCGTGCGACGCGACTCCGCTGTTCGCGGAGCTGTCCGCGCGGTTCGGCCTCTCGGTTCGGTTGCTCGATCTTACCCAAACGCCCGTCACGCGCGACCCGCAACCGACCTCCGAAGGCTGCGGGAAGCCCGGTTGCGGGTCCGACGCCAGCGGGTGCTCGTCGTGCGGCACCGAGGGCGAAGCAAAGGGCGGGTGTTCGACCGGGTCGTGTTCGCGCGGGAAGGTGAAATCGGCCGACGAACTCTCCGCGTACTTCGCGGACCTGCGCCAGAAGATGGAAGCCGCCCGCGTGCCGCTTCATTGACTTTCCGTTCCCACTCCCCAGAAATAACCCGGCTGTTCATTCCTCCCACGGGAGACGTTCCATGCGGCTGTGGAATCGCATCGCCCTGTTCGCGCTCGTCACCGCGACCGCCAGCGCACTCGCGCCGGCCCGTTTCTCCGCCGACGCCGCACCGGGTGAGCTACCCGCTCGCCCGGCTGCGCCGGCGGGTGCGGCCGACGAGGAGACAACTCGGGCACTGGCGGCCATTAAGAAGGTCACCAAAGAGGGCAAGGGCAACGAAGACGCCGGCCCGGCGTGGAAGACGCTCGTGAGCAAGGGCGCCCCGGCGCTCATGCCCACGCTCGAAGCGTTCGACGAGACCAACCCGACCGCGACCAACTGGCTCCGCGCCGCGGTCGATGCGATCGCCGAAAAGGAGAAGGAGGCGAAGCGCCCGCTCCCGGCCGACAAGCTCGAAGCATTCGTAAAGGACACGAAGTTCGCCCCGTCCGCGCGCCGCGTGGCTTACGAACTGCTCGTCGGCCAGGACGCGACGGCGAAGGACCGGCTCTTGCCGGGGTTCCTCAACGACAAATCCCCCGACCTGCGGCGCGACGCGATCGCGCGAGAGCTGGATAGTCTCGAAAAAGCCGCTAGGCCGACGATCAAGGCCGACCTGGAGAAACTGTTCACGTTCACCCGTGACAAGGATCAGGTCGATCTGCTCGCCAAAAAGGTCGGCGAGAACGGCGGGAAGGCGAGCGTCAGCGAGCACTTCGGGTGCGTGACCCACGTGGCGCTCGTCGGGCCGTTCGACAACCCCGCGAACAAGGCGTTCACCACCGCGTACCCGCCGGAGGCGGCGCCCGATACGACCGGCACCTTCAAGGGCAAGACCGGGGCGGAACTGAAGTGGGTGCCGGCGTCCACCACCGACCGGTACGGCAAGTTCGACCTGAACAAGCTCATCGACAAGCCCGCGGACCTCGAACGCTACACCGACTCGGTCGCCTACGCGCGGGCGGTGATCGTCGCCGACAAGGAGACGCCGTGTGACATCCGCGTCGCGAGCATCACCTCGGTGCAGATCTTCCTGAACGGCAAGAAGATCCGCGAGCACGACGAGTACCACCACGGCGCCCCGTTCGACGGCATCATCGGCAAGGGGACGCTCAAGAAGGGCGAGAACGTGCTGCTCCTGAAGGTGTTGCAGAACGCACAGCGCGAGGACTGGGCTAAGGTGTGGTTCTTCCAGGTGCGGGTCTGCGACGACACCGGCGGCCCGCTGCCGCTCTCGCAGAAGATCATCTCCGACGGCAAAGAGAAGACCGTCAAGCTCGGCTTCATCCCCGCAGGCAAGGAAACGAAGGAGGAGGACAAGTGAACCGCTACCTTCTGACTTCCGCACTCACACTCGCGCTGGCCGTCACTCTGTCGGCTGCCGACTGGGCGCAGTTCAAGGGGCCGAACGCGACCGGCGTCTCGCCCGAAAAGAACCTGCCGACCGAGTGGAGCAAAACCGCCGGCCAGAAGTGGAAGGCCACACTGCCGGCCCGCGGGGTGTCGTCGCCGATCGTGTTCGGCGACCGCGTGTACGTCACCTGTAGCAGCGGCATCCGCGACGACCGGTTGCACGTGCTGTGCTTCGACGCCACCACCGGCAAGCAACTCTGGCACCGCCAGTTGCAGGCCACCGGCGGCACCGCGGCGCACCCGAAGTCGTGCATGGCCGCGAACACGCCCGTCGCGGACGAAACCGGTGTGTACGCGCTGTTCGCCACCGGCGATCTCGCGGCCTTCGACACCGACGGCACGCTCCGCTGGTACCGGTCGCTCGTGGGCGACTACCCGACCGTCACGAACCAGGTCGGGATGGCGGCCTCACCGGTGCTGGTGCGGGACCGGCTCATCGTCCCGATGGACAACGCCGGCGAGTCGTTCCTCGCGGCGGTGGACACGAAGTACGGTAAAAACGTCTGGAAGGCCGAGCGCCCGCGCGACATCAACTGGGTCACACCGATCGTTCGCACCGTCGGCAACACGACCGAAGTGCTGTTCGACGCGCCGAGCGGGCTGGCGGCCTACGACGCGGCCAGCGGCGAGAAACGGTGGGCCTCGAAACTGACGAAGGGCTCGATCCCGACCGGCACGCTGGACGGCGACACGCTGTACATGCCGGTGGGCGGCGTGACCGCGATCAAGCTCGGCCCGAAAGGTCCAGAAGGCGAGCCGGTGATGAAGGCGAAGGACGTGCAACCGGGGATGCCGTCGCCGCTGGTGTACCTGGGCAAGGTGTACGCGGTCACCGGTCAGGGCACCGCGACGTGCGCCGACGCCAAGACCGGCAAATTGCTCTACAAGGAGCGGGTCAAGGGCGCGTTCTCCGCGTCGCCGGTCGCGGGCGACGGGAAGGTGTACTTCCTGAACGAAACCGGCGGCTGCACCGTCATCGACGGCAAGGCCGACACGTTCGAGGTGCTGGCCGTGAACGAGTTGGGCGAGGAGACGCTCGGTACGCCGGCGATCGCCAACGGGCGGATCTTCATCCGCACCGACAAGGCGCTGTACGCCATCGGGAAGTGACTGGCGAACCCCGCCCGCAAGGGCG